>NZ_JBYSYV010000012.1:0-185575 GCF_058783805.1 Peribacillus sp. FW305-BF15 | reverse complement strand
GTGGAAATCAACGTCCAAATTGTACAAGCCATAAAAATAGACAAACTCGATTTTCATCGAGTTTGTCTACAGTCTGGGCAGCGGATTTTATCCGCTGCTTTTTTATTGTGAATTTCATTAAAAGAACTTCTTTTTACCTTTTTCTTCTTTTAAAATCTCCACCGCTTCCCTGAACCTCATCGAATGGACAATTTCCCTCTCGCGTAAAAACCTGAGTGAATCATTGATATCAGGATCATCCGAGATGTCAATTAACCACTGGTAGGTTGCTCTGGCCTTCTCTTCAGCAGCTATATCTTCATATAAATCTGCAATCGGATCTCCTTTTGCTTGGATATAAGTGGCGGTCCATGGATTCCCTGCTGCGTCATGATAATAAAGGGCACTATCATGATTGACATAATGATCCCCTAGCCCGGCGGCTGCCATCTGCTGAGGTGTGGCATCTTTTGTAAGCTTATAGATCATCGTGGCGATCATTTCGAGATGGGCAAATTCTTCCGTTCCGATATCCGTAAGCAGGCCAATGACTTTTTCCGGAATTGTATATCGTTGATTTAAGTAACGGAGTGCTGCAGCCAACTCACCATCAGCACCGCCATATTGTTCTATTAAATATTTAGCCAATCGGGGATTACAGTCTCTTACTTTAACTGGATATTGCAGCTTCTTTTCATAAACCCACATAGCTCATCTCTCCTTATACCTGCCATGGCCAAGGGCCTTGGCCCCATTCCCATTTATTTTCACCGCCTGGACTGTTTCCAAATCCCAATAATGGACCATATTTAGGCTCAAAAACCGATTTCAGTTGTTGGGAGTATTCATGAAATTGATTGAATTGCTGTAAAGCCTGCTGGTCGTTAGGATGTGTATCCAAATAAAGAGTCAACTCGACAAGTACGAAATCGGCAGCCTGTATTTGTTCAAGCAACTGATAATATTCATCATCCAGTTTCTTATTCATTTACGTCTCCCTTTCCCGATATGGATTATCATAAAAATCATAAAAGAATTTCCAAAGTGTACCGTATTTCAAAGCTTCTTCCGGAGTGAACTGCTCCATATTGGGCGGTTGAAAATTAATATACAAATTAGGAGGTGTCCTGTAATACTTTCTCCCAATTGGAGGACACGGATCGAATTTACTATGGAAAGGTTTATATGACTTAACTAGGGTAAAAGTCTTTTCGCGAGTCACAAAAAATACCTCCTTTGTAAAGATATAGCCTCTAATTTTTATGCCTCGGTAATGCATAATATGACTCCTGTGGCCTGGAAAGGGAATTAAATGGAAAATGATATTTTTTCAGAATATTATAAAATCTTGTTATAGTCCCGTTATCTTACTGTGATGTTTGTCATCTATTCTTTATCTGTTTGTTCTTTGTATAGAAAAAAACTATGTTAAGATTTAACTCGTAGCTTATAAAGCAGCTCACAAGGAGGTAACAACATATGAAAAAATCAATCTTATCGTTAGCGGCAGCGGCTGCTATATCCGGTGCATTCACAATTCCGGTACAAGCAGAAGATGTCAAAGTGAAAGATGGAGACACATTATGGGGGATATCTCAAACATATAAAGTATCAGTAGAAGATATTAAGTCTTGGAACGATTTGTCTTCAGACGCGATTTATGCCGGAGAAACCATACATATTTCTCAAGAAGAGCATTATAAAGTAAAGTCAGGGGACACATTATCGGGAATTGCACACAAATATGATGTAGGGGTAAATGATATTAAATCTTGGAACGGTTTAAGTTCAGATACAATCCATCCTGGTCAAGAAATTGTCATTAAACCGGCAGCTAACAAAGTCGAAGCTGCAAGTGTAGGGCCTGCACAGAAATCAGAGCAAGCTGCACAAGCAGAGCAATCCGAACCAGCTGAACAAACTAAGCCAGCAGAACAAACTAAGCCGGTTGAACAATCGGAACCAGCAGATTCAAACAATGAATCCCAAGATCAAGCCGAATCTGGAAAAGAGATTACTGTTAGTGCAACTGCCTATACGGCTGATTGTCAAGGCTGCAGCGGAACAACAGCAACAGGAGTGGACTTGAAAGCTAATCCTGATGCAAAGGTGATTGCTGTGGACCCATCAGTCATTCCGCTAGGATCAAAGGTTTATGTTGAAGGTTATGGCTATGCAACGGCAGCCGATACAGGCAGTGCCATCAAAGGGAATAGAGTGGACATATTTGTTCCAAACGAACAGGATGCCGTGAATTGGGGCGTTAAAAACGTTAAAGTGCAAATCCTGAATTAATTTAGCCATGCAAAACATGTTTATATATTGAAAAAGCAGACACAGACATATTGTGTCTGCTTTTTTGTCCTTTAGGTTGTCGGGAAAAGCAGGTACAATAGAAGAAATAGATCCTTATAAATCCTTAGAAGTTAAATAGGAGGAATAGTAAATTGATGGAAAAAGCACGTGAATATTTACAAGAATACTTTGGTTATGAGTCATTCCGAAAAGGTCAGGAACAGATTATCGAACAGGTGTTGGGAGGAATAAACACAGCGGGAATCATGCCTACCGGCGGAGGTAAATCAATATGTTACCAAATTCCAGCCCTTCTGTTGCCAGGTGTAACACTCGTTATATCCCCACTAATTTCCTTGATGAAGGACCAAGTAGATGCCCTCGAACAAAATGGGATTGATGCCACGTTTCTTAATAGCTCCATTTCTGGGTTAGAATCATCCAATAGAATGAACGATATTAAGCACGGTAGATATAAGCTGGTTTATGTTGCACCTGAACGTTTGGAAAATCCTGCATTTCAACAGGATCTATTTAATGTGGAAATTTCTATGGTTGCCATTGATGAGGCCCACTGTATATCTCAATGGGGACATGACTTCAGGCCAAGCTACCTAAAAATCAAAACCTTATTGAAAAACATGCCATCCGCTCCGACTGTACTGGCTTTAACGGCAACTGCCACACCGCATGTGACCGATGATATATGTCAGTCGCTCGGCATATCTGTACAGCATACAGTATCCACGGGATTTTCCAGAGATAACCTGTTCTTTTCCGTTGTGAAAGAAGAAAATCGCAGTCGGTTTTTAATGCGCTATTTGGAGAAAAACAAAAATGAATCGGGTATCATATATGCAGCAACCAGGAAAGAAGTCGATTCCTTGTATGCCAAGCTTATTAAAGCCGGATTCAAAACAGGTCGATATCATGCTGGCATGAATGAAAAAGAACGGTCGGAACAGCAGGATCAATTCATTCGTGATGACGTTCCCTTGATGGTAGCGACATCTGCCTTCGGGATGGGAATCGATAAGTCGAATGTTAGATACGTCATCCATTACCAAACTCCAAAGAACATGGAGAGTTATTATCAGGAAGCGGGCCGTGCAGGGAGGGATGGTTTGGATAGCGAGTGTATCCTCTTATATTCCCCACAGGATATGCAGATACAGCGTTTCTTGATTGATCAATCAAATCCCTCTCAGGAGTGGCAATCCCAGGAATTGAAGAAATTGAACAGAATGAAGGATTATTGTTTTACCGAAGGATGTTTGCAAGCCTTCATTCTTAGATATTTTGGAGAAGAAAACCCTGAAGATTGCGGTCATTGCGAAAATTGTACAGATAAACGTGACTCTATTGATGTAACTACACAGGCACAAATGGTCCTTTCGTGCATGTTGCGAATGGGGGAGCGATTCGGTAAAACGATGATTTCCCAAGTGCTTACGGGATCACGCAATAAGAAAATTGAAGAGTTCGGATTCCAGAAGCTTTCAACCTATGGTATCATCAATGATCAAACTGCGAAGGATGTTGGTGATTTCATTGATTTCCTGACAGCAAAACAGTATATCGAAATGACGGGCGGACAGTTTCCGGTTCTTAAAGTTACCAATGCTGGCAGGGAAGTGCTTTTGGGACAGAAAAAAGTCCTGCGTAAGGAAATAAAAAAAGTAAGCAGCATCAGTGCTGATCATGGGCTGTTTGAAGAGTTGAGACAGTTAAGAAAAGAATTGGCAAGTACGGAAAATGTACCTCCATTCATTATTTTTTCCGATGCGTCTTTGAAAGATATGGCCGTCAAACTGCCGAGGACGGAAGAGGAATTCCTGGAAGTCAAAGGGGTGGGGATGCAGAAATTCGAACGCTTCGGAGACGCATTTTTACAAGTGATTTCCCAGTATGTACAGGCACACCCTGAATTAGAAACGAATACTATGGTTACAAAGGAAACGGTAAAGAGAGCTACTAAACCATCTCACTTAGAAAGCTATCGCTTATATCAGGAAGGCAAATCAATCAAGGAAATAGGGACATTGCGAGGATTGTCTGCCATTTCAATTGAAAATCATTTATTAAAGTGTGCAGAAGAACACTTGAATATCAATTGGGATGAGATTTTCTTGGAGAAAGATTTTAATCTTGTTTTGGAAACTGCAAAACAATTGGATTCAGAAAAATTGAAACCACTTAAAGAAGCCCTGCCCGAACATATTTCCTACTTTATGATCAAAGCGATCTTGGTTAAGGCAGGGCTGGAAAACGAAAGGTGTTAAGGTTTTTTGGATAATTTCTTCATTGAATAAATAAGAATTTGGTTTAATGCGTATACTAGGAATGATAAAAAGGTGAAATTTCGCTCCTTTAATCAGAGTCTTTATAAAAAAGAGGAGGTTGCTCATGTATTTTGGTAAAAAGAATTCAGAGGAACCAGAAATAGTTATGGAAGATACGGTAGTATATGCATGCGGATCAGCGGATTGCAATGGTTGGATGAGAAAAGATTTTGCCTCGGAAAACTATGATTGCCCAATGTGTGGAAGTCAATTGGTTGAAGAAATCAGGGAGCTCCCAAAAATTGAAAATGAGTATAATGCGTTTAAATAAAAGAGGTGAATCATAGCCTCTTTATTTTTTATTTTGAGAAGGAAGGATGGAGGAGTCTTTTTTATCTGGCATTAATGCTTTACATATAAAGATATGTATGATATTATTAGATTTCAGTGTTATGAAAAGAATGCACTGGAGGGTAATTTAAAGTAACATTTTTATTAATAAAATAATTTTTCATCATTTTCATGATGAAGTAGAAACAAGTTAAACACATTTAGAAAAAAGAAATACATGTTATCACCAAGTATTTTCCTCGATCCATTTCTGTTCTTCATTAACTTACTTCTATGTACCATTTATCTTTTGGAATTTAATCTACCCAATTGGAATTACGGACGGTTTTAATTAATAAACATGTACTTACAAGCTTTTATCTGATTCTCGCAGGCACGGTCTAGGAACCGTATGGATGGGAGAGAGGCAGGGCTTTCATTGTTTTAGGTTTTGGCATTAAAAATTACTCTCGTGTTCGCTTCGATTTGGAATGTTCAACGAACGAGCAAGAAGAACCATATGGAATGGATTCTTAAACAGGCGCAGTCTCGATTATCTAAAGGGTAAGTCAGGGACTGTGTTTCATTTTGGGGAATACTTTCTTTTTTAGAATCTTTCCTCAAATATATAAAGCATATATATGATATAATGGTAACTGAGATATGAAAAATTCATGCCGTAATCTCAAGTTCTTACCATTCAAAAAGTTTGGTTGAAAGAACAATAATCATACTTAGATTTGCGAATGGTTATTTACTCACAATTTAGATTAAACGCCATCTATTCTTCTTTTATCTTTATGGCTTGTGATCTGTTATGCAGGACGGAGTCAATTCAATTCTAAGGAGTGAGATATATGTATAGAAGAAATAATACGGAAGAAATCATTCCTGAAGAAACAAAGGTGTGGGAATGTACATCAGAAGATTGCAAAGGTTGGATTCGCGATAACTTTACAAGTAATGATGAACATGTTTGTCCGTTATGTAGCAGCGAGATGAAACCCGGCACCAGAATGCTTCAAGCAATTAACAATCCAAGAAACTATTAAGGCTATAAAAAAAGCTGAAGGGGATTCCCTTCAGCTTTTTTTATCTTTCTGCCAATTTGATGAAGCAAAAAGCAGATGAATTATTAGTGGATATCTTTTTTCTTGAATCGGCCGCCTCGGACTTCCGCGATATCCCCTACAGCAAGAAATGCAGATGGATCGAAGCTTTTGACTATCTCTTTAAGTTTAGCTTCCTCAAGCCTGTTTATTACACAAAAGATGACTTTTTTATCATCACCGGAATAAGCACCTTCACCAGCTAAAAAGGTTACGCCCCGTCCAAGGCGATTCATTATGGCTTCACCGATATCATTAAATTCATCACTGATAATCCAGACAAATTTGGATTCGTCCAAACCTGCGATGACGATATCCATCGTTTTATATGCCACGAAGTAAGCTATGATCGAATACATGGCACGATCCCATGAGAATACGAAGCCCGCACTTCCTAGGATGAATAAATTGAAAAACATGACGATCTCCCCAACGGAAAAAGGGAGCTTCTTGCTAGCGAGTATAGCAAGTATTTCTGTACCATCCAATGAGCCGCCATATCGAATGACCATTCCAACTCCAATGCCAAGAATCATTCCGCCGAAAGCGGACGCTAGGAGGATATCTTGAGTGAAAGCTGGTACATGATGAAGCAATGTAGTGGTAATGGAAAGGATTAAAATTCCATAAAGGGTAGATAATGCGAAGGTTTTGCCGATTTGTTTATAACCGATAAAAAAGAAAGGAAGATTCAAAATGAAAAGAAAGATTCCGAGCTTCCATCCAGTGATGTAAGATAACATAATCGATATACCCGTTATACCCCCGTCGATTACGTTATTCGGCACTAAAAAAATCTCGAGGCCGACAGCCATCAAAACCGCACCGATTGTAATTAATAGACCTCTCTGTAAAATTTGTCTCAGTGTTAATTTTTTATGCTGGGTCTTCTTTTGCATAATTTCTGTTGTACTTGCACCTGCCAGGTCTGACATAATCATGCCACCCACTCCTTCTCTCTATATAGGTTCTATGTAATTATAAACCTATAGGTATAATTAAATAAAGAAATTAACATTCTGATTCATATATTCCTGAATAATTATTGGTATCATTGTTAACGTCCTGGTATGAAGAAACAGGGTTGTTAATGCTTGTCATTACCATGTATTCTTATTCTACTCCATACAAAACAATAGTATAACAAAATATTGTGTTCTTTAAAAAAACCTTGGATATTATAGAATCCAAAGCTTTTTTATTACCGATAATTGTGATGATTAATTTGTATAGAGTATACAATGCTGAAAAAGAGAAATACTCACCTCATTTCAATCGTATTGGGGTAGTTTTAGATGAAGGTTAAGAAGTATTGAAAGGAGTATTATTGCGCCTGCATATACTACGTGGGGTGTATCTTTTTTTAAAAAACTACATCAACCGATTTCATTTGGAAATTAAACCAGAAAATCGCAGCGGGTTCGTATAATCCCATACCAAGGAGATTGGATGCAACGAATAACTGGTGGGGAAGTTCAAGTGGATCTGCTCCAGTTGAGACAGGCAATGCATCATCGATCCTGATAATGTATCAGAATTCGTACCATTTTTAACGGCGGATCCAACGTATCAATAAACTATACCGGAACACGCTTTTAACAGGGACAATTCAAAGGAATGGGTGTGCAAACCATTATTGTTGATATCCTTAAAATGATCCTTTAACTCCGGCTGTCATTGAAATTAGTGGTTTCTTTTTGGGAACTGCAGATTCTATAACCCCCTATGTGCATGAGTTATTTAGCCTCGATCCAAGTTCGAAAATCCAAAAATCTTATTTTGTTTCCTAATTTTGAGGAATATGAGTTCCAATTCGGAATCACAGGTACTGATGGTTTTCATATATCCAATTGGCCAAGAGACGTTAGTGGGAACTTATTGCCAACAAAGCGAGTTTTGACTGCTGAATTACAAGAAATAAGCACGTTAACAACATTGCCATGATGAAAAAAAGAACTGATTAACATCAAGGCACTTAAAAAGGGCGATATGTTTCAAAATAAAGGAGTTAACTAGTACTAAAAAGGGGAGCGAATTTTTGCTGGTTTATTATTATTAATCTTCCTTTATTAAGGTGCTAACAATGGCTTGAACACAAATTTACTCAAACAGTTTTATATTCTGGGTCGAGCACCATAAAAAGCCACGTCCTACTTACTGTTTGTATCACTATATTATCGTCAGGAGGAATTTATTTTACATACATGTGTTAAGAGCGAAAGCTCATGAAAGTTTTATTTTATTAATTTAGGGTTTTCCAAGTAAGTTATTGTCCTAATGTTCAGTGTGATTCTTCCTGCATGTCATTTTATGGGTGAAAATTTGATAGGGTTGCCTATAGCAACAAAAGGACAAAAGCATAATGTATAAGAAAGGTAAGTGGTCAAGCTGTAGATATGCCTGAATATAAAGGTTTTCCTTATATTAGGAGATGGAAAATGAAAGTGATGACTATTTTAGGGACACGTCCTGAAATAATACGCCAAAGTCTTATTATAAAAACTAGACGCTTTTGCTGAGAAGCATATTCAGGTGCACACAGGACAAAATTTCACTTCTTCATTAAGTGGGGTATTCTTCCAGCTATTAGCGGACGCTAGGACAGCGGTTTTCTGTCATGTATAAGAACTAAGAAACGATTTTTTAAAGGAATAGCCCGATAAGATATTGGTTCTCGGGGATACAAATAGTGGTTTGGATGCTATCCTACCTGAAAAAATGGGGATTCCTGTTATTCATATGGAAGCTGGAAACCGCTGTTTTGACCTTGAGGTACATGAAGAAAAAAACGACGTGTTATTGATGAGATTTCTAGTTTCAATTTACCCTGTACTCCTTCAAAGTAAAGAGAATTTGGGAAAAGAGGGGATTCCAAAAATTCTGATTATTCTGTCCTAGCAACCCCTTTTATGAGGTGTTAGAACATTACAAAGATAAAATTGAGAAAAGTGATATAACAACAAAGCTTGAATTGAAGAAGAATGACTACTTTCTTTTAACGATTCATCGGGCAGAAAATGCGGATCATAAAGATCGACGTTTAGAAATAATAAAAAGTTTAAATTTAGTTTGAGATTTATAAAAAACGATTATTTTGCAGTATCCATCCCGGTACGAAATCACGAATCGACCGCATTCCAAGTATAGAAACCCATCCATTAGTTGAGTTTCATGAACATTGTTTTTTTGACTTTGTCAATCTTGAGAAAAATGTTCTGAGTGTCTTAACGGAAAGTTGCACCGTATAGGAAAAATGTTGTTTGCCTGAAAAACTTATAAACTTAGGCTGGAAAGCAGCTATTCCATATTGAAACTTCTATAAAAGATATTCTTCATTTTTATCGTAGTCAAGGAATGATCTTATTTTTGATTTGCGTTTTTTCTTAGATTGGGATTAATATTAAAAATTAAATACACGGAAAGGGGGTTTGAAATGAGTTTATCTCATAAAAATATTCATCTTAGAGGTGTTAATTTTCAAGTTCATGACACACCTTTTTTTCAAGAGTTTTGGAATAATTTCCATAAATGGGAACTGGATACGTTCGATATTTTTGATAGATTTCTTAATAATCAATATTCCTATCTTGATATAGGTGCATGGATAGGGCCCACAGTATTATATGGTGTAAATAGAGCTAAACATGTTTATGCTATAGAACCTGACCCAATTGCTTATAAGGAACTTTTAAAGAATATTCAATTAAATCCCGGCATATCTTCGAATGTAACCTGTATCAGTGAGGCTTTGGATGATAAAAGTGACAATATCAAACTATTTAAAAGAATAGAAATGGGTGACTCTTCATCAAGCATTATTCCAACGAGTTCAGATGAATATCATACAGTCACAGCATTAACCATAGAAGATCTAGTCTTAAAATATAATTTCACGGATATTAATTTTATAAAAATGGATATCGAAGCCGGTGAATACTTCTTAATACCTGCTCTTAATGAATATTTAAAAAGAATTAGACCAACTTTATTTTTGTCTATACATCCACCGTTTTTACAGGAAGCTCTAGCTTTACAAACTAGCATTAAAATAAAAACAAAGTTTGATTCTTATCATTCCAGCCGATTATCCTTGACAGAACGCTTAGTTGAAAACTTGGATTTCTACAAATTTATTTACGATATTCATGGAAATCTAGTTTCTAAAGATCACTTATTAAATTTAAATGATTTTGGTATGTATTTATTTAGTGATGAAAAATGGTAATTATAAATTCAGGGTACCATTCTAATGAAAGATGAATGGAGGTAGAATATGAATATACTTTTTGTATATTATGTTTCAAGTGGGGGAGTCGAGACTTTAAATCGACAAAGAAGCTCTGCTCTCAAAAAGAAAAACATTAACTGTCACTTTCTTTATTATCAAAAAGTAAGAGAGTTAGTCAATAATCATGATGCCCCTACGTTTATTACAAATGACGATAATGAAATAAAAACAATTATAAATAAAGGTAATTATAGTGCGATCATCATTACTTCGGATTATAATTCACTTCCAAAATTTAGATCTTTAGGATATCAGGGAAATATTATTTGGGAAATTCAAGGATTTGGCCCCAAACATATTGCCAGGTCAGAATTAGCGAATGCGATCCCTTATGTCACTGGGTATAGTAATGGGATTTTAAGTTCAATAACCCCACACATAATTAGCTTGCTGAATGAATTTTATCCTTCATTTCCAAAATTTATCTTCCATAATTGCTTTGATACAAGCCGATTTTTATATAGAGCGTTACCAAAAGTAGATTCACCGATTATAGCATGGACTGGACGAATAGAAGACAATAAAAACTGGAGAGAATTTTTACAAATTGGCCATCAGCTTATCAAAGTCTATAATGCTGATATAAAATTATATATGTTTGAGGACCATACGTTGTCGTCACCTACAGAAAGAGATGAATTTAATCGATTAACAAAACAATTAAATCTGCAAAATAACCTTACCATCTTTTCAAATGTGCCAAACGAACGCATGGCTGACTATTTTTCAATGATTGGCGATTCAGGTGGTTTTCTTTGTTCTACTTCTAAGGTAGAAGGTTTTGGCTATGCAATTGTTGAAGCGATGAGCTGCCGTTGTCCAGTTCTATCTTCGGATTCCGATGGAGTAAGTAGCTCCATCATCCATAATCAGACAGGGAAATTTTATTCACTTGGAAATACTTCCCAGGCGATGAATGAAGGGATAGATCTTATGGCAAATCATCAATTAAGGGAATCTATTCGAACTCAAGGCACAAAACATGTGACAACTCTTTTTACTCCTGAGCAATATAGTACTCAATTTATCAGCATGCTGAATTCACTGGGTATTAACTTTCAAGGGTAAAATGCCGTTTAATTCCACCAGGAAAGCAAATATTTATAGAGAAAACCTTTTTTTAGTGAAGGAACGATTATGCTGGAGAAGCTTAAAAAGCCCACTTTCATAGTAGGATGTACGGGTAGCGGTAAACGATTCTGGCTGAATTGATTGGCAGACATCCATACATTATTCATTGTCCCTTTGAGCTGAGAGGGGTATGGTCGTCTGAAGGGAAAGTACCGATGGCCTCATCAAAAACGTTAGATGGGAAATGCCCTGCTTAAAGGAAATGGAAGTAAAGCCAGAGCAAAGAGCCCGGCTTACATGTGATTTTTCACCGAAATGAAAAAAACAAAGGGAGTAAAAATATAAACAAGGCCTTCTTCTTTAATAAAAATCCTCATTTGGGGAACAACCTCTGTATACGCGCTGTTTCCGGATGCTAGATTTATTTGGATTTACCGTGGTTTGCCAGTGTAGCGGCCAGTTTGAAAAGAATACTAAACCGAAATGTTACTGGCCTGAAAAAGAGGATACGGAAATAGTCATATGCTGGGATTGCTTTGTTAAACAAATCCTGGAAATGATTAATTAGGACAGGTGATTTCCAGAGGGAGACGTCCGATATTTAGCAGAATATTGGTATGAAACGAATAAAGCTATTTCAGAATTTTGCTAAATCCATAGTGAAATATGTGATATATATTGAATTTGTCCTGAAGCAAAATCTGCTGGTACTGGGAGATCAGTTTTAGAGAAAACCAATATTTTCATCACCGGCAAGTGGAACAGTTAAAGTTCGGATAGTAGTAAAAATAGGTGCTGGAATTGTATTTTTGAAAACTGAAATAGTTAATATCCCAGCAAGAAGTCCACTAACCTTTGCATATCCCGTTAATAGTTCACGAACGTTTCCAGCACATTAAAAATTGTTTGGAATTTTTGTGGAAGTATCATTATTTATTTAATTTTTATATCAGTCGTATGAGGACCAGTGACTGTTTCTGGAAAAGTTATTGTCTCGTAGTTTTCACATATAATGTCGATGTCCCCTAGTATCCAAAAATAGAGAGAGGAACCAAAACCAACTTTTGGAATCCCTCTTTTTTTCAATGAATCTTTCCTCATTTTTTTTCTATCCCAAACATGACCCTTATTATTTACATTTTCATAATCATGACAGAAGTCTAAATAATAGTTTAATAGCTGAATTCTTTTAAAAAGAATAACTTAAAACGTTCAAACAAAAAATACGAGGAGAATTTGATGAAGATAATGCTTGCCACTTTTTCAAACTTCACATTTAGGCAAAGTTTGGACTTAGATGCAGCAGTTAATAATATACCTTCAATCTCTAGGATACGAGGTAGACTTACTAGGATATACCATTTTGTACATGTTATTAATCAGAATCGAGGGATTAATGGAGAGAAAGTAAATCCTTTTCTTCGCTTCTCTTGAACCGTCAAATTCATTCAGCAATTTTTATGTGTAGCCATACGTACATAATTTCTTCGGTGTATTTATAAAAAACCAATCATTATCTGGCATTAAAGCTCTACTTGCGGGAAAGTCTGTCATCGTTATTGTTGCAGGTGACATACCAGAAATAGTTAAAAACGGGGTTAAGTGTATTATATTTTAAGCTTTACATACCCACTTGTTATCTAGATGCATAAGTCAATTACTATACAGATGAAGTTTACAGAATTCTAGGTTTAAATGCACAAGAATGGGCCTTAAAGCATTGGTCTATGGAGAATTTATCAAACGGGTACTCTAATCACTAAGCTCTTTCCTTTAATTAACTAGTAAACAGCCTAATACCAGTTTGAATGAACAAACAAATGATATTCAAAAAGAGATAAGGAGAATGTTATAAAGGTCATTGTAACGGGAGGGCAGGTTTTATTGGATCTAGTCGACGAACTTATTCATAATGGGGCTAAGATACATGTTTTGGATAATTTAAATTCTGGACATTTAGATTATGTACACCCGCTTGCCGGCCTCCATACCGAGGAAATACGAAGTAAAGAGTCTAAAGAAATAATCCTGAGAGAAAAGCCAGATGTTGTATTCCATATGGCTGCTCAGGTGGAGGTAGGTCGTTCTGTTGCTGAACCCGAATATGATGCGAATGTGAATATAAATGGAACCATTAATGTACTTGAAGCCTGTAGTAAAGCTAATGTTAAGAAAGTGAATTTTTCCTCCACCTCTGCTGTTTATGTGGATTTACAGAAGGATCTAATTTCTGAAGAGGACTTCGAAGTTCCCCTTTCTTATTACGGTTTATCTAAATTAATGCTGAATCCTATATTCGTTTATTTTTTTCTTCATAGTGCCTTACACCATTGTCCGTTATGCCAACATATACGGACCTAGACAAACAGCTAAAGGAGAAGGCGGGGTAGTAGCTGTCATTTTAGACAGAATGAAAGAAAGCCTTTAAGTAGTTATGGAGACGGTGAGCAAACACGTGCATTTATATAAGTGAAAGATGTTGTGCAAGCAAATATACCTGCTGTGACCAGAGGGAACCAAGAGACCATTCATGTGAGCACTTCACACAGGACATCAGTCATTTCTAATTTTATTGAATTTATGAAAGAAACCTGCATTTTCTTGAGATATGGGGTGCACAGAAAGAATCGATGTGTAAATAAATAGGAATAAGGAAATAAAAAACCTTTGAGGTACTATGAATTTCCTTTACAATATAGGAGAATAGAACGTTTGAGGTGATCAAGTAAAAAAATGGAACAATCAATTGTAGCATCAAATCCTGTTCTCTTTATGATTGCAGTACTTTTGATAATAATGGCTTGTTATACGGCGTTGGATTTACTGACAACATTACTGACGATAAAGAGATATAAACGCCTTGTGTATATAGGGAGCAGCTGCTCTATGGGAGTGGCTATTTGGACGCTTAATTTTGTTGTCATATTCACCCTCGATAATTCAGGAATGGCAGCAAACAACTTTTCTACAATAATTTTTTCGTTAGCATTAGCCATCGCTCTCGCAGGGGTTGGGTTATTGGCCATTTCGTATAAAACACAAGTACTGCAAATCGTTTTTTGCGGTTTCATGTTTACGATGGCCATATTATCCAATTATATAATGGGAACATCTTCATTAAACCACTCTTTGAACTTTAACCCATTATCGGTCTTCAGTACGCTTTTCAGCATCTTTATTTTATTTGTAGCAGCACTTGCCATCTTATTTCATTTTAAAAAATTAAGTCAATCCTCGCTAAAACCAGTCAGTACTCTTTTGATGAGTGGGGCAATCATTGAAGGCTATTATCTTTTTATAAGGGTGTTACCGATGAACGCGAAAAATGAAGCGGGTGAATTTGTTCCACTCACTCCATTTATGCTTTATCTTACATGCTTCGTTTCATTATTCATCCTTGCCAGCTTGATAGCTTCAAGTACGATCGTGGGCCGGCGGTTAGCAAAAAGTGATAATACTGTAAGCGATATCCGTTATGCTTTAGATCAATCGGCGATCGTCGCCATCACGGATGCAAATGGGATCATTACATATGTAAACGAAAAATTCCTGGAAATATCACAATATGAAAAACATGAACTAATAGGGAAAAATCATTCCATAATCAATTCTGGTCATCATCCGAAAGAATTTTTCACTGACTTATGGCTAACGATCAGCAAAGGGAAAACATGGCATGGTGAAATATGCAATCGGGCTAAAGATGGTAATGTATATTGGGTGGATACAACTATCGTTCCTTTTATGAAAAAGGGTAAACCATATCAATATATTTCCATCCGTTCGGATATTTCCAGTCGTAAAAAAGCAGAAAATGCTTTAAAGGAGTCAATTAAAGAACTGGAAGATATGCATTATGCAATCAACCAGTCCTTGATTGTGGCGATTACCGATGATAAAGGAATCATTATCGAAGTGAATGAAAAGTTCTCGGAGGTTTCTGGTTATGGGAGAGGTGAATTGATAGGCCAGACCCATAAGATCGTTAATTCTGGATACCACTCAAAGGAATTCTTTGAAAAAATGTGGAAGACCGTCCGTGAATGCAAAGTTTGGAAAGGTGAAATTAGAAACAAGACGAAAGATGGCAGTTTTTATTGGGTCGATACAACAATTGTTCCATTTTTCAGCGAAGAAGGAAAGCCATTTCAGTATTTAACAATTAGATATGACATAACCGAGCGTAAACAATCGGAAGAGATGCTCCATCGGCAGGATAAATTAGCTGCTGTCGGTCAGCTTGCTGCTGGAGTGGCACATGAAATACGCAATCCCTTGACCTCCATGAAAGGGTATACGGAATTTTTGCAATTGGATGAAACGGACGAAAATAAGCAAGAATATCTGGAAATAATCATGGAAGAAATCAATCGTGTGAATGAGATAGTTGAAGAGTTCCTACAATTGGCCAAACCACAGGCCTTGACTTTGGAGATGAAGAATCTCGTGCCAATCATTCAAAATGTTGTATCTTTGACGGAATTTGAAGCCAGGAAGAAGAACATCACGCTGTTTTCGGATTGTAATGACGAAGAGATCTTCGTTCGTTGTGATGAGAATCGATTAAAACAAGTCATATTGAACTTCATTAAAAATGGTATGGAAGCTATGCCTGACGGTGGGTTCATAAAAGTCATGACTGAAATTAAAGAGGATAAAGTGCAAATATCCATTACCGACACAGGAATTGGGATTCCGCCAGAGCAGATTAAGAGACTGGGAGAACCATTTTTCACAACGAAAAAATCTGGTATGGGTTAGGATTAATGATCAGCTTTAAAATCATAGAAAGCCATTTGGGTAATGTCTTTGTCGAGAGTGAGGTCAATAAAGGTACAGTCTTTAAAATTGTGCTCCCTATTTAGCCTAATGGGAGCAATGAAAAAATATCAACACATTGTAGAAGATGTCTGCATGGGGGAACTGGATTTGGAAAAACAAAAGCAAGTCAATATCATTAGCTTGAAGGTGTTTTACCTTTTTTCATTTTTTGCAGTAGGAAGTTTAACACCGCTTTTAAGCGTTTATTTAGCCAATGAGGCAGGTTTGTCAGGTATTGAAATAGGTACGATCATGTCCGTTGGACCGATAGTGATGATCGTTTTTCAACCTTTGTGGGGGATTGTATGTGATTGGAGCGGGAGACCGGCAAAAATACTGGCAATGACATCGTTGCTTGCTGGTGTATTCGGTTTAGGTTACTTGCTGTTCGATCACTATTTACTTATAGTGTCCGTTGCTGTCGCATTGGCTATTTTTCAAAGTGCGATAATACCAGTTTCAGATAGCATCACCCTTCAATATACAACGAAAATCAAATCGAATTATGGGAAAATCCGTTTATTCGGATCACTTGGTTACGGTGTGGCCGTTTTTGTAATGGGAAAATTATCTGAATCCTTCATGGGTCCTTCCGTGATATTTTATGCTTTTTTCTTCGGCCTTTTGATCGCGGCTAGTCTGGCTCTTCGTTTGCCCGAAGAGCCGCCTGGGGAAAAGGTGAAGCTTTTCGGTGGAATGAAAGAATTGATCACGATGAAACGATTTCTTATCTTTCTTGCTATAACGTTCTTGCTTTTTGGTCCTAATCTTGCAAATAACGTATACTACGGTTTGTTTGTAGAGGCAAGGGGAGGGACATATACAGGAATTGGCATTGCGTTCCTTTTAGCTGTATTATCGGAAATCCCCTTTATGAGAATCGCAGGTACATGGATTCATAAGATAGGCCTGCTGCCAATTACCTTATTGGCTGGAACGGCCTCATTGGTCCGCTGGGTTTTATACTTCACCGAACCAAGTTTGGCTACCGTATATGTGTCTTCGATCATTCAAGGGTTTTCACTTGGCTTATTCATTCCTGCAGCTTTACAATATATCAGGGAAGTTGTCCCTGTACGTATAACAGTAACGGCAATAACGCTTTATTCCGCCATAGGCAATGGATTGGGTAACTGGTTCAGTACCTTTAGCGGCGGAATAATCTTGGATAAATCAGGAATATATGCGGTCTATTTATTTTATGGTTTACTCACGCTGATCGGAATGCTGCTTACAATATGGCTCATGTGGTATGAAAAAAAATTAAAAGTTATGGGGAGACCCATAGGTATAATAGAAAAATGAAGGAAAATAAAGCGAGGGACCTCTTTGCCTATCATGGTGAAGAGGTCTTTCTCTATTCTATTTACAAATTTTAGAGAACGTAGGCTAAATGATCAAGCAGAATGAACATACTTTGAAAGGGCGCAGGGGTTCAGTAAAATTCCTCAGTAGACAAACTCGGTGAAAATGTATTTGTCTCCAATTTTATAAGGGTTTGTATAATTTACACGTTGATTGGAATGAAAGGCACTCGCTTTCCGCTGTTCTTTAGCCTGCCAGGTCTACCTTGGACACGCTTTTTCCTCAGAAGTCTCGAATGTTCCAATCAACTTTGTTTAAAATTTAGAGAGAACCCCTTTTGTAATCCCATTCCGCGGTAAGTTTATAAAAGATATCTTTTATGTATTGGGAATTTTAACCAAAACAATCAGTTTTTTATTTTTGGAAATAATATGATTTAATGGAAGATAGAGAATGAATGGAAGGGTGAGTGTTTTTGAGCAAACCAAAAGTGTTGGCCATTACCATCGCATCAGCTTTTATCGGCCTGTTTTTTTTATTTTGTCTTGGATGGGCGATTTTGGACCATTATGGAAAGGGAACTTCCGATAAGGAAGTGATTGAAGAAACCGCCATTAAAAAAAATGATTTTCCCGATGATTTTACGGTAGTTGCAATAGGCGATTCATTGACCCGCGGCACAGGTGATGAAACAGGGAAAGGTTACGTTGGACTTGTTATTGAAGATTTAAAGAGTGAGTACAATAGAAAACCAATCATTCATAACCTGGGAATTAATGGACAAGTGTCTAAAGAATTGGTACAGCAAGTTAGACAACCGGAAGTGAAGCGCCAAATCCAGGCTGCTGATGTTATTTTAGTTACAATCGGGGGTAACGATTTATTTCAAAAAGGCAGGACCCTGCTTGAATATGATCGTGAAGCTATTACGGTATCCCAAAAGAATTTCTTGGGAAATTTACATGAAATTTTTAAAGATATCAATAAAGTCAATGATACAGCTACCATTTTGTTGCTTGGGCTGTATAATCCGTTTATAGATTTGGATGAAGACTTTGATACGAACCGCATTGTACGGGACTGGAATAATGAAACGGCGGAAGTCGTGGCTCTTTATGAAAATGCCATTTTCGTTCCAACTTTTGATTTATTTCAATTGTCGGTAAATGAGTATTTGTATTCAGATAAATTTCACCCTAATAAGAAGGGATATCGTTTAATTGCTGATAGAGTTGCTCCTTTAATAAAATGGGAGGATGTGGAACGATGAAACAGGTGACATTGTCCGTCAGGGACTTGAAAAAAAGGATTGGCAAAAGGGAAATTATTAAAGGAATTGATTTTGAGCTGAATGAAGGGGAAGTTTTCGGCTTTTTAGGACCGAATGGAGCAGGCAAGACGACGACGATCCGCATGTTGGTCGGTTTGATTAAGCCAACCTCGGGTTCCATCCATATATGCGGGTATGATGTTCGTCAGGACTTTACAAAGGCTATGAAGCAAATGGGCTGCATCGTTGAAAATCCAGAGTTATATCCATTTTTGAGCGGGTGGGATAATTTGCTCCACTTTGCAAGAATGTTACCTGATGTTGATGAAACAAGAATGGACGAGGTTGTTGAACTCGTCGGTTTGCAAGCGAGAATTCACGATAAAGTGAAGACTTATTCATTAGGAATGAGACAGCGTTTAGGAATCGCGCAGGCCATGCTGAATAGCCCTAAACTATTGATTTTGGATGAACCGACTAACGGGCTAGATCCTGCCGGAATCCGTGAAATGCGGCAATTCATCAGAAAGTTGGCTGAAGAAGATGGTATGAGCGTTCTGGTTTCCTCACACTTGTTAGGTGAAATCCAGCAACTTTGTGACCGAGTCGCAATCATTAAAGGTGGGGAAATTATTAAAACGGATACAGTGGAGAGCTTATTATCCACGCAGGAGCGGATATTTTGGCGGGTGGAACCTATTCAAAAGGGCGCGGAAATACTTAGCAGCTTCACCGAAATTACCTTAGATCAAAAATATATCATTACAGCCTATGATGAACTCAAGACACCTGAATGGAATGCTGCTCTTAACCAAGCAGGCGTAAGGGTGCATGAAATGAATCGAAAGCTCCCGGGATTGGAAGAATTGTTTTTGCAAGTTACGGGGGGAGGTGCGGGCATTGAATAACTTGGTCCAAAATGAAATGATGAAGTTGCTGGCAAAGAAACGGTTAATCATAATCGGTCTCATCGTTGGAATTTTAGTCCTGATGTTTACATATGCCCAATACAAACAAGTGGAAGAGCAGCGGGAGAAGTTGGGAACTGATGATTGGCGTGCAGCTCTTCAGCAGCAAATCATTGATACTCAAAATCGATTGGGCTCCAATAGGATGCTCGATGAATGGCGTGAACAGCTGCAAGTTAGTCTGAAGCAGCAGCAATATTATCTCGATCATGATATCAATCCCTCAGAACCAGGCGCAGCCACTTTTACACGCATGTTTTTGGAAAATGCAATCGATTTGTTCATTCCGCTGTTAATCATGATTGTGGCTAGTGATATGGTTTCTTCCGAAAATAGTCAAGGGACAATCAAGCTTTTACTAACACGGCCAGTGGAGCGCTGGAAAATCTTATTGAGCAAATATGTAACATTATTATTATCGGTGTCGATTATCGTGGCGGTGACAGCCTTATTGTCTTACCTATTATCGGGTATCGTTTTCGGATATCAAGGTTGGGGAGCCCCTGTAATAACCGGATTTGAATTGAAGGGGGCTGACGTGGATGTCAGTCAAGTAAGGCTAGTGGAACAATGGAAATTCCTATTGATGGATTTGGGACTTGTCTGGCTGGTGGCGGTTGTTGTAGGGACCCTTTCTTTCATGCTTTCGGTACTGGTGAGAAGCACCCCTGCAGGCATGGGTATCATGCTGGCTGCATTGATTTCCGGGGCTATATTGAACAATATGGTTTCATCATGGGAATCAGCGAAATATTTCTTTATGGTGAATTTGAAATTGACCGCTTATATTAGCGGAACGGCTCCGCCAATAGAAGGGATGACTTTATTATCCTCCGTCATTACTCTGCTCGTTTGGTGGGCGCTTGCTTTAATTGTATCTTTTACAGTATTTACCCGGAGGGATGTATACTGAGAAACAGCCTATATAAATTATAAGTTGTTTCTGTTTGTTGATATAATTAATTCGGAAGTGCTGCGCCCTGAACCATGATTTTTAAAAAAAGAATTGTTTAACTGTCTAGTCAGTCCAAAGATGCTTACGGCGAGACGATTGGCAAACAGTCGGCGGAAAGGGAGCGGAATCCGAAATCAGCTGGAATGTTTTCTAGAAAAAACTGTAGCTGATCTCACACCGAATTATGTTTAGGACTAGTTTATCCTTTAAGTTTTTCACCTGTAACCCTCATTGGATGGAAGAAAATTGCGACACTCCAGCCGAGAAACTGGCTAGCCGAGACCCCACAGCCGCTTGCGGTGAGGAGGCTTGGCAGAAAGTCGGCGGAAAGGGAGCGGATTTCTGAAATCAGCCAGAATGTTTTCTAGAAAAAACTGAAGGCTGGTCTCATCCCAACTTATATGTAAGTCTAGTTTATCCTTTAAGTTTTTCACCTGTAATCCTCATTGGATGGAAGAAAATTGCGACACTCCAGCCGAATAACTGGCTAGCCGAGACACCACAGACGCTTGCGTCGAGGAGGCTTGGCAGAAAGTCGGCGGAAAGGGAGCGGATTTCTGAAATCAACTCCACCTTTTTAAAAGAAATTGTAGGCTCGCTTTCGAATTTGCCTGCAGTCTGAACAGCCTATAAAAATTATAGGTTGTTTTTTATTTTCCCGTACAGGGTATCCTTTATAAAAAAGTATGTTCAAAATAGGAGGATTATAAATGGATGATAATCATTTGAATGAAAAATTCATGCCAATGACTTCAGTTTCCAGTGGAGATGTACAGATTATAAATGAGGATATATATTGTCTGTCCGTCCAAATCGTTAATGTAATTTTTGTAGGGTCACCCAAGGATGATAAATGGGTATTGATAGATGCAGGGATGCCACTTTCAGCAGAGGTAATAAAGAATACTGCTGAAGAAATATACGGACCGCAAAAACCACCTGCTGCAATTATTTTGACACATGGACATTTCGATCACGTTGGTGCACTTATTGAGTTAATGGAGTATTGGGAGGCTCCTGTTTATGCCCACATTAAAGAAATGCCTTATTTAACGGGACAGGAAAATTATCCCGAACCGGATCCAACTGTTGAAGGGGGGATGGTCGCCAAAATCTCATCGATATTTCCGAATGAGGGAATCAACCTTGATGAAAAAGTTCAGCCATTGCCTGATGATCATAGTGTTCCCGGGCTTCGTGATTGGAAATGGGTTCACACCCCAGGCCATTCTAAAGGACATATTTCACTTTTCCGTGAAAGTGACCGGAGTTTGATTGCTGGAGATGCTTTTGTGAATGTCAGGCAAGATTCCCTATACAAGGTTATCACTCAGGAGAAAGAAATAGCAGGACCGCCGCGGTATTTAACAACCGATTGGGAGGCTGCCAAAGAATCGGTACGTCTATTGGAAAGTCTGAAGCCTGCTGTTGCCATAACGGGGCACGGGTATCCTGTTGAAGGGAAAGAACTGGAAATGGGTTTAGCGAAGCTTGCAAAGGAATTCGATTCATTAGCTAAACCGGATCATGGGAAATATGTGGATTGAAGGGTGACCGTGTTTAATGAATAATTTCTCTACAAAAGTCAAAAATAAACAAGCAACTTATGAAAAATGGAGGGATTTCCGTGACTAATTTAAGAGATATCATGACAACAGACGTTGACTGTTGCACTGCGGAGGATAATATATATGAAGCAGCAGTCAAAATGAAGAATGGTGATGTTGGTGTCATTCCTGTATTGGAGAATAACCATTTAATCGGTGTCATTACAGACAGGGATATCGTCATTCGCTGTGTTGCCGAGAAAAAGCCAAATTCGACTAGAATTACTGATGTCATCTCCACCAATCTTGTAACAGGTACGCCTGATATGTCGGTGGTGGAAGCTGAGGAGTTAATGGCTACCGAACAAATCAGAAGGCTCCCTATCATTGAGAATGAAAAGCTGATCGGTGTCGTGGCATTAGGTGATCTTGCTGTACACCAACAGACAAATTCAATGGCTGGAGATGCTTTAAGTTCAATTTCCGAAGACAGAGATCAAATTCAGCACTAAAAGCCAAAACTCTGTTAGCTTATTGCTAACAGAGTTTTGGTTTTTAAAGATACTTATTGAACCAGCCCTTGATTTCCTCAACATGTTGCAGGCGCATTTTTGGAGATCCGCTTCGCGATACCTCATGAGTTTCATTTGGGAATGAAACAAGTATGGCTTCTTTATTTTGCCGTTTTAAAGCGACAAAAAATTGCTCGCTCTGTTCAATGGGACAGCGGAAGTCCTTTTCTCCGTGAAGTAAAAGTAAAGGCGTATCCACAGTGGAAACATATTTTAATGGAGAGTGCTGCCATAGTTTTTCAGCAGAGTTAATGATATCGCCGCCAACTTCCCACTCTGTAAAATAATAGCCAATGTCGCTGACCCCATAAAAACTTAGCCAGTTACTGATACAACGCTGAGAAACAGCCGCCTTGAAGCGGTTGGTATGTCCGATGATCCAATTTACCATGAATCCTCCATAACTTCCTCCGGATACCCCTAACTCTTCATCGTCTATAAAATCATACGTAGCTAGAACGTGATCGACTCCAGCCATTAAGTCCTTATAATCCATGCCTCCATAGTCGCCACGGCAGGCGTTTACAAAGTCCTGGCCATATCCTACACTCCCTCGCGGGTTAGTGAACAATACAGTATACCCTTCATTAGCCAAGGTCTGGAATTCATGAACATAGGTATTAGCATACATCATATGCGGTCCGCCATGGATTTCTAAAATGAGCGGATATTTTTGACTACCATTAAAACCGTTCGGTCTCATGATCCAGCCGTGAATGGTAAGCCCATCGACTGATGGAAAAGTAATGGGTTCAGCCATGGACAAATGTTTATCCTTCAAAAACTCCTCATTAACAAAACTGATTTGTTCCTTATCACCATTGGTAAGGTTATAAGCAAAGAGATCGCCAGGATGAACAGGTGTACTGATGGCCACGACAGCACGGTGGCTTTCGGGATCTATAGTCAGGCCGTATATATGCTGCGGGTCAAGGATTGATGGATACATGGCTCCTTCAATGGAACCATAATATACTCCGGTATTACCATAATCACTTATTAAAAAGTAAAAACCTTGGCTATCGTTTGTCCACAAAATACCTGGGTCGACGGCTCCGATTTGGAAATCCCCTATTGCGGAATCTCCAATTTGCACGTCCCATCCGTCGGTCAAACACTTAGTCGTTTGGTCCATGATGGAATATAACCAGATATTTGAAAAGGTCGCACCGGCAAATTCTTTATTATGGCCTATGAAAGATAGATATTCGCCATTTGGAGACCATTTAGGATCTCTAAAGAAACCTGTACTATCCGTAATTTTTTCTAAAGATTTCGTATCAAGATCCATGATGAAAATATCTGAAAAAAGTTCATCATCACTTCTTTCTGCATCTCCGCTTATGAATGCAATACGTTGTCCGTCTGGAGACCACGCATTCGGAAGATGATCAATATTGTTTTCCGTCAGCAATGTGAATTCTCCCTTAAAAATGTCCGCTATTACAAGCTGCTGATATAACTGATCAAAATAGCCTCTCCCATCCCATTTGTACTTGATCCGGTCATACCTATTAACTTCTTTGGATAGATCATTTTCATTTACCGTATTAAGGTTTTCGCCTTCCTTTAACCCGGTAGAAAGCAGTAACTTGGTGGAACAAGGGGACCAAATTGGCTTTGATGCGCCGTTGACAAAATGGGTGAGCTGGCGAGCTTCCCCGCCAATGCTCCCTATAATGTGGACTTGTTTTTTTCCTGATCTATCTGATATAAAGGCGATATGCTTGCCGTCGGGGGACCAGGCTGGTGATGTATCACGATTATCCCCAAACGTCCATTGCTTTGTTTCATTCGTAATCAGGCTGAACATAAACAGATTGGAAATGTATTTTTCCGTTTTTTCATCTATTCTGGTTTGGACATAAACCGCCATGCTGCCATCCGGTGATAGCTTTGGATCGGTTACTGATTTCAAGTGAAATAAGTCTCTTGCTGTTATACCTATTTTGTTCATCCTTTTCACCCTTTCATTTCTCATAGTTATGTATTTCGCTAAAGAGAAATAAAATCCTTTAGTAAATGGTAAACGCGTCATGTTTATTTATCAAGTACGAAAGAAATGAAAATAATCCGGCCTTTTTATCAGGTCGGATTATCTGGATATATCGGCAAAAACTTACAATTACTTATGCATATGTCCTGTATGCGGACGGTGCGGCGGTATTTGGAAATTATGTTCTTCCATCATTTTATAATGTTTTTCAAAATGTGAAACCATTTTATCGGCTTCTTCTTTCGAAAGCGCGCCATACTCAACATATTTTTCGATCAATATCTTTTTGTCAGCAAGTATTTGTTTTTGGATCTTAGCGATTTCCGATTTTTGAGCATCAGTGAATTGTACACTTTCAGTCTTTGCTTTATTTTCCTGTGCAGCCGGATGATTAAGGTTGACTAAGAATAGGGAACAAGCTGTTAAACAGATGACGAAAAACTTTTTCATGAATGAACGACTCCTTCTTTCTAATGATTTTTTCTGCCTAAATGAAGAACTGTAGAACCTTTAAAAATCTGAAAGTCTCTTCCTAATGGTGAATGATAATCAATATGGAAGATTCCTTATTTCTTTATTATCATTTACAGCATTTACAGTTTTATGTAAAAAATAAGGGGGAGGTTTGTAAGAGAAAGATATGGGTATTTTAAATGTAAGTGGAATTCTTATTAATAAAAAGTCCTTTAAAAGGGAAGAAAGGGGGATTATCATGATTTGGACGATTATTGGTGTAATAATATTATTATGGGTTCTTGGTTTAGTCTTCAAAGTGGCTGCAGGCTTTATACATATCTTGCTTATCATCGCGGTCATTCTCATTTTGGTTAAGGTTTTTAAGGGAAGGAATCGAATGTAGAGGTGTATTGAATGACTGACCTGGAAAAGCTTTAAATACCAATGTAAAAGGCGGCCTGGTGAACAGGGCGCCTTTTAATTCTGGAAACTGTCAATCATAAGGAAGTGGATGGCCTAACAGCCTCTTATGAATCCATATCGCTGACTGGGTGCCATCTCCCATGGAAATGGTGACTTGTTCGGAATGGGCAACGAGGTCGCCGCCTGCCCAAACTCCTTTAATATTCGTTTCTTTAGTCCGGGGATGAACCACGACATGATTGTTTTCATTGACCTGCACACCTAATTGTAAGGCTAGGCCATTATTAAGCTTGTTCCCTTTAAACGCCGTAAATGCCTTTTCAGCTCTGACAATTTTACCAGATACTAATTCTATGCCCGTTAACTCCTGATTGGCATCGACATGAACCTCACAAACTTCCTCTTCAATTACGGGAATGTGATTTGCCGTTAACTTATCTCTATACTCATCATCAATTTTAGATTTCAAATGGTTTACGTAAATGATATCTTTTGACCAATATAATAGAGTAAGCGCCATGCCTGCACCCGTATTTCCGCCACCAAGAACAACGGTTTGCTTATCCATGATTTCATACCCATCACAGTCAGGGCATATATATGTGGATGTCCCAAGAGTTGAATAGATGTTTTTGATTGGAGGAATGTTATCGGTAATGCCAGTACCAAGAAAAATCATTTTTGCTTGATATTCCCTGTCATTTTTAGTTTGGATAAAAAACTTGTCCTGCTTTTTTTCTAGAGATGTCACTGTATCATCCATGAATTCGACACCGAATTTTTCAGCGTGCTGCCTGCCAAGGGTCCTTAATTGTTTCCCGCTTACCCCGTCTGGCCACCCAAGAATGTTATGGTATGCCTTGGCAATGGAGGAGCGGCCTTGAGCAGAATCAATGACGATAATATCATGTTTATATCTTCCTAGCTGGATGGCTGCCTGAATCCCGGCTATACCTCCACCAATAATAATGCAATCTGCTTGTTTCATGAATTCACCGCCCATAAATTTGGAATAAACCTAGTGTTATTCTATCTGTAAAAAATATACCACTAGTCGCTGGAGCTTAAACAAAAAAAAGGAGGAAGTCCGCATCTGGCAGATCTTCCTCCCTTATCTTTAGCCTATATCATTGATTCTGTATTGGGTCGAGCCATTCTTGTGCCCAATTTTGAATTTCGTTCATAACCGGTGCAAGGGCCTTGCCTTTATCAGTTAAAGAATATTCAATCCTGACCGGTGTCTCTGGATATACGTCCCTTTTAACAATACCTTCAATTTCCAAGTCCTTTAAACGTTCAGAAAGAATCCTGCCGCTTATCGGGAATGCAGATTCAATATTACAAAACCTTTGAGGGCCATTAAGTAATTGATTGACAATCAATCCAGTCCAGCGTTTACTCAAGATTTGCATTCCTTTTTCAAATCGTGGACAAAGTGTCGTATTATTCATCATATCACCTCATTATTAATATATTATAATGCATTTACCTCATATGTAACAACTTTACCGAAAATTATTTAGTTACTAGAGATGTTATAGTATAAGAAATTCATGAGCTTACTTTAAGTATCATGAAAAGGATTCCGCCTCGGATTTGCCACATTTTTAAAAAAAGCGTGCTTTTAAAAATGTGTTGTTTAGAGATACCATGTAAAATATGTTATTTTAATATTGAAGTCAAAGTTTTGCAAATGGAAGGATCCGTGGGAAAGATGAGTGAGTTACTGCAAGAGGCCGTATCCTTTATCAGGACAAGTTATCCGGAATTATTGAAAACGGAAGAGGACATAAATGGCAGGATCGAACAAATTAAAAAGGAAATTAATGAAACAGGCAGATATGAACATACATATGAAGAATTGGTTTATGGTGCTAAATTAGCTTGGCGGAATAGCAATCGTTGCATTGGGCGCTTTTTTTGGGAATCACTAAGGGTGATTGATAAAAGAATGATTCAAAGCGAAGAACAAATGGTATCGGCCCTCTTAGAGCATATCGAATATGCTACGAATAATGGGAATATCAGACCTGTGATTACAATTTTCAAACAGAAAGATCATGATCGAAAAGTGGATATTTGGAATCATCAACTTATTCGTTATGCAGGGTATGAGACGGAACATGGTGTAATCGGCGATTCAAGTTCAATCGAATTCACCAAGCGATGTATGGCATTAGGGTGGGAAGGGAAATTCGGACCTTTCGATATTTTACCCCTTGTAGTCCAAGTGAACGGAAAAACCGCTAGTTTTCATGATATACCTGAAAGCCTCGTTAAAGAGGTTCAAATCACCCACCCTGAACTGACATGGTTCGAAGATCTTAAACTAAAATGGTACGCAGTTCCAATCATATCTGGTATGAGGCTGGAAATTGGCGGTATTACTTATTCAGCTGCACCATTTAATGGGTGGTACATGGGAACGGAAATCGGTGCTAGGAATCTTGCTGATGAAGAACGCTACAATATGCTGCCGGCAATCGGTGAGAGGATGGGCCTGGATATTAAACGTGATTCGAGTTTATGGAAAGATCGAGCCCTTATCGAACTGAATGAAGCAGTCCTTCATTCGTATAAAAAACACGGAGTCAGCATTGTTGATCACCATACAGCAGCTAAGCAATTCAAGAAATTCGAAGAAAAAGAAGCCTCATATGACCGGAAAGTAACGGGGGATTGGACCTGGTTAATTCCACCGGTGTCACCAGCCACGACCCATGTTTTCCATCAGCCATATAACAATGAAATAATGAAACCTA
Source organism: Peribacillus sp. FW305-BF15 (assembly GCF_058783805.1). Classification (NCBI taxonomy): domain Bacteria; kingdom Bacillati; phylum Bacillota; class Bacilli; order Caryophanales; family Bacillaceae; genus Peribacillus; species Peribacillus sp. FW305-BF15. The sequence continues at coordinate 157,146 of NZ_JBYSYV010000012.1, read as the reverse complement.
ATTTCTTTTATCAAATTCCTCCATATAAATAAAGGTTTACATGAACTGGCGGCGGGTATATATACAGTAAGCCAAATAAATAAGGGGGAAGGTAATGATGGCATTAGGAAGAAACGCGATATTACTAGGAGTCGGAGTTGCCGGAGTCTCATTTTTATCGAATAAAACGAACAGAGGAAAAGTGAAGGACATGTGGTCAAATGCAAAAGCAAAAACGGTAGGCTTTTGGAATAGGACGGCTTCAGAGCTGGATCCTGTAATTGAAAAGGCGGGTCACCCTGATCCATATGATCATGATGACAATAAAATGGTGGACGAAGGCGCCATGTACGGTGTTCACTATTATAATAATGCAAAGCATGGATAAAGCAATCAGAATCGCTTGGGAGTACCCAAGCGTCAGACTGCAGACAAACTTGTTCAGTTTGTCTGCAGTTTTTTAATTAAAAAGTTCTTTTGATTTCAGAAATCCGCACCTTTTCCGCAAGACTGTCTGCCAAGCCGTTTCAAAGCAATCGCCTGTGGTGTCTGCTAGCCAGTACTTCGGCAGGAGTGTCGCAAATTTCTTCAATCTAATGAGGGTTTCATCCATATAAAAAGTAAAAAAAATGAATGATAACCATAATTTTAAACAAACTGGAGTGGAAATCAACATCTGAAAATTGTAACCATACCCGAGGAGTTGAAGGTGTGTTTTGAATCAGGTGGTTTAGGAACATCAGTTACGTTTGCCGAACCCTTTTTGTTTACTAACTATCGCTTGGGGCTACCCAGGCGTTTTTTTTTGTAGTGGCATTTTATTTATCAATTGATAAAAGTCAGATGATTACGAAATCTGAACAAGGATTTAAGGTATTAAATTCTTTATTGTACTTTAAATGAATAAGGATTAAGATAAAAGAATCGAAAGGAAGTGGATACGAGTGAGCAGCAGTTCTTATGATCCTGAACCCAGAAAGCAAGAGGAAGCCAATATGATGCTAGAAGTCGAGACTGTTATTCTCCCTGAGTATCTGCTCGAAGAAGGTAAATAAGGCTTTCTCTATAGAAGAGGAGGTCAAAAATGATTGAAATCTACAAGACGGATGATAACCGTCACCTGAACAATATCGAGGAAATGACAAAAGGTTCCTGGGTGAACATTGTCGCGCCCACAGAAGCTGAAATAGATTATATATGCTCGACTTTGAAGTTACCAATCAATTTCATGAAAGATCCACTCGATGATGAGGAAAGACCGCGAATCGAAAAAGAGGATGATAATGTTTTAATAATTGTCGACTTCCCATATTTGACCAGGGATGAAGCCGACTTACCGATTTTTGAAACGATTCCCATAGGCATGATCTTTACCAAAGACTGTTTCATTACGGTATCTCTGAAAGAAACTCCGATATTGGCGAATTTCAAAAACAATAAGATCAAAGGATTCTTCACCAATAAGAAGACGAGATTTGCTTTACAAATATTATTCGAGATTTCATCCTATTATTTACGTTACCTGAAACAGATTAACAAGATGACTAATGAAGCCGAACGTGAATTACATCAGTCGATGAAAAATAAAGAATTATACACTTTCCTTGCTTTGGAAAAAAGCCTGGTTTATTTTACGACATCATTGAAATCCAATCGTGTAGTCCTTGATAAGATCCTCCGATTTAATTATCTGAAAATGTATGAAGAAGATAAAGAATTGCTTGAGGATGTAATCATCGAAAATGCTCAGGCTATCGAAATGGCAGAAGTGTATCTATCCATTCTTAGCGGTATGATGGATGCATTCGCTTCGATCATTTCCAATAATGTCAATAATGCCATGAAGTTTCTAACATCAGTGACCATTATATTAACGCTTCCGACGATGGTGGCAAGTTTTTACGGAATGAATGTGGAACTGCCATTTGAACATAATCGGTTTGCTTTCATTTTTACATTATTAATTGCCATCACTTTGGCGGGGACGACTGCATTCATTTTTTGGAAGAAAAAATATTTTTAAGATTAACCGGCTTATTAAGCCGGTTTTTATTATGGGTTTGTGCAATTTGAACATTGATTGGAACGTAGGGCACTCGCTTTCCGGGGGCTGTCCGCCCTCTGCGCATTTGCGCTTGTGGGGTCTCTCATGGACTTGCTTTTCCCGCAGGAGTCTCGCACCTTACGTTCCAATTATAGTTCAACTGGTGCGAGAACCATTAGGTTGATGCTGCCAAGCATGTTTTTGTTTTATTCCTCAAAAAAATCAGAAAAACCTTCACTGTTAATGCGATCTGTATAAGGGTTTTCATCATTTACATTCTTTGCATCCAAATTGGTTTTAATCACTAAACGGGGACTCTGTGACGCTTCTCTTATGATACGATCGTTCAACTCTTTAAAATCCGGTACATTCTTATTGCCGGGTTTGTTTGGTTCCAATAAAACCACCTCCATTTTTATCTTTGCAATAAATGATGGGGTGTATTCATGAATATTCTTAGGTTTGGGAAGGATAAAGGACTGAGGAGGAGATCAAGATGACCAAATGGAACGAGCAAGCATCTCGCAATAATAATTTAAGGGCAAGTGATTTAAACCCAGATGGAGCCGGAAAAGGAAAAATGGATTCAAAAACAATTGATGGAGATCAATTGAATGATCTAAAGATCCAAGAGGAAATCAGAAAGCAAAATATGTAAGAGAAGTCCCTGATTTAAATGTAAAGCAAAAAAGAATCATGCAGCGGAAAACGCTTGGCGGATAAACCAAGCGTTTTTTTCGTATCATGGTTTGAATTTCATGGTTGATTTAGGATTCACTTTTATCAGGTACGCTTTTGCTTTTTAAGTGAAGAGGGTTGAGTGAAGGACCCGGTTTCTTTTGTAGTGGTACCTTGCCCCTCTACCTGAGAAGAACCTAAACGAGTTTGTGAAGCATCTTTCTTGTTTTTTCCATTCATGTTTATCACCTCGATATTACTTTTCCTATTTCCTTTGCAATCTATACATATATTGAGGGGGATAAGGACAGGTTAGAAGGTAGAGGAGGTGTGTGTTGATGTCAAGAATCGGTGTTGAAGAATCATTAACGAATATTCAGGAAGCACTTCGTGAAAAAGGTTTTGATGTTGTGGAAATTAAACAAGAAGCTGACGCAAAAAACGTGGATTGTTGTGTGGTAACAGGTTTGGAAAGTAATGTGATGGGTATAAGCGATACTTCATTAAAAGCGTCTATCATTGAGGCAAATGGTTTAACGGCTGATGAAGTGTGCCGCGAGGTTGAAAATAAAGTGAATACCATTCAATAGTTCAAAAAGTGCCTAAACCGATATAGGGTTAGGCACTTTTTCCGTTTATTCAAGGTTACTGTGCTATGGAAATTTCCGCAATCAACTCCACTGCTACATTCCCTTTGATCGCCCGGGAAATCATACATGAAGTCTCGGCTTTTTCAGCAAGTCTCCCCGCTTTTTCAACCACTTTTTCAGAAGTACCCGGCACCAATATAAGTGCGGGGCGATGAATGATTTTCTTATAGGTGAATACACCATTCGTAACATCCACTAACGCTTCCGATTGCATGGTCAAGCTCACCTTTTCTATATGGGACCGCTCTAACATGGCAGCATAGGTAATGATATAGCAGGTCGATGCCGCTCCAAGCAGCATTTCATCGGGATTAGTTCCAATCCCTGGTCCTTCCATTTCCGTAGGAATGCTTATCTGTGTTTGAAGATTCCCTGAATGAATCGTGCCGCTATCATTTCTGCCGCCAGGCCACTCCGCAGTTAAATGAAAGTGATGTATTGTCATTTTTTAACCTCCTTACTATTCTATAGTGTAAACGACAAAACAGGTTAAGTATCCGATTTTGCTCAATCAGTAAAATAATCCAGCGATTTCCAGAGTTTTTAAATGGCAAAGAATCCACCGCTGTGCGGATCTAAGAAATGAATTGATCAAATAAATTACCGCCCTGCCGAATTACGTTTCCAGCAGGCTCAATTTCTGCTAGCTGACAGAAGCATGCTTATTAAATATAAGATACATGTTGATGAAACAAAAGGCAGAGGCATTAGGCTATTTTAAGCACAATATTGGATAGGCTTTTCTATAATGATATAGACGGTTTTATATAAATAATACTTCATTAAGGAAGGGCTGAAAAGTTGACTACATTGAGTAATATGTTCGATTTGACTAATAAAACGGCTATCATTACCGGCGGCGGCAGAGGACTGGGCAAACAGATCGCCATGGCGTTGGGAGAGGCTGGCGCAAACATAGTCATTGCTTCACGAAATCTGCCTGTATGTAAGGAGGTATGTGAAGACTTGCAATCGATGGGTGTTAATGCCGTTGCCTTTGAATGTGATATCACCGATGTGAGCGCCATTGACCATGTCGTTCAGGAAACGGTTGCTCAATTCGGCACGATTGATATTCTTGTCAATAATAGCGGTACGTCTTGGTCAGGTCCGCTTTTGGATCTTCCCAAGGACAAGTGGGAAAAAGTAATGAATGTTAACGTTACAGGTACATTCCTGTTTTCACAGGCTGTAGCGAAGGTCATGAAGCAGCAAAATTTTGGAAAAATCATAAATATTGCATCGGTGTCAGGTCTTGGCGGGACGTTTCCTGAGCTTTTGGATACGATAGCTTATAACACCAGTAAGGGTGCCATCATTACAATGACCAAGGATTTAGGAGTTAAACTTGCTAGATACGGCATTCAAGTCAATGCAATTGCACCTGGATTTTTCCCGACTAAAATCACAAAAAAAATTCTTGAAAAGTCTAACTATGACATATTAGGTAAAACTCCGGCTGGCAGGTTTGGCGATGAAGATGATTTAAAGGGTGCCGCCGTTTTTTTAGCCTCACAGGCTTCTGACTATATGGTGGGTCATATTTTGATCATTGACGGTGGAATATCAGCATTAGTATAAACGGAGGAGAAAGGAAGGAAGAAATATATGGCGGAAAAATCCAATTTTTATAAAGGGCTTAAATTACTGGGCACACAAAAAGAGCAACAGCTGAATAGTAAAATTCAAAATCTGCTGAATAATCGCGAATTGATCGAAAGAGTGAGCAATAATGCGCAAATGCAGGTACCAAGAATAAATAGTCTGCAAGAAGCCTCAGAAAGAATGTCCATCATCATGAATTATCCAACAAAAAAAGATGTGGCGAGTTTAGCGAAATTAGTCATCCAACTCGAAGAAAAAATTGATGGGTTGGAAGAATTGGTCTCTATACTAGTTGAGAATAGGGGCGGGAATGTCGGGGGTAATTCTTCAATTCGCAATAAAGGCAATGCCAATTCATCCCGCAGCATCAAAAAGAAATCAAGATTGGCATCCAATGAAAAGGAAGGGAGTAAAAAAAGGTTATCTGATTTTATAAATAACTCCTTATTGTTAAGCTCACAGCTGCCTGAGTTCAATTCAGTTGGTCAGGAGAATTCAAATGGCTAAGCGGAAAGTGCCGAAAAATCAATCTGAATCCAAAACTAAATGGCAACATTTATTGGATATTCCCAATCAGCCAATGCCTGAAATGGGACTGACTCCGAAAATAGCGGTGTGGAAAAAAAACAAATCAACGCTTTGGTTTTATCCCTCAGCACAAAAAAAATATGATGTACCGGTTTTTCTTATATATTCACTAATCAATACTCCTTTGATTCTTGATTTATCTCCGGGGAATAGTTTAATAGAATCTTTTGTAAATGAAGGTTTTGATGTGTATTTGTTTGATTTTGGAAGCCCGGGCTTTGAAGATGGTGACATATCGATCGAAGATTATATCGTCGATTATATTCAAAAAGGAGTGCAGCGTGCATTACGTCACTCTGGAGCATCAGAAATTACAGTCATGGGGTTTTGCCTCGGAGGTACAATAGCCGCAATATATGCTGCCATTGCAGACGAGCCCATCAAGAATTTGATACTTTCCGTGACCCCGGTGGATTTCAGTGCCTCGGAATTTTTTGATCAATGGCAGGGAGCGTTAAAAGAAGGAACAGCGGATTTTGACGAGACAATAGATATTTATCAAACGATACCGGCCAGTGCAGTTAAATATGGTATCAGGTTAATTACATCGCCCGTCTATATATCACCTTATTTATCTTTATTGAATCAAGCGGATGATGAAAAATACGTTCAAAACTGGCGCCGCTTCAATGCTTGGGCTAATGGGCATGTACCGTTATCCGGAGCAGCCGCAAAACAAATAACCAAGGATTTATTGATAAAAAATAGCTTGGTTAATGGTGGTTTTAAGGTAAGGGGAAAAAAAGCGAAGCTATCGAAAATTGATGCTAGTGTTTTGGTCATAGCAAGTAAGTATGATCGACTGGTCCCACAGGAAATGATTTATCCGGTAATGGAGCATTTAACATGTAAGGATAAGACATATAGCCTACTGAAAAGTGGACATGCTGCTAGACAATATTCCGGTGTACTCCCATATTATTTGAAGGAATGGCTGCCAGGGCGTTCTTCACCAATTCAATAAGATTAATAGGGGGATGTGAAATGTACGTGTGAAACGTCAGTGAGGATATTAAAATCATGCCGGTTGTTGAGTATATAGGCTTTGCGTCATTGATATTTTCAGAATTTTTTGCAACATTTCCGGATTACTAAAGCGAAATAAAATAAAAGGGCTGGCTCGTTAAGTAGAGCCAGTCTCTATTGTATCATTGATAATATTTCACACGTTCTTCAAGTGGTGAGAAGTCTTTATCGCCAGGTTCTGCAGTGGGTTTTCCAAAAGGCAACTGTGCGATGAGTTTCCAATCTCGTGATATATCCCATGTCTTTCTCACTTCGTCATCGATTAAAGGATTATAATGCTGAAGGCTTGCACCAAACCCCTCAATTTCCAATGAAGTCCATACGACAAATTGTAAAATGGCAGAAGATTGGTTCGACCAAATCGGAAAATTTTCGGCATACGTTTTGTATTGTTCTTGTAGCCTATTTATTTTGGCCTGGTCTTCAAAGAATAAAACCGTTCCATAACCATTTATAAATGATCTCATTTTTTCTTCCGTTTTTGTAAAATCTTTGCCATCGGCTGCTTTTTTTAATGTTTCTTTCGTGATATCCCATAATTGGTCGTGGCTTTGACCAGTTAGTACAATCACTCTGGCACTTTGGGAGTTGAAAGCGGAAGGGGAGTATTGAACGGCATGATCGATAACTTCTTTAATCCTTTTATCAGGAACAACATGTTCCTTGCTAAGGGAATAATAAGAGCGTCTATCTTCAATTGCGCTAAAAAAATCTTTAACCATATATCACAACCTCCATTCTTATACCGATTTATTTTGGCCTGTATTTTTTATTTTATGATAAGTGAATCCGGTTGAAATTATTTGAATGAAAATAGTTGACAATTTTATCCCTGTCGTTTATCTTTAAATCAAGATATTTGTATTAAAAGTATTACAACAGGTTAAATACCTTGAATTCGAGATATTATTTGCGGATTAATTCATCTCCGTAAGGGGAGATTTATAAAGATAGGAGTGGTACGGATGGAATTAAAAGGATTACATCATGTTTCGGCAATTACAGCAAAAGCGGGAAATAACTTTGAATTCTACACAAAAGTCTTAGGAATGCGATTAATCAAAAAAACGGTGAATCAAGATGATGTTCGTGTGTATCACTTATTTTATGGAGATCAGATTGGTTCACCGGGTACGGAATTGACGTTTTTTGAAATTCCAAATGCTGCCCGCACTCATGAGGGAAACAATAGCATTTCAGAAATTTCTTTAAGGGTGAGGGATGATGAAGCGCTAGGATATTGGAAAAAACGGTTTGTGGAATTCAATGTTGAGCACGATGAAATATCGAGCCGTTTTGAAAGAAAGGTGCTTTCTTTTAAAGATCCTGAAGGGCAGAGGCTTCTTCTGGTTTCCGATCAGGATAATAACGGCGTTGATGGAGGATTTCCGTGGGATGGAAGCCCAGTGCCGCAAGAGTTTTCCATACTTGGATTAGGACCAGTAAAACTCACAGTACCCAATATTGAACAAACAGAAAGTGTTCTTATCGAGGTATTGGGGTTCAGGAAATCAGGCACATACCCAACCGCAATCAGGGGGCAAAATCCGATAGTCGTTTACGAGACAGGTGAAGGAGGAACTGGAGCAGAACTCCATATTGAAGAAAGGAATGACATACCTCGGGAAAGGCTGGGGAGGGGTGGAGTACATCATGTTGCCTTTCGGGTGGATGATGAAGAAGAATTGAGAAAATGGGTAGAAAAGATTAGTGAATCGAAATTCGTGAACTCGGGATATGTGGACCGCTTTTATTTCCGTTCACTCTATTTTAGGGAGCCGAATGGCATATTATTTGAACTTGCTACTGATGGACCTGGTTTTGAAGTGGATGAAGCTGAGCAGCATCTAGGTGAGAACCTTGCCCTGCCACCATTTTTGGAATCGAAAAGAAAGGATATTGAATCGAATTTAAAACCACTTAATACAAAATCAACTAATTAATCAACGGGAAAGGAAGTAATAGGCATGCAAAAGCAAAATGCAGGGATACATCATATAACCGCAATTGTAGGCAATCCTCAAGAGAATGTGGATTTTTATGCTGGAGTATTGGGAATGCGTATGGTGAAGAAAACCGTTAATTTTGATGATCCAGGCACCTATCATTTATATTTCGGAGATGAATCCGGTTCACCGGGCACAATCATCACTTTCTTTCCTTGGCCTGAGGCATACCGAGGGACAATTGGCTCCGGACAAGTGGGGATTACAACATATGCCGTTCCGGAGGGTTCAATGGGCTTTTGGGAAAATCGTTTGGGTAAATTTAATATAGACTTTGAAAAGGTTTCACGTTTCGGTGAGGAATATCTTGAGTTCCAAGACCCACATAGTTTGAAACTTGAACTGGTTGAGCGTAAAGAAGGTAAAAATAGCGAGTGGTCATTCGGCGGTGTACCAGCTGATAAGGCGGTCAAGGGTTTCGGCGGAGCTGTATTATTGACGTCAAAACCGATCAAAACGATGGAACTTTTAGAGGAAGTGATGGGCCTTCAAAAGGTTGGGGAAGAGGGCGATTTCATCCGCTTCAAATCCACATCGGATATCGGCAATTTGATCGATGTTAAAAAAACGGTTTTACCAAACGGTAAAATCGGAGTGGGAACTGTCCATCACATTGCATGGCGTGCGAGCGATAATGAAGATCATAAAGAATGGAGGGAGCATATCGGTAACCATGGCTATGGTGTGACACCCTTTACAGACCGACAATACTTCAATGCCATTTATTTCAGGGAAGATGGAGGCATACTCTTTGAAGTAGCCACAGATCCACCTGGCTTTGCTCATGATGAAACGAAAGAAACGATGGGCAGTAAATTAATGCTGCCGCCATGGTTGGAAGAAAAGCGGGAAGTTATGGAAAAAACGTTACTGCCGGCAGTGCCGAGAGTACTAGAGGAGGATAAATGATGAAACATATTTTTCAAAAAGGAAGTAATCCAGAAGCCCCGTTACTACTGCTGTTACATGGCACTGGAGGAACGGAAACAGATCTCTTGCCATTATCCGAAATGGTTTCACCGGGTTCGTCCGTACTGAGCGTACGGGGAAATGTACTTGAAAATGGAATGCCCCGTTATTTCCGACGGTTAGCTGAAGGGGTTTTTGATGAAGAGGATTTGATTTTCCGAACGAAGGAGCTTTATGACTTCTTGGAATCAGCGTCCGGAAAATATGACTTCGACCGTGACAGAGTGGTGGCATTAGGTTATTCCAATGGTGCAAATATAGCGGCAAGTTTGCTGTTCCATTACGAGGGGGCCTTACAAGGAGCAATTCTTCATCATCCAATGGTTCCAAGACGAGGGATCGCTTTGCCGTCCCTTTCAGATATACCTGTATTTATTGCTGCAGGTAAAAACGATCCGATTTGCCCGGCAGAAGAAACTGAAGAACTTAATCAACTTTTACAGCAAGCTGGCGCAACAGTTGAAGTTCAATGGGAAAATTATGGTCATCAGTTAACACGTTCAGAGGTTGATGCAGCAGGTTCATGGTTTCAAAAGAACTTTTTATAAGAATGAGAGGGAATGAAGATGATTTCTGTTAACCCTGAAAGTCTGACTGAACGGGATAATTATAAGTTTTTGACTGGAAGCATTATACCGAGACCTATAGCGCTGGTTACGACACAATCCGAAACCGGTACAATCAATATAGCGCCGTTCAGCTTTTTTAACATAGTCAGTTCAAATCCTCCGATGATTTCCATTTCTGTTCAACGGAAAGAAGGAGTTTCAAAGGATACAGCCCGAAATGCAATTCAAACAGGTGAGTTCGTTGTTCATATCACAGACGAAAATAATGTTGCTGATGCAAATCGAACGGCCAAGGAACTCCCATCTGAAGAAAGTGAATTGGGTCTTACTAATTTCACGCTGGCTGTTAGTGATAGGGTATCCGTACCAGGATTGGAAGAAGCGAAGGTGCGTTTTGAATGTACATTAGAGCAATCGATTCCATTGGCAGGTTCCAAGAATGAACCTGGTTGTGATTTACTGATAGGGAAAATAGTCTGCTATCATATAGAGCAAGATATTTACCATAATGGCCGTATTGACCCGAATGGGCTAAAACCTGTAGCAAGATTAGCAGGTCATACTTATACAAAACTAGGGGAATTATTTGAAATAGAACGTCCTTAAGGAAAAAGAAAAAAATGGCGACATCTTTTAAGATGTTGCCATTTTTAAGACCAAAATGACCCCGGTTAGTTTTATTTGCCATTATAATACGCTTAGCGCCTGTTCCAAAAATAAGCAACCTTTTAATATTAATGCCGCAGACGCCATGATCGTTAGCATTTAAAAGGAAGTCTTTACATTCCGAAACAAAACTTGACAAATTTTTCATAGATTGATAAAGTTATAAAAAAATAATTTCTTATCCAGAGAGGTGGAGGGACTGGCCCTATGAAACCTCAGCAACAGGTCTACAAAGACACTGTGCTAATTCCAGGGGGTGAAACCTTGATAGATAAGACCGTACGTGTTTATTTGTCAGTAACGCACTCTTTTTTAGAGTGCGTTTTCGTTTTTTCTGGATGCAAGATTAAGGAGAGTAAGAATGGATAACAAAAGGAAGCATGATTTTCAAAGGCAAATGCAAGCACGGCATATAATAATGCTATCGCTTGGCGGGGTGATTGGAACTGGTTTATTCTTAAGTTCGGGTTATACGATTCAACAGGCTGGTCCGTTCGGAACCATCCTTTCGTATCTGATTGGTGCATTGGTGGTTTATCTAGTCATGCTATGTCTAGGTGAACTATCAGTGCATATGCCCGAGACAGGTGCGTTTCATAGTTACGCTGCCAAATACATCGGACCAGGGACAGGATATACAGTAGCCTGGTTGTATTGGCTAACCTGGACTGTTGCACTAGGTTCGGAATTCACGGCTGCAGGATTGTTGATGCAGCGATGGTTCCCATCAATCAGTGTCTGGATATGGAGTGCTCTATTTGCCATTTTGGTTTTGGCATTAAATGCGTGGACCGTTAAGTTTTTCGCTGAATCCGAATTCTGGTTTGCGTCTATAAAGGTATTTGCTATTGTAATATTCATTATTCTGGGAGCTGCGGCAATGATAGGTTTCATTCCAATGATTAACACACAATCAGCTCCGTTATTTTCCAATGTTACAAGTGCAGGTTTATTTCCAAACGGTGCTTTTGCCATTCTAATGACGATGCTCGCGGTGAATTTTGCATTTTCTGGAACTGAATTGATCGGAGTTGCAGCTGGAGAAACTGTGAATCCGGAAAAAACGATTCCAAAGGCAATCCGTATGACATTATGGAGATTGATTATCTTTTTTGTAGGTACCATCGTTGTTTTATCCGCATTATTGCCTGTTTCGGATGCAAGCGTATTAGAGAGCCCCTTTGTTGCCGTTCTAGAACGAATTGGAGTGCCGTATGCAGCGGATATTATGAACTTTGTTATATTAACTGCTATTTTGTCTGCTGCGAACTCAGGACTATATGCCTCATCCAGGATGCTTTGGTCACTTGCAGATAAGAAAACTATTTCACCAATATTTGCAAAATTGACAAAACGGGGTGTTCCCTTGAATGCAGTCCTTTTCAGTATGCTGGGCGGTGTTTTAGCACTTTTCTCGAGTATTATTGCGCCGGATACTGTATATATAGTGCTTGTATCCATTTCTGGACTAGCCGTGGTTATAGTTTGGATGAGTATTAGCGCGTCACAGTTTCTATTTCGCAGACGATATATAAACGAAGGAAACTCAGTTAATGATTTGGCTTATCATACACCATTATATCCATTCGTACCAATCGTTTCATTTATGCTATGTCTTGCTTCTTGCATAGGAATTGCATTTGATCCTACACAAAGAATAGCACTATATTGTGGCATTCCGTTTATTTTGTTTTGCTATGGAAGTTATTATCTGACACAAACCATAAAGAAAAGAGGAGTAGACCATGAAAAATAAAATTAACCCAATTGAAGAAATTTTACAAGGTCATTCAGTTATGATTTTGGACGGAGCTTTAGCTACAGAGCTTGAAAGTCATGGGTGTGATTTGGACGATCCCCTGTGGTCTGCACGTGTATTACTTGAAAATCCAGAAGTGATTTACCAGGTGCACTCTGACTACTTTCGAGCTGGTGCTGACTGTGCGATAACGGCAAGCTATCAAGCAACAGTTGAAGGTTTCGCCCTCCGCGGAATACAAGAAAAAGAGGCATTGGATCTAATCAGGAAAACGGTTTTACTAGCAAGAAAAGCAAGAGATGACTTTTGGAAGGAAGAATATCAAACGATTAGACCTAAGCCATTGGTTGCTGCATCAGTTGGACCTTATGGGGCTTATCTTGCAGATGGATCAGAGTATGTCGGGAATTATGGTGTTTCAGATGAAACTTTGGCGGCATTTCATCGCTCACGAATATCAGCTTTGATTGAAGCAGGAGCTGACATTTTAGCATTTGAAACGATTCCTTCCCTGCAAGAAGCAAAAGTATTACATTCATTATTGAAAGATTATCCAGAAGTCTATGCTTGGCTGTCCTTTTCTTTGAAAAATGAAAAAGCGATTAGTGACGGCACATTGCTGGAGGAGTGTGCCAGATTGTTTGGGGACAGTGAGCAAATTGCCGCAATTGGCATCAACTGTGCGCCTGTATCAGTTATCACGGAAGCCATACAGGTGTTGCGTGCAAACACGAATAAACCAATTATCGTTTATCCGAATTCCGGTGAATCATATAATCCAGAAACTAAAACATGGCATGGTCCAGAATCATGTAATAGGCTCGATGTGAAATCTGAAGATTGGCACCATGCGGGGGCAAATATAATTGGAGGATGTTGCAGAACCGCTCCTCATCATATTGCGGGCATTTCAAGAAAGTGGCGACCTTCCGTGGTAACGTTCTCCTAGCCTTTTTTGTTATCAAAAATATTGTTATTAAATATGTAAGTAGTCGGGAAACCTATAAACAAAAAGAACAGGAATCTGGCGGTTCCTGTTCTTTTTGAGCTCTTTATACAGATTCGAGTAATTTGAAAGGATTGAATAATTAATTTCTTGACACTTCAGAAATAAGTCGCGCAAGATCAGCTGAAAATTACAGGTAAACCAACCCTTTTGCAAAAACTGTAAAAAGAGAAATTAAATCATATTTTTTTCGTGCTTGGGAAAACTAGACAAACAATGAATGGAAAGGAGAGAATGAGTTATGAGTCGTGGTAAAAATTTTAATCATAAAGAAAAAGGACATCCGGGAAATTTACCCAATAATAGAATTAGCGAAGAGAAGGAACACAGCCGCCAGTATGAACAGATTGAGGATATTGTCACTCATGAAGCTTTCAAGAATAGGGAAAAAGAAGATGAAATGCCTTAAAATATGGAAATGCAGCATATCTGTTGAGTCATTATATTGAGGAATTTTCCATTTCTTTAAGGATTCCAATAATAGAAGCACATGAATTAAGACATAACGCTCACTTCATGTTGCTTCTTTTTTGATTAATTCACCGGGGGAAACCATGATCTTTGCCATGTTTTTTCTTTCATTGCAAATAGATAAAGAGGGAAAATGAATAAGTCTACAGAGGACAACAGAAAATGAAGATGGATGATTTTTTAAAAAAACCGACTATCTTCTATATATTAGTTAATGAAATTTAAATTTCTAAACACGGAAATAATTACGTGCAACCGTCAAAATGGGCGAACCGACCTATCCTAATTGATGAAAGCCGCGGTATATTACAGTTATAATGAACATGTCAGGCAGTATAAGAACCTGCTGTAGAAGTACGGTTCTTTTACCAAATACCAGTTTAAACTCAATGTCTGCCTATGTTTCATTTTGTTTATCGCGATTTGTTTCCACTTCCCGTTTAGCTCTAATAAAAGCGATAAATTGAATCGTTTCCTCTTCAGAAAGGGAAATTCCATCTACAGCTAGCTTCATATCTGGTAAATTCGTTAATTCCATGACTTGAGGCGACTCATTATCCATATCCTTAGATTGATAATCTACTCGACCCAGAATGTAATCAGTTGAGGTATCATATAAGCCTGCCAATAAATTAATCGTTTCTAATGAAGGGCGGCGGTGGCCCGATTCGTAACCGGCATAGGTACTTTTGGCGATTCCGAGCCTGTCAGCGGTATATTGCAAAGACCATCTTTTGGACTTCCTTAATGCAGTCAATCTATTTAAAATCATTATTATTACTCTCCTTTTATATAAATCCATTATAACATCATATTGAAAAAAGTGTACGCGTAATGAATAACTTTCGCTTGATTTCACTATGAAACATGACTATAATTACATGTGTTGTACGCGTTACATGAACATTTACAGCGGAAACATCCTTTTCTGAGATATTAGAATGATAGTGAAACAGGGAGGCTTATTAGGGGGTAGTATATTGGAAAAGTTAAAATCAAAAATGAAGAAGTTGATGTTGCTTACTACAGGTGGTACAATTGCATCGTTAGAAGGAAAAAATGGACTTGTTCCAGAAATGAAAGCTGACGAAATTTTAGGCCACCTACCGGGATTGGATTTACTATGTCAGATTGATAGTAAGCCTTTGATGAATATTGATAGTACAAATATGCAGCCGGAAGATTGGACAGAAATGGCACAATCCATCCATAAGCACTACCATGATTACGATGGCTTTGTGATTACCCATGGAACAGATACAATGGCTTACACTTCTGCTGCGCTCTCATATATGTTACAAGATTTAGGGAAACCAATCGTCATTACTGGTTCTCAGGTCCCGATTGCCTTTAAAAAGACAGATGCCAAAAGGAATATCTCTGATGCGATCCGGTTTGCGTGTGAAGATATTGGAGGAGTATATGTTGTTTTTGATGGCAGAGTCATTCAGGGTACGAGGGCCATTAAATTGAGAACGAAAAGCTATGATTCGTTTGAAAGTATTAACTATCCTTATATTGCGACCATATTCAAAGATAAAATTGAGTATCTAAAGCCAGTTCATTCACGAAAGAATAAGGAAGCTAAGTTGGATGCTTCCCTATGTACTGATGTTGCTTTAGTCAAGCTGCATCCCGGTATTAAGCCTGAATTCTTTGATTTCCTGAAAAATCAATGTCGGGGAATCGTAATTGAAAGTTATGGAAGCGGTGGTATTCCATTTCAAGGAAGAAACATTTTAGAGAAATTGAATGAGTTAGTACAATGTGGAATATCCGTTGTCATTACTACCCAATGCTTAGAAGAAGGGGAAGATATGGATATTTACGAAGTGGGACGAAAAGTGAACAAGAATGTCATCATTCGTTCCAGGAATATGAATACAGAAGCCATCGTTCCTAAGTTGATGTGGATATTAGCGAAGACGCAGGATCCTAAAAAAGTGAAGGAAATGATGGAAACACCGATTGCAGAGGACATTACATTCTAGAACAAACAAAGGGGCAAGAGGAAATGTTGATAGAAGAGAAAACATACCGAATCGAGAAAGACTTTCTTGGGGAAAAGGAAATTCCAGCAGATGTTTATTATGGTATACAAACTTTACGCGCAGTGGAAAATTTTCCGATTACCGGTTACAAAGTCAATGAAGAAATGATTCGTGCACTGGCCATGATTAAAAAAGCGGCCGCTTTAGCGAATATGGATACCAAACGGTTATATGATGGTATTGGAAGCGCTATCGTCAAAGCTTCTGAAGAAGTGATCGATGGAAAGTGGCATGAATATTTCATCGTTGACCCAATTCAAGGCGGTGCGGGGACATCGATGAATATGAATATTAATGAAATCGTTGCCAACCGTGCGTTAGAACTTATGGGACACAATAAAGGTGATTATGTACATGTTAGCCCAAATAGCCATGTTAACATGTCTCAATCAACCAATGACGTATTCCCAACTGCCATTCATTTATCAACATTGCGTCTTTTGGAGCAATTGTTACAAACAATGACCAAGATGAGTACGGTTTTAAAGAAAAAAGCAAAACAATTTGATCATGTTATCAAAATGGGACGCACACATCTTCAGGACGCAGTGCCGATTCGCCTTGGTCAAGAATTCGAGGCTTACAGTCGCGTTTTGGATCGGGATATAAAAAGAATAAGTCAATCACGACAACATTTATATGAAGTGAATATGGGAGCAACAGCAGTGGGAACGGGATTGAACGCAGATCCGCGTTACATTGAAAACGTTGTTACATATTTAGCTGAAATCAGTAACTTGCCGCTTGTAGGAGCAGAACATTTAGTAGATGCAACCCAAAATACGGATGCATACACTGAGGTATCAGCTTCATTGAAAGTATGTATGATGAATATGTCTAAAATTGCAAATGATTTACGTTTGATGGCTTCAGGACCGAGAGCGGGATTAGGAGAAATCACACTTCCAGCCCGTCAACCAGGTTCATCCATCATGCCAGGTAAAGTGAATCCAGTCATGCCAGAATTAATTAATCAAGTCGCTTTCCAAGTAATCGGGAACGATAATACGATTTGCTTAGCATCAGAAGCGGGACAACTAGAGTTGAACGTAATGGAGCCAGTGCTTGTATTCAATTTGTTGCAATCAATCAGCATTATGAACAATGCTTTCAATGTCTTTACAGATTATTGCTTGGAAGGCATTGAGGCTAATGAGCAGCATTTAAAAGATTATGTCGAACAAAGCGTCGGAGTGATTACAGCAGTCAATCCGCACCTTGGGTACGAAGTGGTTTCACGTATTGCCCGTGAAGCGATATTGAAAGGGAAATCAGTTCGCGAACTTTGTTTACAATATGATGTGTTGACAGAAGAAGAATTGGATCTGATTCTAAATCCTTATGAGATGACAAAACCCGGAATAGCGGGGGCTTCTCTTTTTGATCGGCAATAACCAGTATTTTGGTAGAAAACGTGAATCTATATGATTTTTGATAGAATGACTATGCCTTTAGGACCGTTGGTATAAAGGCATGGTCATTTTTTATATGCATTTCAATAAGGTATGTCAAACAAACGTCCGTCAACTTCTTTTTGTCATAGATAACTTAATATTCAGTTATTGCGAGCATCAATCTAATCATGGATCGGTTTAACTGACAGTAGAAAACCCATCCCCCTTAGAATATATCCAGGGGGATGGGGAAACTTGAGCTCAATAATATGCCTGTATTAGCCCTTTACCACTTCCTGTCCTCGAGCATTCCAAGTACATGCAAAGACCACTACTGCCAATACACAAGAAATCGTAATTAGAATTTTGTTCAAAATTCTAATCGTACCGTTCTATTCAGTATTGTTCAGCCATACATTACAAAGATGTAAATAGAATGATTAAGGGGGAACTGCTTTGTCAGAAGGTGTGCATAGTATCATATTACCTGTTTCCAAAAAAACGGTATGGGGTTTTGTAAGTAGCATAGATCGTTGGGCACCTCTAGTCCCAGGATATATCAATCATGAGATGTTAAATGAGCGGACACTTATTTGGGAGTTTAAAAGCGATTTGGGATTAATGAAGAAGAAAATTAAACTTGAAGTGAATATATTGGAATGGATTGAACCAGATAAGGTAACATTTAAGCTTAAGGGATTAAATGAAAAATTTGATGGGCATGGCTATTTTTTAGCAGAAGATTGCGGAATTGGACAGACTAAAATGACTGGCTGCCTGGCGATTACGGCAAAAGGCGCTAAAGCCCCTATCGTCAATGCTCTGTTAAAAACCTACGTTCCCCAAATGACGATCGAGTTTTCTGAGGCAGTTGCACAAAGTCTCCTTGTACAAAAATAGGAATTACATATTGGAGTTTTATTGGATATTGGCACTTGACAATTATACCTAAGTGGTATGTATTATAAATTGTAAGATTTTTATCAAACCTTCATTTCGTCTGAAAGGGTTTTATGATGGATGTCTGGATAGGATTCATAAGTAATAGGCAGGGTAGGAGGCCTCACATGGAGTACGATAAGCAGGTTAAAAATAGAGTGAAGCGAATTGAAGGACAGCTTCGCGGGATTTTGAAAATGATGGAGGATAATAAAGATTGCAGGGATGTAGTAACTCAGTTAACTGCGACCAGATCTGCAATCGACCGGACGATTGGGGTAATAGTAAGTTCCAATCTTGTTGAATGCGTCCGGGAGGCAAATGAATCCGGGGAAAAGAATCCCGAAGAGCTAGTGAAAGAAGCTGTGAATTTATTAGTGAAAAGCCGGTAAGCAATTATTTTTTTATTAAATAGGAATTTTTAAGACAAATATTATTAGACTGCCTGGCCAATCTGAGTGTCCGGGGTGGATGGATTTTTTTAAATGGGCCTCTACAAGAAGAGGTCCATTTTTGTGAATTCTCTGTTTTCATTTCTGATAAGCAAATCCTTTGATATAAAGAATTTGCATGGTATCCTTAAAGGGATAAAAATTTAGTGAGGGTATGCTATGGAATTTACGCATGTTACATCGGTTTTGCTCGGCCTCGTCATCATTCTAAATATTTTATTTGCAACGATTGTCATATTTTTTGAAAGAAGGGAAGCGAGCACGACCTGGGCTTGGTTATTGGTATTATATTTTTTGCCTGTAGTCGGTTTTATTTTATACCTGCTTTTTGGAACAAGTTTAAGGCACGCACACTTATTCCAATGGGAGGATAAGAAGAAGATCGGGATCGAAGAAATCATTGATAAACAGATGGAAGAGCTTTCAACGAATCATTTTCCTTTTCGAAATGCTTCTTCGAGTAATTATCGTGATTTGATTTATATGCACCTCCGAAAAAATGATGCCGTACTTACTGAAGATAATAAAGTCGATATTTTTACGGAAGGGAAAAATAAGTTTGACCAGCTTTTTAAAGATATCGAAGCGGCCGAAAACCATATACATATACAATATTACATCATTCAAAGGGACGGCCTGGGTAAACGATTCATTGAAGCTTTGACTAAAAAAGCGAATGAAGGCGTCAAAGTTCGGCTGCTTTATGACGAATTGGGATCTAGAGGGATGACTAAACGTTTCTTCAGGGAATTTAGGCAGGCTGGAGGACGAGTGGAGGCATTTTTTCCATCCAAATTAAAATTTATAAATTTACGACTGAATTTCCGTAACCATCGAAAGCTCGTCATCATAGATGGAAAAGTAGGATATGTTGGAGGCTTTAATGTTGGTGATGAATATTTAGGGCTTAATCCAAAATTCGGTTATTGGCGTGATACACACCTTCGTATAGAGGGGTCGGCTGTCAAGGCCATTCAAACTCGGTTTATCCTGGATTGGAATCAGGCATCAAAGCATCATGATATAACTTATCAGCCTCATTATTTCCCTATTGTAGAGACTCAAGGGAATATAGATTTGCAAATAGTGACAAGTGGGCCGGATTCAGAATGGGAACAAATTAAAAATGGCTATATTAAATTAATTTCATCAGCAAAGAAATCGATTCTCATTCAAACACCTTACTTCATCCCGGATGCCAGTTTATTGGATGCAATCAGGATTGCGAGCTTATCAGGGGTAGATGTGAAAATCATGATTCCGAATAAACCTGATCATCTATTTGTTTATTGGGCAACGACTTTCAATGCTGGGCAGCTATTAAGAGCGGGTGCGAAGGTATTCATCTATGATAACGGCTTTATTCATGCGAAGATGATCGTGGTGGACGAAGAGGTCTCCTCGGTGGGGACAGCAAACATTGATGTCCGTAGTTTTAAATTGAACTTTGAAGTCAATGCCTTCATTTATGATGAAGGCATGGCCGAAACACTGACCAGGATTTTTTATAAGGATATCGATGTATGCAGACAGCTTACCATTGAAGAGTTTGAAAAGCGATCAAAGTGGATTCGATTTAAAGAGTCCATTGCAAGGCTGGTATCACCGATATTATAATATTTTAAATAAACGAACCATTACTACATGGTCTGTTCAGACTGTAGACAAATTCGAAAAATCGAGTTTGCCTGCAGTTTTTATAGTACGGAGCTTGATTTCAGAAATCCATTCCATTTCAGTTGTAGACCATTGTTATTCATTGAGTTTGCAAAATCGTTGACTTCCTCTCCAGGCACTCGCTTTCCGCTGCGTGGTCTCCCTTGGACGCGCTCTTCCCGCAGGAGTCTTGCACACCACTCCAATCAACTTTGCTTTATTTTAGATGAAACTTCTATTGTCTCAAAGTCAATGATTGAGGCTTCCTGCATTTTTAAACCAAGTACGGAGCTTGATTTCATAAAACAGTAGTCTTATCCTAAAATCACGATATGTGGTGAGACCATTCCGAACTCGTTTTGGTACAATAGTTTATATCCAGAAAAGGGGGAAAAGCTGTGAAAACGTTTATAATCACAGGAGCTTCAAAAGGTTTAGGTGCTGCAATCGCAAAAGGGTGTTTGCAGACAAGTGATCATTGCATTTTAGTTTCCCGTACGGCCCATCCTGAAATGCAGCGGTTGGCTGACGGTTCCGGGACGAAACTTACATTTGTTTCGCTGGACTTGAATGAAACAGAAAAGTTGCCTTCCTTAGTCAATGAGATTCTTACTGAGGTCGATGATACAAGTGATATTTATTTCATTAATAATGCAGGTATCATTGAACCTATTAAGCCGGTAGGAAACCTTGGTATAGTAAATTTGGAAACGAGCATGCGGGTGAATTTCATGGCACCCATCGTATTGGCTGATGAATTCGTTAAACAGACAAAGGACTGGAACAGAAAGAAGGTATTGGTCAACATATCTTCAGGAGCGGCAAAAAATCCTTATCATGGCTGGGCAGCCTATTGTAGTACTAAGGCGGGGCTGGAAATGTTTACACGGGTTGCAGGGCTCGAACAGGATAAAACGTCTTTTCCTACGTCTCTAATTTCTTTTTCACCAGGGGTAATGGATACGGAGATGCAAGGGACAATCCGATCAGCAGACGAACGGGATTTTGCCGATCGAGACAAATTTCATGAATATAAAGAGAAGGGCATATTAAGAAGCCCCGAATTTGTAGCAGATAAACTTTTGCAGCTGCTTGAAGCAGAAGATTTGGAGAATGGGAAGTTCTACGACATTAAGAATTTACTTTGATGTATAGGAGAATATGGCTTATAGCTTGGGGGTGTCCCTTTGGACAGCCTCTTTTTTTGTGATCCTTTATTCCATTAAAAAAAGACTAAAAAACCAGAATATCATCATTAGGAAATGTGATAATTCGTTCTAACCAATTACATGAATAACATAAACTTTTTTGGAGGGAGTTTGGAGGGTTTTGAATGACGATCATTATTGTGAAAAAAGGTGACAGCCTTTGGGAAATTGCCTCGAAAAATAAAGTTGCCCCATCGAGGATAATTGAAGTCAACGGATTGGAATCAACAACTTTGGTTCCTGGTCTGGCATTGTATATACCTAATGAAAAACCGGTGAATCGAAGGTATCTAATTAAAAGTCAGGATACTCTTACTAAAATCGGCAGTCGTTTTGGTACGAGTGCAGCGGCAATCAAGGAGGCAAACCCAGGAATCTCTGAAAACTCGCTAAAAGTCGGTACGGAAATTTTGATACCGTCTCCTTACAAAAATCAATTGATTACGCTGGGGTTTGCCTTCCCGACTTCAGGTGGAGTCGTATTTGAAACACTTGAGCAGAATGGTGATAAATTATCCTATTTAGCCATTGTCGCTTATTCGTTTACAAGGGAAGGAAATGCGTACGTTGATGGAGATGATCTCCCGCTTATCGCGAAATGCGAACAGACAGGGGTGAAGCCGCTACTGATGATCCGAAACTTTCAAGATGGTGATTTTGACGCTGATTTGGCTGGTGATGTCCTTGCCAGTTCAGGATACCGAGCGAATTTAATCAAAAGTATGCTGACTTTCGTTAGGGAGAAAGGCTATGGAGGTGTCAGCATGGACATCGAATTCATCCCACCTGCCAGGCGTTCCGATTATGTGCTTTTTTTAAAAGAATTAAAGGAAGGGTTGAACGAACTGATCCTGCATGTGAACGTACATGCAAAAACAGCGGATAATCCTGATAATCGAATTGTAGGCGGGCATGATTATCGGGGGATCGGAGAGGCAGCTGACCTTGTTGCCGTGATGACCATTGACTATGGGTATCCGACTGGACCGCCTGAACCCATTTCCCCACTTTGGTGGATGGGAGAGGTTCTTCGTTATGCTTTGTTGAATATTCCTGAATATAAACTGCAGTCGGCATTTCCTATGTATGGATACGATTGGATAGTACCGAGCCACGAGACGAAAGCTTTATCAGCTCAAAATGCCCAAAACCTTGCCATTGCAACTGGTGCTGAAATAACTTTTGACACTTCAGCGGCTTCACCTTCCTATTCCTACCGAAGAGGGAATTCGAATCATGTCGTTTGGTTTGAAGATATACGATCGATAAGTGCAAAATATGAAATGATTGATGGATATGAACTGATAGGAGCAACTTATTGGCAGATCGGTTTGGAATTCCCGCAGAATTGGGAGTTTATAAATAATAATATCTGGATTATCAAATAGAATGAATGGGTGCAGGCGGTTTATATATTTACTTCCCTTGTTTGGTTGTACGGCTTTTAACAGAGGCAAGCCAATCATACCGAGCAAGATTTTAAAGAGAGGCAATATTGTTAGACGGGTCTTGAAACGATAAAAAAGGTGCCATGGAAAACCAAGGCTCCTTTTTTTCGTGAAACGAAATCATCTAGGAAGATTAGATGACTTACTTGACAGTGATTGATCACATTGCTTCCCTATTAAGACGTTCCTTTTAAAAGTTGCATAAAGAAAGGCAAGGAATATCAGCGTGGAGGAAAATTGGAACGTTGTTTTGACACTGTATGTTTCCGTTATAAAGCCTAATAGTAAGACAGAGCCGGCAAATGTAAGATTGATGACTGCTCCCCAAACGGCATGAATTTTTGCAAGAGTCTTTTCCGTAGCATGGTCTTGGAATAGCTTGGTATAGATCACTTCCCGGATTTGTTCTGGGAGCCCGTACAGGCATGCCAGCAGCAAAGCTAATGCAGGAATTCTGGTAGTTCCAAAAAGCAGGATCAGCAGTGAACTGAGAAATAGCCCGAAAGTGATGAAGAATCCTATATATTTTTCTAGTAACTTGGCAAAACGGATGACGATCAATCCACTGAAAATCATGCCGACAAAGTAGCTTGTGTTAATGTACCCCCACCATTCCTCACCCAGTTGCAGGTTCTGTTCTACATATATATAGATAACGGCAGCCACCCACACGCTTGAAGCTAAAGTGGTTATGAAATCAATGGAAATGAGGGTACGGATAGTTGGGATTTGACGAATCGCAACCCATCCGGATTTAATCGAATCCCAGTTTGACGGAGCAACAGGGTCCGTCGCTTGTTCAGGGACTTTGATTCTCCCTGTATAGATCGTTGAAACGGCATAAAGCATGACCGTAAGCCAAATGATGAAACTGCTGTTGGTACTTATCAATAAGACGGAACCTAGTGGCCATCCTGCTACAAAGATGGTCTGGGTGATCACATTCAAGAAACCATTCGCTTTCATCCGCTCTACTTTTGGAACTAATTGAGGAACCAAAGCTGCGCTAACCGGGGCAGCGACTCCGTCCAATAATGAAATCAAAGCAATGAAGAAAATGACGGCAACGGAAAAACCATGATCGAAACTTATTATGAAGATTCCTAGGCAAACGAGTAAGATCGTTTTCCACCATTGAGATTGAACGATGATTCTTTTTAAAGGAAACCTGTCGATGACAAGGGGGGCAAGTAAACTGCTGATGAACCGAAAAATCGTTGTAATGAACGGGAGCAAACTTAAATAGAAGGCAGACCCCGTCAAATTATATAATAGTGAAATCAACCCGACTACATAAAAAATATCCCCTAGATTTGCAAATGCCTGACCAATCCAAAGGCATCGAAACGATGTGTTTTTCATGAATACCATCCTTTACGAAAATAAAGTTCATGGATATTTAGAATGGTTATTTTTTACACTGGATTCACTCCTTAGATTCAATAGATTGCATGAGCCGGGTTGGCTTTTTTTATAAATGATTTTACCATAATATGAACGTGGGCGTTCTGAAATGCTTGCTCAATACGGAATATGGAATTATACTCCTTAATATATGTAAAAAAGGAGAAAAATTTGATGATTCGACGTTTTGCTTCATATTACCTGCCGCATAAGCGGTTATTCATTATTGATTTCTTCAGTGCAGTGGTCGTGGCTGTACTTGAACTTGCATTTCCGCTAGCTGTTCAGTGGTTTATTGATACACTGCTGCCTGGCGACGATTGGTCTGCCATAGTTTCGGTAAGTGCCGGTTTGTTCCTGCTTTATATCATTAGTACCTTCTTACAGTTCATAGTAGGGTACTGGGGCCACAAATTGGGTATAAATATCGAGACTGATATGCGTGAAGAATTATTTGAGCATGTGCAGAAACAATCTTTTCGTTTTTTTGATAACACGAAAACCGGCCATATCATGAGCCGCATAACCAATGATCTGTTCGATATTGGTGAACTTGCTCACCATGGTCCCGAAGATTTATTCATTGCCTTCATGACTTTTATAGGTGCATTTTGGATTATGTTGACAATCAATGTGAAACTGGCACTCGTATCGGTTTGTATTTTACCGTTTCTCGTGTTATTGATTGTCATAAGTAATTTAAAGATGAATAAAGCTTGGAAGAAAATGTATACAGAGGTTGCGGATGTAAATGCCCGTGTGGAAGATAGCGTCTCAGGAGTGAGGGTTGTACAATCCTTTACGAATGAAACATATGAAATGAAAAGATTTGCTACTAATAATCGCAGATTCCGTAAAGCGAAACTACTAGGTTATAAGGTTATGTCATTTAGTTTATCAGGCATTTACATGATGACGAGGTTCATGACCCTTGCCGTGTTGGTGATTGGAGCTTGGCTGACTTTTCATGGGCAGCTCTCTTATGGGGAACTGGTTGCATTCGTCTTATATGTTAACGTATTATTTAAGCCGATTGACAAAATCAGTGCGTTGATGGAACTCTATCCCAAAGGGATGGCCGGCTTTAAGCGTTTTACGGAACTACTGGATGTCGCGCCTGATGTAGAGGATAAAAAGGATGCAATTGAAGTGACCACCCTCTTAGGGGATATTTCCTTTAAAGATGTTTCTTTTAACTATGAAGACAAAAAGCCGGTTTTAAAAGGAATTGATCTAACAATTAAAGCTGGTGAAACCATCGCTTTTGTCGGGCCTTCAGGAGCTGGGAAAACGACCATATGTTCATTGATCCCGCGTTTTTATGATGTTATGGCCGGTTCAATATCCATTGATGGAATTGATATTCGTGAAATGACGAAAAAGTCATTGCGCTCACAAATTGGCATAGTCCAGCAAGATGTATTCCTTTTCACAGGAACTGTAAAAGAGAACATTGCGTACGGAATGCTTGGAGCATCGGATGAACAAATTCAAGAAGCCGCAAGGAAAGCCCATTTGGAGACTTTCATTGAAGGACTTCCAGAAGGCTATGAAACTCAAATAGGTGAACGAGGCTTGAAATTATCGGGAGGACAAAAACAACGAATTGCAATAGCGAGGATGTTTTTGAAGAATCCGCCAATATTAATTCTCGATGAGGCAACCTCTGCACTCGATACGGAGACGGAAAGAATAATCCAGCAGGCTCTTACGGAACTAGCTGAAAACAGAACTACGTTAATCATCGCACACCGATTGGCAACCATTCGCAACGCTGACAAGATCGTGGTTGTTACGGAAGAAGGAATTGCTGAAGAAGGCGGTCACGATGACTTACTTAAGCAGGGGGGCATTTTTGCCAATCTGCATCAATTACAATTCCAAAAATGATAAAAAGCTATATGTCCTAACAAGGAAAGCTGAGTTTGTTGACTAAAGGGGTTTTTCCTGATATTTCAAAACAAAGTTGATGGGAGCAGGTGTACGGGACTCCTGCAGGAAAAGCGGTCAAGGGGAGACCCCGCAGGCGCAAGCCGCCGTGGATGGACCGCCCGCGGAAAGCGGGTGCCTGTAGTGGAAATCGATGTTTGAGGTTTTATAAACCCACTTAAAAAACTGAGACAAACTTGTCTAGTTTGTCTACAGTCTGAGCTATATGTCCTAACAAGGACATATAGCTTTTTTAATAGAATGGAAAGTAGTTCAATCAATATTGAGTTCAATAAGGAATAAAAGTCTTTTAATAAATCCATGTTGGGGGGGGGGGGGGAATGGCGGCTTATTAATCGGTTATCCTTTCAAATTGAGGCGAAATCTAATAGGTTAGCCTATAACAATAGAATTGGCTGTGCATACAATAAGGGTAGACGGTGAGGCCATAAACCAGAAAAGATTAAGGAGTGTAAATCGTGAAAGTCATGACTATTTTAGGGACTCGACCTGAAATTATCAGATTAAGTCTAATCATAAAGAAACTGGATCAATATGCCGATTCACATATTCTAGTGCACACTGGACAAAATTTCACCTCATCCTTAAGTGAAATATTCTTCCAACAGCTTAAGGTACGAACCCCTGATTATGTCTTGCTGAATCAACAGCAAACCCTCGGTGAACAGTTAGCAGCCATATTTAGTAAATTAGAGACCATTCTTTTAAATGAAAAGCCCGACAAAGTATTAGTGTTGGGGGATACAAACTCCGGACTCAGCTCAATCTTAGCAGAAAGAATGGGCATACCAGTCATTCATATGGAAGCAGGGAACCGTTGTTTTGACTTGGAAGTGCCTGAAGAAAAAAATCGTCGTATTATTGATGCTGTTTCAAGCTTTAATTTACCTTATACTCCTCAAAGTAAAGAAAATCTTTTGAATGAAGGTATCCCGAGTAAAAGAATATATTTATCGGGAAACCCAATTTGCGAGGTCTTGAACCATTACAACAATGAGATCGAGCAAAGTGTAATTTTGGAGAAACTGAATCTGGATAAGGATGATTATTTCCTCGTTACAGCCCATCGTGCTGAAAATGTTGACCATGAAGACCGATTGCTGGAAATTATGAAAGGCATTAATTCAGTTGCCGAAGCCTATCAAAAAAGAATCATATGCAGTTTACATCCCCGGACAAAATCCCGTATTGAATTAAGTCCCAAATTAGAAGTGCATCCATTAATTGAATTTCATGAGCCATTTGGTTTCTTTGATTTCGTAAAGCTTGAAAAAAACGCTTTTTGTGTGCTGACCGATAGTGGAACCGTTCAAGAGGAATGTTGTTTGTTCCATGTACCGACCGTTACGATTCGAAAAACAACCGAAAGGCCAGAAACCATTGAGTCGGGTAGCAATATATTATCAGGAATTAACGCTAAACAAATCGTCAATTGTGTGAAGGTTATGGTTAACCAGCAAAAGGACTGGACTTTTCCAGTAGGCTACGACCATAAAAACGTTTCAGATAAAGTACTTAAAATAATACTGGGAGGCCATGAAATTGATTAAGAATCAAACCATCTTAGTGACAGGCGGAACAGGCTCATGGGGATATGAATTGGTTAGGCAGCTTCTTGAGTATGAACCAAGGGAAATACGTATTTTTTCAAGAAATGAGTCCAATCAATTTACAATGAAGCAGGAATTTGACAATAATCCAAAATTGAATTTCATTATAGGAGACATAAAAGAGAAAGAAGCTATAATGGAAGCATCCCAAGGTGTTGATTATATTTTTCATTTGGCTGCATTAAAACATGTGCCTGTTTGTGAAGATCAACCCATTGAAGCATTAAAGACGAACGTAATTGGAACACAGAATGTCATAGAAGCTGCTATAAGCTGTAATGTTCATTCAGTTGTGAACATTTCTACAGACAAAGCGTCAAATCCATCCAACTTTTATGGCCTTTCAAAGGCGATGGCAGAAAGATTGATCATCCATGCTAATACATTAAAAACGAATACAAGATTCGTATGCATCCGAGGCGGAAATGTTTTGGGAACAAACGGAAGTGTCATCCATGTATTTAAAAAGCAGATTAAAGAAAAGGGAAAAATCGGCATAACCGACTTAAACATGACGAGATTCTTTTTAACCATTGAAGAAGCGATAAAATTGGTATTTAAAGCAACTTTTGAAAGCATTGGCGGAGAAATATTCGTAATGAAAATGCCGTCCTGTAAAATTATCGACTTAGCTGAAGTGTTGATGGAAGCATCCAATAAAACAAATATAGGTGTAGAAGTCCTTGGCATCCGTCCTGGGGAAAAACTCCATGAAATCCTGCTTTCAGAATATGAAAGCACAACGGCGATTGTCTATGATGATGAATATTATGTAATACTTCCAGCCATTAACATAGATGGGATCAAAGAACATTATGCTAATTACCAGCCTGTTAGTTTAGAAGACTATAACTCTGGCACTGGACTAATGGATAAATCCCAGATTGCGGAAATGTTAAAGAATGGGGGCTTTATTTAACATGAAGGTACTAGTCCTTGGTGGACAAGGGATGGCAGGCCATGTAATAAAGGAGTATTTCACAGAGGACCCAAAGTATCAGGTGACTTATACATCAAGAGATCCGAATGATAAAAAGGCTTTATATCTGGACGTAACCGATTTAACCAGTCTTGAGGAAATTATGGATAAAGTAAAACCTGACATTACGATTAATTGTATCGGTATTTTAAATGATCGAGCAAGTGATAATACGAAACTCGCTTTCCAGGTTAATAGTGTTTTTCCCCATCAGCTTGTTAAATTG
Source organism: Peribacillus sp. FW305-BF15 (assembly GCF_058783805.1). Taxonomy (NCBI): domain Bacteria; kingdom Bacillati; phylum Bacillota; class Bacilli; order Caryophanales; family Bacillaceae; genus Peribacillus; species Peribacillus sp. FW305-BF15. The sequence continues at coordinate 127,813 of NZ_JBYSYV010000012.1, read as the reverse complement.
ACCGAACGCAATAATGGAAAATTGATTCATATCAGTACAGATTGTGTATTTTCAGGTGTAAAAGGGGATTATACCGAGGACGATATCCCTGATAGTACCACAATTTATGGCCAATCCAAGCACTTGGGAGAAATCATTAGTGAAAAACATTTGACTATTCGAACCTCCATAATAGGCCCGGAACTAAAAGATGATGGAATTGGTTTATTTCTTTGGTTCATGAAGCAAAAGGGAGAAATAAAAGGATATGAAAAAGTGCTTTGGAATGGTGTAACGACACTTGAACTGGCCAAGGCGCTGGAAACGATGGTTCAGAAGAATATTACTGGGTTATATCATCTAGGTTCAGAGGAGAAAATCTCAAAGTCAGCCTTATTAAAATTGATCTCTGAAATCTTTGAGAAAAATGATGTAGAAATCATTCCGGATTCAAGTATTGTTCTGGACCGAACCATTAAGAATCGGAGATCCGATTTTAAATATCAAGTTCCAACTTATGAAAAGATGTTAGTAGAATTAAGAGAGTGGATGAGATATCAAAAAACTAACGGACAAATTGGTTAACTTAAGTATTAACCAAAATGGAAGTAATAAATAATGTAGAGAATCTTATTTATTGTCTTTAGCTGCATTTTTAGAGGGTGGAGCTCGGAAAATAACCAATATTAATGGTCACGATAGGTTGAAATATGCTTATGACCATTAGTATATTACATATTACTTTAAGATGAAGTAAGGTTCAGTGTGAACGTAAAAATAAAGTCGGTAAAAATGGTAAGAACAAAAAAGGTAAAATAATTAAGCAGTGAATAAGAGTGTATTGAAAATAACCGTTACATGACACCTATTAAGCAACGGATTTTTCCTAGCCCTAATATGTGTTCAGAATTTAATGGGTAATGATTGGATCATTAAATGCATTCATGGGATGATTCAAAATGGGCCTTCTATGCGGACGTTAATAAGAAATAGTGCGAGATATTACGTCAGATAGTGTAATTAGTTTCGTGCTTTTGATTCTTCATTAAAAAAGTATCACGACAAGAAGACAGCGAAGTAATAATTACTATGAATGATACATATTTTTCACGAAAATTCGAGTGCCTAGCTCTTCCGTTTTGGCTCACAAATTACCAGCAGCATGTGAACTTTGTCATCACGTACGATAACTATCACTAGGCTTTTAAAATAGTGTGATTATTCGTTCCATATTAATAAATTCCTTGAAAATTTTCAGATTCATCGGATGATATAGTAGAAAAAACCGCTCCCTAGTAATAAGAAACGGCAAAAATATCTATATACTTTAGAAAACTGAACGGATTGATAACATATAAAACATGTTAATTTGTAAGGGTAGGATAACAGGCTATATTAACCCATATCAATCTTTTATGAAGTGAAGGGGATGTAAAAGCCTAATCCGCCTGTGCACTTTTCCTTAAACTCGTTAGCTGTACTGACCTTTTTATAGAAATAAACTACTTCTTACACGAGAAGGTATAGGTATCGGATAAGCCTTGGAAAATTTCAGTCTTTGGATACCAATTCAGTAATTGCCGTGCTTTCCTGTTATCAAGACAGCTGTGTTTAATATCACCTGTTCTTGCGGCTGAATGGACTGTATTCACTTTTGAACCATGAATTTGTGTGAGCATATCCAAAAGTTGATTCACTGACGTTTTCTGAGCAGTGCTGACCTGGATCGTTTCTTGATTTCCCCGATTCACTGAAGCGATGTTAGCATGTACTATATCTTTCACATATATATAATCACGAGTTTGTTCACCATCACCGTGAATGCTTAAAGGCATTCCCTTTTTGAGTTTTTCTAAGAAAACTGCGACGACTCCGCCTTCCCCTTTTGCTGTTTGTCTCGGCCCATAAACATTTCCATAACGGAGAATCGTGTAGGGGAGCCCATAAAGCTGATTAAACAAGCGGATATATGATTCGGCCGTCAGTTTTGATAATCCATAATAAGAAATGGGTCCTGTCTGGTCATCTTCAGAAATCAAGTCTTTCTGTAAATTTCCATATACCCCTGAGGTAGAAGAAAAGATCAGTTTACTTACAGCCGATTTATGACAAGCCCGAAGAATATTGATCGTTCCATTGATATTCACATCAGCATCATATTGTGGTTCGAGTATGGATTGGCTCACATCCGCCTGTGCAGCCAAATGGAAGACGACATCTGGCTTTTCTTTAACAATGATCTGACCAGCGACCTCGCTGCATATATCTTCAGTATGGATGATGGCATTGGGATGTACATATTCCTTGTGGCCGGATATCATGTTATCCAATACATGTACCTCGGCACCATTTAAGATAAGTTCTTCAACGAGATGGGAACCAATGAACCCAGCTCCACCTGTCACGATAGCCTTCATACATCATACTCCTTTTATATGTTTTTAGTAGTGTATGTTATACGGTCAATAATGGCTTAAACAGTTACCTAGCATTTTCTAAAAAAGATGGGAAAAAGAAAAGATGCTGACACCATCAAGGGGTAGCATCTTTCTGGAATTATTTATTTCTCTTTTTGAAAATTGCGTTTTCATATACACCTAGCACCTTTTGGACAGCTTTATCGGGTGACCAATATTCCAGTCCCCATTTTTGGGCATTGGATCCAAGGTTTTTCATATAGGGCTCATTCTCCAATAAATATCGGATATGCATGGTTAACATCTGTTCATCCCCGGCAGGTGATAATACACCCGTAATTCCATGTTCAATGATTTCCGGCACTCCACCCACATCACTGGCAATGACAGCTTTTCCGGAAATTTGCGCTTCTATTACAGACAAAGGCTGATTTTCCATCAATGTTGGAAGGACTAAGATATCTGAAAGTGATAACAAATAAGGAACATCATCCCGTCTTCCAAAAAAGAATACGTCATTTTCCAAGCCCGAGGCTTTGCTTTTATTTATTAATTCTTCTTGCATAGGGCCGTCCCCAACTATCCAACAAACCCAATCATTTCGACTCTTTTTTAATTGAGAGAGTGCGCCTAATAAATGATGCACTCCTTTAAACTCAGAAAGTCGACCTGTATATATAATCACTTTCTTGTCGGTTGGTCGTTGGATTGCAGTTTTTTCATCCATTCTTTTAAGGAAGGATTCAGTATCGTAACCATAGTGGTATACTTTAAGTTGTTCTGCGGGTACATGGAACTCGCTCGTTAAAGTATTCTTTAGCCACTCATTTGCCACGATTGTAATTTCAGCAGACGTTGCCCCTTCAAATTCGAGTTTATCAAAATATTCACAAGCTAGGTTGGATGTTGGGGTTTTATGAATGTGGGTGACATAATGCTTCATCTCATGAGCAACGCACCCATGAAGGGTAGCGACTAAAGCTGTCGTGTTGGGTTTTATCCGATTTATGCAAACAGTCGAGAAAACATCTTGAGTATGAATTAAATCGTATTTTTCCAATCCTAATTTATGAACACCTAACTTATAAAAATAACGGAGAAGCTCATAATATTTGACCACAGGATCTACATGTATAGATGAGTAGTGTTGTTCTAATAATTTTGCTGTACGTTTAGTAATCAGTTTATCTTTTTCTATCCTTCGATTTTCATTAATAATGTGTACATAGTTATGGCCTTCACCATAGCCTAGTAAGTCGACCTCATGTCCAAAAGACTCAAGCTTTTCTTTTAATTGCTGCATATAGTTCCATATCCCACCCACATGTGGAGTCATCCAAAACGTGGCAAGCAGTATTTTCATGAATATATCTCCCATCTGTTAGTACTTAGAAGTTAATCATTACATGTTCTTTTTTATATAAGTATTCAGCAAAAAAACTTGTGTTATAGACGGATGTCTTCTTAGCATAATATTCTTTATACCGAATATTTTCAAATGAAGAAAAGAACTAAAAAAGAGTGACTGCTAAGTCATTCATGTTTGTTATGCAAGTATCATAATTATAAAAACCTGGAAAAGCTTTTATTCTCGCCTTTTAAGTGTTTGAAAAGAATATGTATTTATTAAACTAAAAAGACAAAAAAAACAGCGAGCTCCAGTAAAATAATGTTACGGGCTCGCTATATATTATTTGATATTGCTCTCAACATAAAAGGGTAAGAAATTTTGGGTGAATGGTCAGTTTATCATCTTTGTATTATTAATCGGAGTATGCAGCGGCGTTAAGGCTTTCAGGGCCTGTACGAGTTGGTATCAGAACTATCCCTCCTGGTATACTGATGAACGCTTGATATACTAAACTTCCGGGGTTAGGTGGTCTATAGTCAGCACCAGTTACAGTTATTATTCTTCTAGAAGCAACTCCTAATGCACCGATAACTGGTGATGTTTCTGTTGCTGAATAGACAAGGACACGTTCTGGTCCAACGCCTCTATAAATTTCAATGGTAATAGGTACGGCAGCAGTAACTAAAGAGCTAATAGCAATGGTGGCGGTGAAATGAACTCGAAGGTTAGGTCCAGCACCTCCTGTGGTTAGGCCTAGTGTTGCAAAAAGCGCGGGCGTTGAGGAAAGTGGAATTGCGATCCAGCCACTGATACTTATGTTCTGCGATATTTGAGCGTCTAAAAATGTTCCCATAATGTACACTCTTTTCTAATAGTATATTCTAATAAATTAATAGGATTCTGTTTTTGTATGGACAAGTTAACCTGTTATATAAAAATAGTAATAATTTTATTTAATTGACTGATCTTTGGTCTTGTAATAGTCTCATTTATACTTACTTAGAATAATGCAATCAAGACTATAAAGAGGGCGAACTCATCAAAAGGGGAAAACTGCCCGCCAGAATTCCTTATCTTATTTGTTTCAATGTTTCTAATTAGTTATGCTAACAAAAGAACCAAGCTTCTCATGAGCCTAATAGCTTTTGTTTTTCATTTTGAAACTCTTCTTCAGTAAGGTAGCCTTGTACTTTCAATTCTGCTAACCTCTTAAGATCTTCAATATGATTGGAACTATTTATTGGGATATAATTAAACAACACCAATATTTGATTTGTACCTGTGCGATCAAGCACCCGATACCCTTGCTTTGCTTTTGTCGCTATTCCTTCACCATTTGGCATGCAGTACCCATTAACTTCGCAACTGCCATCATCTCTAACTAACAGTTTTCCTAACAGACCTATGGCTATCCATTCAGGTCTGCTACTGCGAGGTTTGTATTCAACGGCAGCATCCCAATCAGGGTTTAATACAGGCTTAAGTTCTGTGCGTTTCGGCACGACTACATTGCCTCCAGCGTCTAATACAGGAGGAAGTACGGTTTCTTCGTACAAAATTTCACCCCATTCTGTAGTCAAGTACTTGTGTTTCCATCGAAGCTCGCCACCATCTGCTAAGAAGGCAGGGGTTGCGCTTGAAATTCCCAGAATAAAATCATCTTGACCATTTGCTATCCGGACTTTATCCTTTTCCAAAGTAACGAAGTACCCGAATTCGATGGGGTTTCCATCGGTCGTTTCGAACATTTCCGCATAATCTGCTGCCGGAGTTGTGAAGGTTCCGTCAACTTTTACATTTCCGTTGCTTAAAATCTTGGCAGCCAAACCAGGAGTTGAGGCATTAATGCCATTTGCCAGGTACCAAGAATACGGCAGCTCGTTTGCTGCACCGAATTGTCCCATGACATGGACGCCTTCCAAAAAGTTAGCATTTGTTGATTGTCCTTCTGTGTGGGAAAAGAAACCAGAAGCAACCGAGTTTACACCTTCGGCATGTGAGGTGAAACCATTCGCGATGGTAAGAGCACCTTCAGCGTGAGAATTTTGGCCGAGCGCTTGAGTTTGATTTCCTTCAGCGTGAGAAAGGTCTCCTGAAGCGATTGTACGCTGCCCCTCCGCGTGCGCAAAAATACCGCTGGCAATCGTCAAATTTCCTTCAGCGTGTGAGGCTCTTCCGATAGCAAAAGTCTGATCTCCTTCGGCATGCGAGGATTCACCTTGAGCTCTAGTAGCTTGTCCCTCCGCATGCGAGACTAGGCCGCTTGCGATTGTGTTTTCTCCCTCTGCATGGGAGGCAATACCCGAAGCAGTCGTTACATTTCCCTCTGAATGGGCATAGAGGTTCAAGGCGCTTGTGCTTGATCCCTCCGCATGGGAGGCATAACCGGAAGCTAAGGTTGAGCTACCTTCTGCATGGGCCGTATTCGCACTAGCTATCGAAAAATATCCCTCCGCGTGTGAGGCTACACCTTCCGCCACCGTGGTCGAACCTTCCGCGTGGGAAGAACTTCCATTAGCATTGGTCAAATATCCTTCAGCATGGGAAGCCACCCCTGCAGCCGTTGTGTTAGATCCTTCGGCATGAGCCACATCAGCTGTCGTTTCTGTCTGAAACCCTTCTGTATGAGAAGCGTTTCCACCTGCAATTGTACTACTTCCTTCAGCATGGGAAGCCACCCCGTTGGCTATTGTATCGATCCCTTCAGCTTCTGAACAAACTCCAATAAGATTTTGATTACATCCATTCGCCATAAATTTATCTCTCCTAAGATATAAATTTTTTAATTTCTCGTTACGTACACCAACAATTAAATGAAATGCTTAAAATGTTTTGGCCTTCTCATTAAATATGGTGAAAATAACCTAATTCAAATAAAAAAATTCCTCACTTACCCCTTTTTATGATAGGTACTAAATGTTAAAGAATGATAATTATAAAGAAGAGGTAGTACGCAATGTTTTCGTTATTATTGTATGCATCAACTACTTATCGATATGGACTAAACATTCAATTCCGGTGACTTTACATTTGGATTAATGTGAAGACGTTTTAATAATTAATAAATCTCAGCAGAATTTGCCCTTTTGTTATTAGAAGGAGGGAGCAGCCCATAGCAACTGGTGGGGAGGAGGCATATTGTAATAAAAAGGCTGCGTCTATGATGCACCCAATATTAATAAAATTACTATGTATTGGAAGATGTTGAAGCGGTCGAATGATGAGTATTAAGTGATTTATATGAGTTGAGGCCATTTTAACCATAAGATATTAAAGACGAATATTAACATCATTAACGATTGGATGAGAAATCTATGAATCAAAAAGGGAAATTAATAATCACAGGGGCTAGTGGGTTTACAGGTCAACATGCATGTGCACATTTCCTGAAATCAGGATATGATATTACGGCGATTTCACGAAAAAGGATGAATATCGAAGGTAGGATCCATGCGGAATGTTGTGATCTGATAAATGGAAATGACGTATATAACCTCATCAAAAGGACCAAACCCAAGTACCTTCTACATTTAGCTGGACAGAGCCACGTTGGGGAATCATGGTCGGAACCCGTTTCAACCCTGGAGGCGAATACCATGTCCACTGCATACTTAATTGATGCCATCCGTAAAGAAAGTCCGGATTGTAAAATCGTGATAGTTGGCTCAGCTCTTCAAATTGACCCCAGTTCCATCTCATCAATTCCCCATCCTTATAGTTTAAGTAAAACACTTCAAGTTCTTATAGCACAATCATGGGCATTTTTATATAACATGAACATCATGATTGCAAAACCATCCAATCTTATTGGACCTGGAGTGTCCAATGGTGTTTGTTCCATTTTCGCAAAGAAAATTGCAGAGATGGAAAAGAAGGGAATGGAAAAGGTCCTTGAGGTCGAAAATCTGGAAGTCCAACGTGATTTTCTGGATGTAAGAGATGCAGTGAGGGCTTATGACCTTCTATTGACTAGGGGGCAGTCTGGGGAAACGTATGATGTTGCTTCAGGTTATAATCGTTCTTTAGGGGAAATCATCGAAGGCTATAAGTCGATAATAGCAGATGAAATAAAGGTGAATTCACAAAGAAATGATCTAATCGAAAATAAAATGGCAATCGATCCTATTAAGCTAGTGAATTTAGGGTGGAAGCCAAGTATCCCACTTGAATCATCTTTGATGGACACCCTTTCCTTTCAGCGCAGTTTAAAGGAAATGTGATGAAAATCATTTGAAGGCGTTGGTTAAATACTTTATTAAAATGTTTTTAAGGAGGATAGGCAATGGAGCCGAAAGTATCAATAATTATTCCATTTTATAATTGTTCATATATAGATCAGGCCATTCAAAGTGCGCTTGATCAAAACTATAAGAATATAGAGGTCATAGTTGTAGATGACGGTTCGACAATTTTTACAGAGAAAATCCAGCCGTTCTTGGAAAAGATCCGTTACTTAAAAAAAGAGAACGGAGGAACAGCTACAGCATTGAATCATGGGATACGAGCAGCTACGGGAGAATATATCGCTTGGTTAAGTTCGGATGATTATTTTCTACCTGAAAAAATTTCTAAACAAGTGTCTTTTATGATTAGCCATCAAGCAGAAGCAAGCTTTACAAATTATGATTGCATTGGTAACGAAGACCAATTGTTATTTACTTGGCATGGAAAACGCTTTAAAGACATAAATGAAGTGTATCATACTTTTTTACTTTATAATGCAATAAATGGTTGTACTGTTATTATAAAGAAAGCCGTTTTTGATAAAGTTGGTTACTTTAATCCTTATCATCGATATACACATGATTATGAAATGTGGCTTAGGTTATTAGTAAACGGCTATAAGATATATTATTTAGATGAAGCCTTAACGAAATTCAGACTGCATGAAGAATCGGGCACAAGAAAATTCCAATTGGAAATGCAAGAAGATATGGTTACTATTGAGAGCCATTATCGACCACTTCTTATGAAAAATATGGAAAAATTATAAGAGCAGCCTTTATTTTGATATAAAGAATGGAGGAAATCATTTATGTCTGAAGATCATCTGGACATTTTTATGTCCCAAAAACAGGGGGAACAACCTTAAGTGCAATCTTCAGAAAACAATATAAAGCTAATGAAATATTCGATCATGACTCTTACGAATTCAAGATTAAAAAAGTTGATCAATTAGGGGTAGAGGAAAAGAGAAAAATAAAAGCTGTAGCGGAACATTACAATTATGGAATACATCAGCATTTTTCAAAACCCTCTAATTACTTTACGATGTTCGTGATCCAGTTGACCATGTCATATCCTTATATTACTTTTTACAAAACTATAATACAGGATATGAGAGAGAAAGGGACATGACCCTAGAGGAATTTGTATTAAAAGATCCTGAAACCCAAAATCATCAAACAAAATTGGCATGTGGTGATCCTGAAAATCCTGACATTACAAAAGCCAAGGAAAACTTAAAGACATTTACTGTGGTGGGAGTCACTGAGTTGTTCAATGAAACACTTTTTTGCCTAAAAAAGGAATATGACTGGGATGATATTCATTATACAAGAAAAAATATTACTAAAAATCGCTTGGCCAAAGAAGAAGTGCCATCGGAGCTAATAAACTTGATCAGAAAATATAACGCATTGGATTTTGAATTATATGATTATGCAAAAAAACTACTTTGTGAAAAACTTCAATCACTTACAGCAGAAGAACAACGGCAATGGGCAAAGTTCAAATTGGAACAGAGTGCCTTAAATTAGTTCCTGATTGGATAGTCAATAAGAAACCGTCGGAATGAAAAAATTCCGGCGTTTTTTTTTACTTGGAGTTTACTCCCAGGGATTCCAGCATATTGATGAAATTTTGAGCATACAAATCAGGACTAAAATGAGTTTTGACGTGTTCAAGGGCATTTGACCGGATACTTTCCCTTATTGCCTTGTTATTCATTAATTCTTTTGCCTCTCTGACTGCATTATCGATATTTCCTAAAGTGTAAAACTTTCCGGTTCGATTATGAATGATTGAGCTCCTTACCCCATCGGAATCCGTCGTCAGCACAGGGCACCTGCAACTCATCGCTTCAAGCAGTGCGTATGGGGCTCCTTCCACTTTTGAGGTAGAGCATAAAAAGCCTCCTGAATCGCCGATTAGGGAATAATAATTGGCCATTTGGGAATTAGGGACATTTGAGTGTACGGTAAGATTTTTGCTCAAATTTAATTGTGTAATTAATCTATTAAATTTCACTCTTTCATTAGGGACACTTAAAGTGGGATCTTCAAACATAAGTAACTGTAAATTTGGATAATAATTGTGAACTAGCTGATACCCTATTTGAAGAAATTCCCTCCAATTTTTGTTATCTTCAATTCTGCCGATCCATGCAATTTTCCTAACGCCATCTAAAGGTAATGATCGGTATGAAAACTGACTTGTATCAAAACAATTATTGAAACTGAATTTGGGAACAGAAGGGTAAAATTCATCTAATAATTGCATGATGTGTGGAGTTTTTGGATTAAGAAATCCATCAGCATAGGCATTGACCTGTGGAATGGCATTTGAAAGCGCTCCTCTTGCTACATGTTTGGGACCGTATCCTTGAATTTCTAATATCATCTTTCCTTTATAACCCAAGGCTCTAAATCTTGCTAAAGCTTGGAAATCTGAAACGACAACGACAGCGCTATATTTTCCATCCTCTAAAATTTTTTTGATTTCGCTATCATTGTTCGATATAAATGTTGGTCCAATGTGATTATTTAAAAGTTTTTGTTTTCTTTTGTTTTCATAATAAAGAAAATGAGCATTGATATTGAATTTTTTCAGAGCGGAAAATCGTTGTCGGTTTAAGGTTTCCACCCCACCGCTTGGAACGTAAAAAACAAACAGTATATTCATTCTTCCTCCTCCTCAAACAAAATGAAGCATCAGGACTATGGGATAAGGTTGAATCATATTAAGGCAACAAGGTTCTATTGATTCATCCTTTTTAAAGAAATTTAAACACATGAATTATATATATGATTCGACGAGCGATTATATCTAAGTTATTCAGATTATACTTGCCATTTTAATTCTGGTTCATGTCATATGAAGGAATATTACATATCTTAATAAGATAGAAATAAACATAAGAATGAAAATACACAGTGAGAAAGTATTTGTATAGAAAATATAAAGCTGATTATTAGGAAGGCGGTTCACATATGTCAAAAGTATCTATTGTTGTTCCGTTTTATAATTGCCCCTACATTGATGAAGCATTGGAAAGTTTGATGAACCAAACATATAAAAATATTGAAATTATCGTTGTGAATGATGGCTCTACAAAATATTCAGATAAAATCACTCCGTATCTAGATAGAATTATATACATCGAAAAGGGAAACGGTGGAACAGCGAGCGCATTAAATATGGGCATCAAAAATGCGACAGGCGACTATTTTTGCTGGCTCAGTTCAGATGACATCTTTTACCCTGAGAAAACAGAAGTTCAATTGGACTTCATGAATAAAAATCGAGCGTTATTTAGTTATACTTCTTATTATTGTATAAATGAAAATGGGAACGTTATCACTCCCAGTTTAGGTATACATCTGCCTAATAAATTAGATTTGATTAAAGCAATGAGCAAGGGAAATATTATTAATGGCTGCACTGTAATGATGAATAGGAAGATATTTGACCTAATTGGAGTGTTTGATGAAACACTTCCATATACTCACGATTATGATTTATGGTTAAGGATCGTACAAAAATTCGACATAAAGTTTTTGTCTCAGCCTTTATTACTTTATAGGGTTCATCCACAAATGGGCTCGAACAAGCATGCAGTTAGTATCAAAAAAGAAACTTTTATCGTTGTTAATCGACACCGAGCTAAAATGAAACAATTAATGTTAAAACAACTTGGAAAACAATAATTATTCAGATTGAATGTGCCACTAGCCTTGATTTGCTATAGTCGGAAGTCCTTGTGTTTAAACAAGGGCTTTTTTTCTTTTTTAATCGAAGAAATTTAATTATTTTTTTTACTATCAGGTTAGGAAATTAAGTCTTGTTTAAGCCGATGAATCCAGGAATGGTTGGCCATCAATTCTATGGGAATCGGTTATGTGAATTTTTTGACTAAATGTATAAGTCTATAGCAAGTAAGGGTTTTTTTGCATAGCATATAGAAATCAATCTCTTGCATTTCCGATATGTGGTTGTTGATTTTTTTGAACATGACTTTTAAATATTGAAAAATCAATATTTTTTGTAAAGTATTACTTAAATCAAATTTAAGACGAGCATCAGTTTTATGTTGATATGTTAAACAAAAATAAAAAGATACCTCCCAAAAATGTATTTTGCAATGTGTTTAGGATTGTCTACAATGCGACAAAGCACCTTTAAGATAAAAGAATTATGTATTTAAAAAAGGAATCGTTTTGTAGGAGGAAAACATGAAAAAGCTCATCATATTCGCGTTTATTGGTTTTTTGGCTCAATTAATTGATGGATCCTTAGGTATGGCATATGGGGTTACTTCAACATCCCTGTTGTTGACATTTGGAATTGCCCCTGCTGTTGCTTCAGCATCCGTACATCTGTCCGAGGTAGTGACTACTGCTGCTTCTGGTATTTCCCATATGAAATTCGGGAACGTTGATCGTCAAGCGCTTTTAAAATTAATCATTCCTGGTTCAATCGGGGCATTTGCAGGAGCGTGTTTTTTGAGTAATTTACCAGGAAATGCAGTAAAACCTTATATTTCGATTTTTTTGTTAATCCTTGGCGTATATGTACTTTTTCGTTTTTTAATTATATCCAACACAAGAACTGAAATGAAATCAATTAATATATCAAGAAAAAAATCAATCGTTTTGGGGTTAATAGCCGGATTTGCAGATGCAACCGGTGGGGGAGGATGGGGCCCGATTACAACTCCAGTCCTTTTATCCCAAAAAGGTGTTCCTGCTAGAAAAGTGGTGGGTACGGTCGATACGAGTGAATTTGCTATTGCTGTTTCTGCCACGTTAGGGTTTCTTATTGCATTAGGCTGGCAGGATGTGAACTGGTTTTGGGTCATTGCACTTATGGCAGGGGGAATAATAGCAGCACCCATCGCTGCCTGGATCGTTACAAAATTGCCATCTTATTTATTGGGTGTCCTTGTAGGGGGATTTATTATTTTAACCAATGCACGTACGTTGATTAACACTTGGACGTTTCTTGATCATTGGTCTCTCGTTATTTATATGCTCATATTAATTGGCTGGATAATTTCTTTAGTCCATGTCATCCGAAATAACAAAAATCCTGTTCCATAACTTAAGAATAAAGGGGAGATTCTATGGGTCAAGATGAGCACATCCATCATCATTCATTTTCTATTACGAAAGAACATAGGCAAGCTTTACATGGACATAAAAGCTTGATTCTTTGGTTTACAGGTTTATCAGGTTCAGGGAAGTCAACCATAGCGAATATGGTCGAAGGAAAACTCCATGAGAAGGGGATCTCGACATATATATTGGATGGAGATAATTTACGGAATGGATTAAATGAAGATCTTGGTTTTAGTTCTGAAGATCGCAAGGAAAATATACGCCGAATCGGAGAAGTTGCCAAAATTTTTGTGGATAGCGGTATTGTGGTATTAGCCACGTTTATTTCTCCTTATATTAGTGACCGGGAAGCTGTCAGAAAAAAGGTGAAACAGGGTGAATTTCTTGAGATATATGTCAAATGTCCTTTAGAAGCCTGTGAGAAACGAGATCCCAAAGGGCTATATAAGAAAGCTAGAATTGGGGAAATTACACAATTCACAGGGATTTCAGCCCCTTATGAAGAACCGGTAATCCCTGAAATCATTATTGAAACAAGTCAATATTCTATTGAAGAATGTGCGCGGCAGATCATGAACTTCTTAAAAGTTAATGATCACTTAGGCGATGGCAATATTTAAGCCTGAAAAGGTGACAATGGAACGTACAAATGATCGAGGTGTAATATATAAATGTTCAAAGAACCATCATTGAACCACATGGAGGCAAGTTGATTAATCGTGAATTAGCAGGAATTGATCGAGAAGAATATTTGGAAAAGTGCAAATCCCTTTCGCCCCTTACTATCTCAAAATGGATTATTTCGGATATGGAAATGATTTCAAATGGGTTTAGTCCGCTTATTGGATTTATGGGGGAAAAAGATTACCAGAGCGTATTAAAATATAGTGCATCTGGCAAACGGATTACTATGGACGCTTCCGGTTACTCTTCCTGTAACAAAGGAAGAGGCGAAAGTATTAATGTGGGGGATGAAGTGGCTCTATATAGTGATGAGGGAGAGCTGTGCGGGGTCATTCAGGTAGAAGAAATGTTTGAATACGATAAAATGGAGGAAGCTAAACTAGTTTATAAAACAATGGACGATAATCATCCTGGGGTGAAAAAACTATTTGAGCAAGGGGAAATCTATATTGCTGGGTCCATTTTTTTAGTGAATAGGCCCTCACATAAACCGTTTGAAGAATTTTATATGAGTCCAAACGAAACTAGAAAAATGTTCAACGCCTTAGGTTGGAGTACTGTGGTCGGTTTTTAAACTATTAATCCAGTGCATCGGGCACATGAATACTTGCAAAAAACGGCATTAGAAACGGTTGATGGACTTCTGTTGAATCCACTAGTAGGTGAAACGAAAAAGGATGATATACCAGCTGATGTCCGGATGGAAAGCAATCAAATTTTATTAAAATATTACTATCCATTGGACCGGGTCCGTCTTGCAATTTACACAGCCGCTATGCGTTATGCAGGTCCAAGGGAAGCGGTCTTTCATGCGCTTGTTCGAAAGAATTATGGTTGTACACACTTTATTGTCGGCCGTGATCATGCTGGGTAGGAAAATATTATGGAACGTATGATGCGCAAGAAATTTTCAGCCAGTTTGAACCTAAAGAAATAGGTATTAAACCATTGTTTTTTTGAACATAGCTTTTACTGTGGAAAATCTTTGAATATGGCTTCGTTGAAGACATGCCCTCATTCTGCTGACGATAGGTTCATTTTAAGTGGAACGAAAGTACGGGAAATGCTGCATGAGGGTATTACTCCACCACCGGAATTTTCTCGCCCAGAGGTGGCAGAAGTACTTATTAAGGGCATGAAGCAAAAAGGGGAAGGCTAACCAAAAGGCACAACTACTATCCTATCGAGTATCATACGAGGAGGGATTAAGCCTTTGTTTGGTACAGTGCTTTATCCAGCAAGTCTGAAAAGCCGTCTGTATTTTACTATTTCCGCACCAATCCATTGGTTACCCTCATTATACAAATAAATTTGTACAACCTGTACCTTTAATTTCTTGGAAAATTGATATGTATCCCCTTTTTGGCATAAGATCCATCCAATAGTAGTATAACATCCATTTTCGTTCTGGACTTTTTACACAGTCTAAATAAGGGGATAATATCATGCGCAAGTGGAAGTAGATATATATTTTAAAAATTGATGATATCCTAATCCCATAAAGCTAGTGATTTTTTAGAGTCGAGATTGTAGTTGACGATCTTTTGTAATGTCCCATATAAAAAAACTGTACATTGTTTAATCGAGGTTTTTTTTATTTCTTTTAATTATCTCATCGACGATATCAATCCCAATATTTGTATATTTCCTTTATCCAATTAAAATCACCACATGGTGCATCTATCATTTTTTTATCTGAAGTTGTTTTATTATGCTTGGTAATTCCTGAATGAGTGCTTTGGTTTGAGTAAGTGGTGAACCTGATCTAGATACGGACTCAGAATTTCTCCACCTGTTTTTCTTATAAATATTAGTAAATAGCTCTGTCATTTACATTCTCACCTTTCATCATTTTATTAATTTATAAAGAAATAAATAAAACGACATGACTCGAAAGGGTGATCAGTAAAATCTAGAAATCTATTTTGAATTTGGCAAAGTACCAATCATCATCATATTTTCGTTTTTGAAAGTAAGCCCGTCGCTGCTTTTTAACTCCATCAAGGAGTACTTGGGATTCAATCGGGTTTGCTTTTACATATATCATGAGTTTTTTGCACTTCTGGATGCGGTGAGTATTAAAATGAGAGTAGGCCATCCTTAATAAATTATAATAAACTTCATCATAGCTAACTTCATAAGGGTGAGCTTTTCTAAACAAGTGGATTATTTTAACATTAGGCAGGGCGTGGCAGCGAAATCCAAACAGCCATAGCTTAATAGAAAGCTCAACATCTTCATGTCCCCAAGTTTTAAATCCCGTTTCAAATCCGCCGACATCTTCAAACACTTTTTTTGAGATAATAAAACATCCTCCGGGTAATACGGCAGTTTCAAAGAGGCCATTTTGTTTAGCGTTCCATTTAATTCTGAGGTTTGACTTTAAGGTCTGACCATAGCCAATGAAATCGGAATTGCCAAACGAAGCGATTGCTGGGGTTACTGCATCAGATTTTCCTGTAAGCAGGGGTTCTACAATATGATCGATCCATAAATCTTCAAACTGTAAATGGGCGTCGCAAAAAATCAGGAATTCTCCAGAAGCTTTTGCTGCTCCTAAATTTCGTGCACTGGCAGCTCCAATGCCATCTGTTTCAAAGAGCTTAACCTGGTTTGCGTAATTATAGGTAGTAAGAAAATCACAGCAATCATCTGATGATCCATCGTTTATAATAATCACTTCGAAGGAATAATCTGTATTAACTGAAAATAATGAATCGAGAGTGTTTTTCACATTTTCCCCTTCATTTTTGGCTGGGAAAATTATTGAAATTAAAGGATGGGTTTTCACTTCATTTTTCTCTCCTTTTGTAACGAATTATTATGAAAACATCAAGGACTGTGAAATTGATGTTAAGAGGGGGATTATCACAATCCTTGATCTTCGGTTGAAATTGATTTTAAGGTTTGTAGTTCAATGAGTTAAAGTGAGGGTACATATACTCAAAATAATGGTTATTATTATTAATGCCTCCTAAAATTCTTAAAAGGATCTATCGCTGTTTTTTGCGCTCCGGAATGTAAATTATATAAAGGATGATTTTTATAAAACATATCTAATGAAAATGAATCTGTATTAGTTTTGTTAAATTTAGTTTCTGGGTAATCCTTTTTTTGATAGGATGACATGATCCCGGAATTATAATTTTGTTGAGTTTGATCAAATTCCGTGTAACTCGGTTTATTTAGGGGAGAGGATATTTGACAATTTGATGTTTGCATATTAAATTTTTGGGTTGTATTTTTTTGTTGGTTTGTTTCATTCGAGAATCGAAACGCACTTGGTTGATTAATTACTTCTTTGCTATTAGGCGAATAGAAATTTCCCATATTAACACGAGTATTTCCAACTTGCTGTTGTATTCCATTATTATTAAAAGGTCTTTCCATTTTTCCTGTTGCTTGCAAATGATTTTTTTCTCGTTGTTTAATATATTTTGTTCGTTCATCTTTATCATGTATTTCTTTTGCTTTTTGATCATTTACCGTTTTGTTTATATTTTCTATTTTTTGTAAATAATTAATTTCTTTATCTTTTAAATCTATTATGGAACTGGTTAAGTTCTTAATTTCCTGTTGATGTTGGCTTTCATTTTCCTTTAAATTGATAATCGTCTTTTCTAAATTATCAATCTCCGTTTTATATTTAATTTCCTGCTTAGAAACAAGAGCAATCGTTTGATTCAAATGATCGATTTCTTGTTGATGTTGATTTTCATTTTCCTTAAAATTTATTATCATTTGCTCTAGGTTTTCAATTTCGGCTTTATATTTATTTTCTTGCTCCGAAACAAAAGCGATCGTTTGATTTAACTGATCGATTTCCTGTTGACGATGATTTTCATTTTCCTTTAGATTGATAATCGTCTGTTCTAAATTATCAATCTCGGTTTTATATTTATTTTCTTGCTCCGAAACAAGAGCAATCGATTGATTTAACTCATCGATTTCTATTTGATGTTGATTTTCATTTTCCTTTAAATTCATAATCGTCTGTTCTAAATTATCAATCTCGGCTTTATATTTATTTTCTTGCTCCGAAACTAGAGCAATCGTTTGATTTAACTGCTCGATTTCTTGTTGATGGTTATCTTCATTTTTCTTAAATTTAATAAGCATTTGCTCCAGGTTATCAATTTCCGCTTTATACTTATTTTCTTGCCCAGAAAAAAGAGCAATCGATTGATTTAACTGTTCGATTTCTTGTTGATGGTTATCTTCATTTTCCTTAAAATCAATAATCATTTGCCCTAGGTTATCAATCTCGGCTTTATATTTATTTTCCTGTTTGGATAGGAGGTCGATCGTTTGAGTATAATTTTTAATTTCATGTTTAAAGTTGTCGATAACTTGTATATGATGATTTTCCTTTTCGGAAAGTTCAATCATGGCTTTTTCTAATCTTTCAATCTCCACTTTATATTTATTTTCTTGTTGGGATACAACGCTAATCGTTTGATTTAACTGATCGATTTCTTGTTGATGATAGTTCTCTTTTTCCTTTAAATCTATAATCATCTGTTCTAAATTCGCAATATCCACCTTATATTGACTTTCCTGTTCCGATAGTTGGCCGATCATTTGGGAATAATTTCCAATTTCATGTTTAAGGTTGTCGATAACTTGTGTCTGTTTTTCTTCTTTTTCGGAAAGTTCGATCATGGCTTTTTCTAAACGTTCAATCTCCACTTTATATTTATTTTCTTGCTCCGAAACAAGAGCAATCGTTTGATTTAACTGATCGATTTCTTGTTGATGGTAGTTCTCTTTTTCTTTTAGGTCGGAAATCATCTGTTCCAAATTCTCAATGTTCACTTTGTAATGACTTTCCTGTTCGGATAGGTGGTCGATCGTTTGATTATATTTTTCCATTTCCTGTTTAAAGTTTTCGATAACTTGAAGATGATGATTTTCCTTTTCGGAAAGTTCGATCATGGCTTTTTCTAAGCTTTCAATCTCCGCTTTATATTTATTATCTTGTTGGGGGACAACGCTAATCGATTGATTTAACTGATCGATTTCTTGTTGATGGTAGTACTCCTTATCCTTTAAATCGGAAATCATCTGTTCTAAATTTGTAATGTCCACCTTATATATATTTTGCTGTTCCGATAGTTGATCGATCATTTGAGTATAATTTTCATTTTCACGTTTAAAGTTTTCAATAACTTGTGTCTGCTGCTCTTCCTTTTTGGAAAGTTCGAACATAGATTTCTCTAAATTTTCAATTTCGGCTTTATATTTATTTTCTTGTTGGGTTACAATGCTAATCGTTTCCTTTAACTGATCGATTTCTTGTTGATGGTCGTTTTCTTTTTCCTTTAGTTCGGAAATCAGCTGTTCCAATTTCTCGATATTCACTTTATATTGACTTTCCTGTTCGGATAGGCGGTCGATCGTTTGCGTATAATTTTCAATGTCATGTTTAAAGTTTTCGATAACTTGTATATGATGATTTTCCTTTTCAGAAAGTTCGATCATGGATGTCTCTAAATTTTCAATCTCCGCTTTATATTTATTTTTTTGTTGGGAAGCATCGCTAATCGTTTGATTTAACTGATGGATTTCTTGTTGATGGTAGGACTCTTTTTCCTTTAGATCGGAAATCAGCTGTTCTAAATTAGCAATGTCCACCTTATATTTATTTTGCTGCTCCGATAGTTGATCGATCATTTGAGTATAATTTTCATTTTCATGTTTAAAGTTTTCGATAACTTGTTTCTGCTGCTCTTCCTTTTCGGAAAGTTCGATCATGGATGTCTCTAAATTATCAATCTCCGCTTTATATTTATTTTCTTGTTGGGTTACAACGCTAATCGTTTCATTCAACTGCGCGATTTCTTGTTGATGGTCGTTTTCTTTTTCCTTTAGTTCGGAAATCAGCTGTTCCAATTTCTCAATATTCACTTTATATTGACTTTCCTGTTCGGATAGGCGGTCGATTGTTTGCGTATAATTTTCAATTTTAATTTTAAAGTTTTCGATATCTTGTTTCTGCTGCGCTTCCTTTTCAGTAAGCTCAATCATCGATTTCTCTAAATTTTCAATCTCTGTTTTATATTTAATTTCTTGTTGGGAAGCATCGCTAATCGTTTGATTTAACTGATGGATTTCTTGTTGATGGTAGGACTCTTTTTCCTTTAGATCGGAAATCAGCTGTTCTAAATTAGCAATGTCCACCTTAAATTGACTTTCCTGTTCGGATAGATGGCCAATCATTTGGGTATAATTTTCAATTTCAAGTTTAAAGTTTTCGATAACTTGTTTCTGCTGCGCTTCCTTTTCAGTAAGTTCAATCATCGATTTCTCTAAATTTTCAATCTCTGTTTTATATTTAATTTCTTGTTGGGAAGCATCTCTAATCGTTTGATTTAACTGATGGATTTCTTGTTGATGGTAGGACTCTTTTTCCTTTAGATCGGAAATCAGCTGTTCTAAATTAGCAATGTCCACCTTAAATTGACTTTCCTGTTCGGATAGATGGCCAATCATTTGGGTATAATTTTCAATTTCAAGTTTAAAGTTTTCGATAACTTGTTTCAGCTGCGCTTCCTTTTCAGTAAGTTCAATCATCGATTTCTCTAAATTTTCAATCTCCGTTTTATATTTAATTTCTTGTTGGGAAGCATCGCTAATGGTTTGATTTAACTGATGGATTTCTTGTTGATGGTAGGACTCTTTTTCCTTTAGATCGGAAATCATCTGTTCTAAATTAGCAATGTCCACCTTAAATTGACTTTCCTGTTCGGATAGGTGGCTAATCTTTGAAATGTAATGATCAATTTCTTTCTTATATTTTTTTATATCTTTTTTATGATGCTCTTCCTTATCTGAAAGTGCTTTTTCTAAATGATTCATCTCCACTTTATATTGCTTTTCTTGATCGTATAAAAGATCAATGGTTTTAGTAAGCTGATTCATTTCATTTTTATAATTCATTTCTTTTTCGTTGAGAGATTGAATGGTTCCTCTTAACTCTTGAATTTCATTTTTGAAAATATTTTGCTCGTGAAAATAAAACATAACTTTCTCAACTAATTTCTCAATCTCTAAATTTATGCTTTGTACATCTAAGTTAGTTATTTTTTTATTGACTGGAGCAAGAAGGGATTTCACCTCTGTAAGCCCATCCGCCATTTTTTGAAAACCATCGTGGCTTTTATTTTCCTCATTTTTAACATAATGTTTTTGAGCAGACTCATAATCTTTAACTTTCTTTTGAAGAGAAGCAATTTCACTT
This sequence comes from Peribacillus sp. FW305-BF15, assembly GCF_058783805.1. Lineage (NCBI taxonomy): Bacteria > Bacillati > Bacillota > Bacilli > Caryophanales > Bacillaceae > Peribacillus > Peribacillus sp. FW305-BF15. The sequence goes on along the minus strand of NZ_JBYSYV010000012.1, from coordinate 106,804 downwards.
TGTAATAATTTATTCTTATCTTCAAGAGTTTTTATGTCGTTATTTTTCTTTTCGTCGTTTATTTTGGTTTCTTTAAAGTACTGTAGTTCAGCCTTATATTTCTTAATTTCTTCTTCCAATTTCTGAACTTTGGTTTCTGCACTCTTTCTTTCATGTTCCTTCCGATTGATTAGTTCTTGATATGTTCTTTGTTCATTTACCATTTCTTCATTGTGTTTTATTAGTTTTCTTATTTTCTTTTTACTATAATCGACTTCGTATTCATTAACTTTTGATTTGTATAGGGAAAGTTCAGATCTAAGATGAATGATCATTTGCTGAAGTTGAACTGGAGTTATTTTATTCAATTTGCTTTTTTGAATTTCATTGGCTTTTTCATCATCTGTGTACAAAATAACCACTCCTTATTTTTGATCACGTGTGAACAGGCGCAATCTCCAGCCATTACTAATAAGGAATCAATTAGACAGGTTGAGATTGAGCGACTGTAAATGACCAAGAAGTTCCTATGCGGAGATGTTTATCAAGATTTTTATGGGTGTGGAGTACCGTTCGTCAGAGTGTTGGTGTTGCTTCATGATTAGGAACACTGCGACATCCAAATCATTGTAGGGGTAATGGTAAACAAAAGAAAATTCCTCCTCATAAAATGATCATCTTGACCGAAAAATCTTTGATTTCAATTTTTCAATATTCATGTGACTGGTTTTAATCAAATATTGATCCCTTTATAAATGATTCCATAATAGTTATATGTACCGTATTTCAAAAAGGTGATTATATTTATCACCTTTTGATTCCCCTCATAAAATTCATTTACATGGATGGAGGCACTACATTTCCTTTTAATATGGTATACACAAACTTACACAAGGAATTAGAGTTTGCCGAGTGTATTCTTTATCATTTCTTCATTCCTCTTACATATTATAAATATTGGGTGATATAAGGGTTGTGGGAAAAGAGCCGTACGGTATTAATTAATCCTATTAAATAGTAAAGCTGCTACCAGGATTAACAAAAAGGGGGATACATAAATGGACATTAAAGTAGAAGTGGGAGATAAGGGGGCAGGAACCATCCCCTATGAGTCTCTCCCGGCATTTACTTATCTTTTTAGGGAATTGGGTTTTGAAGTGCAGCCAGATACTGAAAATCAGAAAGTACAATTATGTTCTGCATTGCATGGTAAAAGGATTGTCATTTCATCCGACTATGATGTTAAATATAACACCTTTAGAAAGCACTTTCTAGAAAGGAAGGTGTTGGAGTATATTCAAACATTCCTATCTGCATGCGGGGCAAAGGTGATTATTATGGATGAAAAGAATGAATCAGAAAGGGCTGATTTTCATGTATACTTTTCACTCTTTGAAATTCCAGGAATAAAAGAGCCCATTCTTGAATTAGTTCATAATTCGAAATCTGCTAATAAAAAGTTATTGGATATTTTTCAATATGAATGTAAAAGGACTGGAACAAAATTTAAATCTAATGAGGTAGTCAGAAACGCAAATAACCCTTTTATTAATATACAGATTATGTATCCTGTTTTTACGGATGAAGATTTTTGGGGGAAACTTGGTGAGAAATATGCGATGTCCATAACTATAGGAATATTGGCTAGATTTCACGAAAGCTCACCATTATCTGTTTTGTCATTAGTTCCAATTGAAATTTTCTCAAACATGTTTATTCATTCTGAAAAAACTGGGATAAATTTAGAGCCTGCCATGCAAAAAGAAAAAAGTTTACCAGAAAAGAAAAAGTTTTTATTAAAGAAACCAACTATTACTAAAAGAAAAGAAGCAGAAGTGTTTTTAGATTATCATATTTTTATTGAAGAACTTGAAGAACGTAACAAAATCAAGCTTATTGGAAATCTTCATATTAAAAATATAGGTACGGAGGTTTTGCGGAATCCAGTTATCTGTCTGCGTTCCAGCCCTTCAGAAAGTATAAAAATATCTGGGCAAATATTGCCGCCCAATGTTGCCGAAACTTTGGGTGTCATGAAAAATGAAGAAACAAAAGGGTGGCAATATATGAATGAGGAATGGTTTGAAGAAATGGAGAAGGGTGAAACCTGGATATGTCCAATTCAATCTAAACATATAAACCCTAGGCAAACAGAATCTTTAACTAACTTACAAATAAGCGTCCTTCAACCTGAAGAAAACAGCAATATTCGTGTAGAGGCTTTTGTATTTTTTAAAGAACAAGATCTGGAAATCAGTTCAAGTAATCAAATTTCCTTATTATTAACGAAGAAACGATAAGGTGATAGATTTAATGGCATAGGAAACCGGGGGTGGGAGTGGGGTGATTGAAGGAAATTATCACTTTGAGAAATACTTATTAGATAATAGGAAAGTGATAAAATTATTGGACCAAGCGATCAAACAGAATAGAGGCTTTTCTCTTGCTCGTTTTGGAATCGGTGAAATAAGCTATTTAAGCTATCCAGCTAATGGATTACTTGTACAGGAATTTAAACGGTATGAATCTTATGCGGGAGTATCACATGCACCTGAGATAATCAGGAGGGAATTGGTCCGGTCATTGCGGGATGCCGATATTGCTGGTTTGATAGCTCCTTGGCGGCTGGATCCTTGGGCAAAACAAACTCGAACTGTACTTGAACAACTGAAGTTCATGCCTACGAAAGCTTGTTGTGCTTGGATCATGCAGAGCCTCTTGGACGAGGGGACATTATGGCCATGGCTGAGTAATAAGAAGGTATTTCTTGTTGGACGCCGTTCAAAAGAAGCAGAAATCGTTTTTAGAGAACAAGGCATACAAATTACTGGCAGTATAGGTTTAGATGGGTATGACGAGTTAATTAGAGTACAAAATGAGCTCCAGTCTAATCAGGAGTGGGAAATAGCATTAATTTCCGCTGGGATCCCGGCAACCATTTTAGCTCCAAGAATTGCAAAATTGACCCAGAAGGTTGCCATTGATTTCGGGCATGCCCTTGATATGATTCTTGATGGAGAAGAATATAAACTTTCCGACTTAGTAAAAAAGTGGAATGATCAGTTTTCCTAAATTGGAAAACAAAAATTAATTTAACATTGTAGGGAAATAAAGAAAAAATAATACTCGCAAATTCAACCTTGAATTCATAAAGGAAGAGGTGCGAGTATCTTATTCACTAAATTCAGTTTACGAATTTTAATTGTATCGGAAAGACTTTTTTTCCTGTTAGTTGGAAACATTTTAAATCAGGGGTCGAGTTTGCAAACGAAATAATAAGGTGACCTACCTCAGGGTAGTTATTTAAAGTAATATCTCCTTCTGACGGATAAGCACTATCTGTTGGGTGGGAATGGTAGATACCGATAAAATCTTCGTTCCTCCTATCGATAAGTTCAAATACATGACGAATTTGATCTAAATCCATCGAGAAGGAAAAGGAGCTCCTATTTACATTTTCCATTGGCCAAATTGTTTCTGCAATCCCATTTCCCCCTGAAAGCAGTCCACAGGCTTCATAAGGAAGTTCTCGTTTACAATGAGAAATCAATTTTTGCCTAACATGATTGGTCATGTGAAAAGTACCGGATATTACACCTTGATCATTTGTTTTTTCCACAACAACCTTTTGCCCGTACTGGCCGAACCTGGAGGGCTGAGGGAGTGAATTGTTGATGTTGTTGAGCGGGCTGCGGGTTAGGCATTCCTAATTTTCTTCTTACTTTACGTCTTAGCTTATCAGATGCCATTTTTTTCTCTCCTTTTATAGGTATGCTCTATAAATATGAAAACATGAATCTATATGTAACCTAATAATTAATAAATGGGTGGCCTAAAATGGGGGATACATTTATTAAGTGTTGAAGTAAATGATGGAATTAGACTTACTTTACAAAAAAAACCGAGAGATTAATATCCCTCGGGTTTTTAGTATTATACAGGGAAACGATCGCAATCTCCTACTTCAACCTCTAATCCAGAGTTAGCTCCTTCTGTCAGAGCGATAGTGACGTTTGTAGTTGCACCAGTTATTAAAAGTGTAGCAGCATCTGCTAAAGGATCAGCATCAGTTAGAGTTAGTGTGAATGTCGCATTTTCCGGTACGCCTCCGGCTGGTGTTATAACACCGGTACCAGTTGCAGTAAGCCCAGTTACTAATCCAGTAACAGGATCTGTAATACATGTAGGCTGAGCAAAGTCATTGGCTGTAAACGTGAAGCTTTGTTCAATATCAGCACCTGGGGTTCCTGTTGGAGTAGGAGTAGGCGTAGGTCCTAATGTATCGATGAAGGTAACTTGAATCCTGCTACCGGCAAGGTTACATTGGTCACAAACCAGGGCAGTAAAATCTAAGTTTCCTGTTGTTGGACCACCTAGACCGTCTTCCAATACAATGATGGATGCTACTCCATCGAATTCTGCTGAACCTTGGCAGTCGCAGTTCAATGTCGGGAAGAAGGTTGGGCATTGTTGAGGGAATCGTGGTGTTGGGCACACGAAGCCTTCTTCTTCAATTGGAATAACTGGACGCGGTCCACAGAACTTAGCCTCGACTTCTAGCTTAACCTCAGCCTCAACTTGAACATCTTTACACATGGTCACATCAAGTACAACCATATCACCAAGCATTTGATTTAAAACAACTGTACATTGAACATCGAAAATATTACAGTTGATTTCTGTTCCCTCTGGGAAACATAGGATTACTTCATCCATGAAACTAACAGGTACTACGAAATTACACCCTGGCAGTGGTGCTCCATTGCAAAAGAATATAACGCGTATATGGACATGGAAGGCAAGGGAAACAATTTGGGCACCCGGGACACTAGGAATGTTAGCTGGAGTGGCTCCGATAAAATCACAGCTTCGTGTACCAGCTACTTCCGAACAAGTAGCTGTTATAGTGTTACCTTCATGACGTGCATCTTCAATTGCTGCAAAACATTCCTCAGGTATTTGAACTTTATTGCGATCACGATTTGTTAGAACAACCCAGTCATATACTTTTGTAACACGAATACATTCAGGTCCGATGGGGTTCGGTACCACTTGTCGGCCCTGAATAGATTTGACGTTCCTTTTTTTCATCAAACATCTTTCCCTTCAGTATCAGGTTTTGAACACATTAACATACTATGGGGATATCTTTTTATGGGTACATTTTTCTTAGAAAATGGGCTAATAAATTATCATGAATTTATAAATGTATATTTATATTATCAAAATTCATCTCATAAAATAGAAAAAGAACGATTAGGAGGTGAATAGGTGTTGGCTATTGAATGGCTTGATTTTTTTATTTTAATATTGGCTACCTTCCGGTTAACACATTTAATTGTATTTGACGAAATTACTTCATTCATCAGAAAACCGTTCTTGACTGCCACCATCCAAGAAAATGCCTCTGGACAACTGGAGGAAATCATTGAAATAAAAGGATCGGGACTTCGTTATTTCATTGGTTCGCTTTTAAGTTGTTATTGGTGTGTAGGGTTTTGGTGTTCCGTCATTACTGTACTTATTTATTATTATTTACCTGCCGCTTTTCCACTCCTATTGGTCTTTGCTGTTGCGGGAGCTGCTGCTTTTATTGAATCTAAATCATGAAAGTATAATCGTTTAGGGTAAGACAATTAAAAGCATAATGAACTTTATGTATCGATATTCAGACTAATAGTATATGCTGAACATCATATAAATGCTTAATGGACAGAGAGGCTTATATATTCTTGGGTTTTAGATCAAAATCTATCCAAAACTGTTGTAGATTGATAGCAAGTACGAGGGCCATTACATTTTAATTTTAAGCATCAGGGAGCAAGCGATTGATTAAAATCCATTCGGTACGAATGGATTTTTTCTTATAATAATAGGAATTGAAATGGAAATATAAATATAAATTGGAGTAAAACTTCATTAAATACATGTAAGTCGAGATTATGGGGGTGAGCCGATTATTAGGCATATGATGCCGAAGAAATCTTTAGCCAGTTCGATCCGCTGAAAATAGGAATAAAACCATATTCTTAGAACACAGTTTCTCCTGCAAAAAATGTTAGAACTCCCCATACAAAAGATGAAGATAGATTAATATGTATGGGATTAAGCCAGGAAATGCTCAGGGAGGTACTTATCGCGACTTTTTAGTTAACTCGACCTAAGGTGGCTGAGTTCTTATTAGAGGCATGAAGATAAATGAAGGCGAGTAAGCTAATGTGAACGCGTTTAAAGAGATTATTCAAAAGTTGATAGCTTTTGGAGAGTATGTATCCGGAATTATCAATTTTCCATTTCGACAATTCGGTATTCTTTATTCAACGAATGGAGCAGGATAGTTCAAGTACAGTTATTGAAGGTTAGTAGATTTTAAGTGAATATAACGAAATGGAGGAGGATTAATGAAAGCAATCGTGTACACCAAGTACGGTCCCCCTGACGTTCTTCATTTGAAAGAGGTAGAAAAACCGGATCCTAAGGAGAATGAAATACTGATAAAAGTAAAAGCGGCAACGGTAACAATGGGGGATATTCGGTCACGGAGCTTTACAGTTCCCCTCTCTGTTTGGCTGCCAGCTCGGATTATTATGGGATTAAGACGTCCCAAGAAGACCATATTGGGCTTGGAGTTATCTGGAGAAGTTGAGTCAGTGGGCAAAGATGTCAAGCTGTTTAAAGCAGGTGACCAGATTTTTGCAGCTTCCCAAGTGGGCTATGGTGCTTATGCCGAGTATAAGTGCTTGCGTGAAGACGGGCCCGTTTCCATAAAACCTAATAATATATCTTTTGAGGAAGCCGCAGCCATTCCAATCGGGGCACGTACAGCATTGTTTTATCTTAGAAAAGCTAACGTTCAGAGTGGTCAAAAGGTTCTTGTCTATGGTGCTTCAGGGAGTGTAGGAAGTTATGCAGTACAAATTGCCAAGTATTTCGGAGCAAAAGTTACAGGGGTTTGCAGTACCGCGAATGTAGAATTGGTAAAATCCCTTGGAGCCGATAAGGTCATCGATTACACTTCAGAGGATTTTTCCAGAGGTGGTGGGACCTATGATGTTATCTTTGAAGCGGTAAACAAGAGTCCGTTTTCAGCTTGTATGAAATCGTTGAAGAAGGACGGAACCTATCTAAATGTCACAGTACCGGTACCAGGTGTTCGAATGCTATGGACTAAATTGACAACCGGCAAGAAGCTGATATTGAGTCAAAATTCATCAGAAACTCCCGAAGCTCTAAACTTCCTCAAGGAGCTTGTTGAAGCAGGGAAGTTAAAAGTGATCATTGACAGATGTTATGCGGTTGAAGAATTAGTTCAAGCCCATAGGTATGTAGAGAAAGGACACAAGAAGGGAAATGTCGTAATAACTATGGAACATAATGGGGAATCCTGATGGGTGAAACAACGAAGCCCTTAAAAAGATAAGAGTGTGTTCTTAATTATAAGGCAGCCGGTTTAGGAAGTATTGGGTACGGGTGTTATTGAGGTGCGTCGCTGGTACGATATAGATCTAATTATAGCAAAGGGAGTGGAAAAATGTTTCCGATTTTAGAAACAAAGCGGTTGGTCTTGAGAGAATTGGTTGAAGGTGATGCAGCAGATCTATTAAAATGTTTTTCCAATCCAGATGTATTAAGATATTATGGGCAAACTCCATTAACAAATACAGATCAGGTGAAGCAAATCATTAGGAATTTTTCAAAGAGTTACGAAGAAAAACATGGAATTAAATGGGGAATTGAATGGAAAGGAAAGGAGGGCATTATTGGAACGATTGGATTTCAAGAATGGTCTCATGAACATAAAAGAGCAGAACTGAGCTATGCACTTTTCCCAAAATATTGGGGTAACGGTTATGCAACAGAAGCTGTCAGTAAAGTGATTTCTTATGGTTTTAAAGAGCTTGAATTAACGCGTATTGGAGCAATTGTTTTTATTGAAAATAAAGCATCCAACAAATTGTTGATTAATTTAGGTTTCAAAAAGGAAGGGATATTAAGAAATTATATGTACCAAAATGATGTTTCATTTGATACTAATCTATACTCTCTTTTACTGTAAATCCTTAATGGTATGCCAATGAATATTGAAAGGTTCACAGACAAAAAAGTGGGGGATGATAACTGTTTTACGGGAATCAATAAATGAATATTCAGATATATATTTAAAAATTCATTGTTTTCCTGTAAGATAACAATATATAAAAAACCTGTCGACTTGTCGATTACTTAGAAAACGTGAGGAAAATAGAAATTATGGAATTCGAAAAAGGTGTTGAAAAAAGTTGGAGCAATCAACAAAACATAGCTCTAACAGCATATTTAAAGAAAATGAAGGGTGAAGCTAGGGAAAAGGATAGAATTGATTATATCGATTCCTTTGTTTCAGCTATGGGTGGGCTCATTGCTATAATCATTATTAGTTTTATAGCTGTCTATTTAGGGTATCCGATGGCATTAGCTCCTCTTGGGGCGAGCTGTGTCATTGTTTTTGGTGCGCATAAAAGTCTCTTGTCACAACCCCGTAATGTTATTGGAGGACATATTATCTCTACAACAATAGCTCTTATCATTTGGAGCATCTTTGGTAAAAGCTTATTCATTATCGGTCTCGTATTGGCCATTGTATTAATTATAATGACTTTTACAAAAACTATTCACCCGCCCGCAGCAGCTAGTGCCCTTGTTTCGATCAATTCTCAAGCTGGTTGGGGATTCCTGACTTCAATTGTAATTGGCACTTTATTATTAGTTTTTATATCGATGATTTATAATAATTTATTTCAAACAAGACAATATCCAAAACACTGGTTATGAAAATTTATATCACATGCTTTTATGTGACTGTTTTGGCTCATCCCTTATTGTTCTAACTGCCTTAATTCAATAAGCGGGGAGCTGCTTTTTTTTACTCTAAGAGTTAAAAACCTTACTTACCATCTTATTACATAAAAGTAACGTATGATAATGATTTACTAAAGCTTGATGGGCAGTGGTAAAATCCCAGTAAAAAAGGTGAATGTTCATGTCTGGAACATAATAGAAGATTCTTATCAAATCAGTTTGCAAAATATTCGCCGTCACTCTCAGCATATCCATTTAGGAATTAAAATTCTTTTCGTAATCCGGGGAGAAGTCGAGGTTCAGGAATTCGATGAATATCCATTTAAATTTTCAGGAGAACGGCCAACACTTGTGATTCGTCATTCCGATCAAAAAGGGGTTATTGCAGAATTATCGGATATTCTTTATCAAAAAGGGATCAATATAGCACGTATGGCCAATGAACGTTCCAAAATCAATGGTGCTGCCATAACGGTTTGTGAAATCGACAATATAATTGAAGACACTTTCTTATCTTTATTAAAAAGGGAGATTCCGATCATTGACGAAATTGTCTTGGTTCAAACTAAGTAGTTACCTGCAATCGTATTTTCGCTGATTCAAAAAGCATGGTATGCGATTAAATTCATAAAAGGCATTCGGAATTCTTTCCGAATGCCTCAGACTGTAGACAAACTCGATGAAAATCGAGTTTGTCTATTTTTATGGCTTGTACAATTTGGAGGTTGATTGGAACGTAGGGCACTCGCTTTCCGCGGGCGGTCGGGGAGCCTCCTCGGCTTTCGCCTGCGGGGTCTCCCCTAGACGCGCTTTTCCCGCAGGAGTCCCGTACACCCGCTCCAATCAACTTTGTCTTACCTTTTAGATAGAACACTTTTGCCTAGAGTCATTTTTGTTTTAAATCATTAATGGAACGAATACTGGCCATAGGCCTTTTTTTGATTTATTAATATATAAATTACATTGTTCTTATATTTTATTAATAATGCAAAGGTAGTATTTTAATTGTTAATACCCAAAAATTTAAAAATGAGGAGGATATTTGTCTATTTTCAAAATGATTACATAATGTAAGTGGCTAAACGATAAATAGGAGGAATTGATTTTGAAAGCGAAAAATAAAATTGCTGCAATGTTGACAGTTGTAACGGTAGGAGTAACAACTTCTTTATCAAGTGTACAAGCATTCTCGGAATCTTCAAATTCAGAAAATAAACGGAAACCGGAGCTCGTTTTTCCTGTAATCAGTGATGTACATATTGATGATGGATCAACTGCTGATATGAACAAGTTTAGAACAGCCATGGATCAATTAAACAAAGCTGCGCCTAAACAGGATGCTTTTGTGGTCGTTGGGGATTTAACGGACTATGGATACGCTACTGAATATGATAAGTTCTTCTCCATTTATAATGAGAAGAAACAAGCTGATGTCCAATCCATGTTTACAATGGGAAACCATGATTATTGGAATGGACTTTCCGTTGAACAAGCACAAGATCGTTTTCTCGAGAAATCAGGAATGGATTCCCTTTACTATCATAAAAAAGTAAATGGATATGATTTTATTACGTTAAGTCCCGAAAATGGTAATACGCATGGTTTATATTCTGTTAATCAAATTAACTGGCTAGGTGAAAAGTTAGCTGCAGCAGAAAAAGAGAATCCGGACCAACCAATCTTTGTTTTTCTTCATCAACACATTAAAGACACTGTATATGGAAGTGACTTGTGGGGGACTCAGGAAAACAAAGAACTTTTATATGATACGTTAAAAAAGCATCCACAAGTTATTACATTTTCAGGCCATTCTCATTATCCACTTGAGGACCCGAGAACGATTCATCAAAAAGACTTTACGTCTGTTGGCACGTCTTCTGTGAGTTATTTGGAATTAGAACCGGGTAAACTTCAAGGGTATCATCCAGAAGGATATCGGGATATTAGTCAAGGAATGATTGTAGAAGTATATAATAATGAAGTTATCATTAAAAAACGTGACTTTCATAAAGACGATTGGACAGGAAAACCATGGGTAATAAAAAATCCTTCTAAAAAAAATAAATTTAAATATACAGACGACCGAGATCAGTTGTCACCGTCTTTTACAGGTAAAGACAAGGCTTCGATTGTAAAAGAAAAATCGAAACTAAGAAGTTTTAATGTGACATTTCCCCAGGCGAAAGATAACGTGCTCGTACATTCTTATCACATAACGGCCAAAAACAAGGAATCAGGGGAGCTAGACGCAGATTTCACCGCATTTTCTGAATTCTATCTTGATCCTGTGCCAAAGAATTTAGAGTTCCCTGTAACCGGACTTAAGCCAGGAACAGATTATGAAATTAAGGTACAAGCACTGGATTCATTTAACAATAGCAGTAGAAAGGTGTTACTGGCTGATGGTCAGACAAAAGCACTGGAAATGGTCTCTGCACAAGCTTCTCCATCATTGGTAACGACAGGTGAATTGACTACACTACAAGTGAAGATGAAAAACTTTGGAAATGATAGTGTAAAAGGAAAAATTAAAGTTGATGCACCTGAAGGGTGGAGTGTGGAGCACAATGAACTTGAATATGAGCTTTCAGGATCTGAAGAAAAGAATTTGCCAATAAAAGCAATACCTAGTAAAGAAAGTTCCGGTTCTTCACAATTCACGATTACTGCTTACGAGGGAGGCCAAATAATTGGCTCCAAGAATATAAATATATTCGTCAACATGATGCTTGGAGAAAGTTTTGACCAATTGGACTCTGCATTAAAGCCAGCAGTGAATGAAAACATTCCAAGTTCCATTCTAGGTTGGAGCCATACAACTCCTAACGGCTGGTCGGTTACAAATAGCTCGAATATGCCAGCTGGTACAGAGGAGTGGCAAGGGTGGAGCTTCACAACAAAGGAATTTTGGACAAAAGCGGAAGACCAAGATCGTAGCAAATTTGAACTTGGACAAGGTGTTATAGCAGTAGCGGATCCTGATGAATGGGATGATAACGGTTCACCAGCATCAAAAGGCTTTTTTGATAGTACATTAACTTCCCCTTCTGTAAAAGTTGAGGGTGCAAAAGATCTATACGTAGGATTTGCTTCTCACTATAAACAAGAAGGAACACAAACAGCTGAAGTAACTGCTGTCTTTGATAATGGGGAAAAACAACAAGTTCTCGTTTATGACAATAAAGCAGCTTCGGATAATAAAAATGGACATGTTTTGAATAAGTATGAAGTTAAATCGATTAAGGTTCCTGAAGATGCATCTTCTATGAAATTACAATGGAGAATGCATAATGCGAAAAATAATTGGTTTTGGTCGATTGACGATATTAGATTGGATGACCAAATGATCATCTTGCCAAATTAATAAGAAGAACAGGTGAACTTTTCTTGAAATATATAAAAAGCGGACTTTCCTTAAGGGGAAGTTCGCTTTTTTCTATGTCTTACAAACTCGGGACAAATAGTAAACTAATAAACCTTCATGATCTTTTCCGTTTGCTTAATAAAGTTTCGCCTAATTAATTTCGTATTTTTAATGAAAATACTGAAGTGCATCTATATATAATTCTTGGATAATTTATAAATAATATCATTATTATAAAAGGTGTTTAAAAAAATTTTTAACAAAAAATAAGCTTAGCCGGGACCCGGCTAGATGCTTGCGTCGAGGAAGCTTGATAAACAGTCGGCGAAAAGGCGCTGATTTCGGAAATCATCTGAAACTTTCATAAATTAAAAAACCACAGGTACACTAAATAAAGACTTGGTTATACAGTATGATTTTTAATTGTTTAATACTGAAAACCCAATGGATTGAAGAAAATATGGATCACCCCTGCCTAATAATTGTCTATTCGATACCCCGCTAGATGTTTGCGGCGGGGAGGTTTGACAGACAGTAGGCGGTAAGGAAGCGGATTTTAGCATGTAGTTTTTCAAATAAAAAAATATAGATGTAAAATAGAATAGGATTTTTTCCAAGTATTTTAGAAAATTTTAAGATTTGTGTGATATCTTTTTTAAAGTTCTAAGAAAATTATTCATGGAAATGCAGGAACAGCAGATAAACGGTGAACTCTTCTATAAAAAAGTAAACGAGAGATCGATACGGGGTGAAAAATATTTGTCAATTAAAATGAGGTTTCTGTTGTCCTATGTTGGCGTAATTCTTATTTCCATCACTTTATTTTTAGCAGCTGGATTTTTACTTATTTTTGCAATAACAGGTGATGTAAAATCAATAGAGCATCTATATAAAAACTCTTATCTCCAAAAACCTTTGACTGCAGCAGAAGAAAGTGTGTTTCTCGATTTAAAGCTTTTGGCAAAAAATAACCCTGAACAGCTTCTGAACGAAGAGCAGCTGAAGAAGCTTGAACATGGAGATATTGAGATTGTCGTTAGAAAAGTTAATGACATTGAGTATGCGTCCCCCGCACTTGATAAGCTAGGCTTGGTTCAATCACTTCCCATGTTCGAAGAAACGAACATCAATACACGGGACACAATCAAAATGAAAGACTCTTTTTTCACTTATGTGAAGTTTGATTTTTATTTTTCGGATAAAAGTGAAGGAAGCATTTTTGTCATGAGAAAGGCAAGTTCCTATGCCGAGCTGATTCGGGAGTCATTTCCCATTTTATTCTTCCTATTGTTATTATTGTTTGTAATGATTATTGGACTTTTAAATTATTTAGTTTCAAGAAGCATCATCAAACCTATCTCAATACTTAAAGAGGGAGCGGAGCGGATAAAATCAGGAGATTTAAACTTTGAAATCAAAGCGACTTCGAATGATGAAATCGGACAATTGAATAGGGAATTTGAGGAAATGAGAAAAAAGTTAAAAGAGTCCATAAACCTCCAGCTTCAGTATGAGGAAAATCGCAAAGAACTTCTTTCCAATATTTCTCATGATTTGAAGACACCCATCACTTCGATTATGGGTTATGTTGAGGGGATAAAAGACGGGGTAGCAAACACCCCGCAGAAAATGGATAAGTATTTATCGACGGTATACCTGAAAGCAAGGGATATGGATTCATTGATAGATGAATTGTTTTTATTTTCAAAGTTGGATTTAAAAAAGGAACTATTCACTTTTGAAACGATCAGAATGGATAAATATTTGAAAGACTACGTAGAAGAGCTTCAACTGGATTTACTTCAACAAGGAATCCAAATTGAACTTCAACAGATGTATAAACCGATATACGTGTCAGCGGATAGAGAGAAACTGAAACGCGTATTGGCCAACCTAATCAGCAATTGTGTAAAGTATATGAATAAAGATGAAAAACACATTTCCATTTCTCTACATGAAGGACTATATGATGTAGTTGTACAAGTAACAGATAATGGTTATGGAATAGAATCTTCCGCTTTGCCTTATATTTTTAACCGCTTTTATCGGGCTGAGCAATCTAGGAATTCCCTGACAGGTGGAAGTGGTTTAGGACTTGCGATCGCAAAAAAAATTATCGACGAGCATGGAGGAGATATCTGGGCGACCAGTGAGATAGGAAAAGGTACAAGTGTTTTCTTTTCCATAAAGAAAGGTGAGGAAATGTGAAAAAGATATTACTTATTGAAGACGAAGTCAGTATTGCTGAATTGCAAAGGGACTATTTGGAAATTAGTGATTTTAGTGTCGATATTCAACATTCTGGTGATGCAGGTCTCCAACAGGCCCTTCAAGGAAATTATCATTTAATCATTTTGGACATCATGCTTCCGGGGTTAAATGGCTTTGAGATATGCAAACAAATACGTGCTGTCAAAAATATCCCGATTTTGCTTGTATCTGCGAAAAAGGAAGATATTGATAAAATTCGGGGGCTTGGACTAGGAGCGGATGATTATATTACAAAGCCCTTTAGTCCAAGTGAACTAGTTGCAAGAGTGAAAGCGCACTTAGCGCGTTATGAACGTTTATCAGGAAGTCACCCCAAATCTAATTCAATCTATGTTCATGGAATTTCAATAGATAAGTCAGCACGCAGGGTTCACATAAACGGGGAGGTGGTCCCGTTTACAACAAAGGAATTCGATACTTTAGTGTTTTTTGTCATGCATCCTAATCAAGTATTAAGTAAAGAGCAGCTCTATGAAAATATTTGGGGATTGGAATCGGCTGCGGATGTTTCGACTGTCACTGTCCATATCAGGAAACTACGTGAAAAAATTGAAAGAAATCCTGCACATCCTAAATTTTTGGAAACTGTTTGGGGAGCAGGGTATCGCTTTAATGTTTAAATAGTATATTTTATGACCCGTCACGAAGGTGACGGGATTTTTTTATAAAACCTTAAGAAACTTTATGAATAAGTTAATCATTTTTTAAGAAATTGTTTAGAGGGAGTTTAAGATTAAGCACTAATA
Organism: Peribacillus sp. FW305-BF15; assembly: GCF_058783805.1. Taxonomy (NCBI): domain Bacteria; kingdom Bacillati; phylum Bacillota; class Bacilli; order Caryophanales; family Bacillaceae; genus Peribacillus; species Peribacillus sp. FW305-BF15. The sequence goes on along the minus strand of NZ_JBYSYV010000012.1, from coordinate 91,606 downwards.
TTATGGAGACGGATTGAGAAAAGAACTAAAAAATAAAAGGGAGAAAAATACTCATGCAACCTCAAACACATTTATAGCACAAGTCATTTTGGTGCATCAAGATGACGGAAATTCGATTTGGGCAGATGAAAGGATGGTGTGTTTCATGTGGAGACGGCTAACGATTGTCATCGGATGCCTATTCATCCTTCAAGGGTGTGCCTTAGATAGCGAAAGAGAGCCAAATAATCAGCAAAAGGAGTCAGGAAAGGGAATGAATGAATTACTGATTCAAGCAGTAGCACGAAAAGAAACGGAAAGAATAAGGAGTTTGATTGAGGAAGGTGCAGATATTAATACACAGGACTCGGCAGGGCGAACCGCCACTATGATTGCGACTTATAACAACGATGCAGAGTCTGCAAAAATCCTTATTGAAGCAGGTGCAGACGTCAACATTCAGGATGAAATGAAAAATAGCCCCTTCTTGTATGCCGGTGCTGAAGGTTATCTAGATATAGTTAAACTTACGATTGAAGCAGGTGCCGACCCATCCATAACCAACCGTTATGGAGGAACGGCTTTAATCCCTGCTTCGGAACATGGATATGTAGAGGTTATTAAAGAACTCCTAACTAAAACTGATATTGATGTGAATCATGTAAATGATCTCGGTTGGACAGCTTTGCTAGAAGCTATCATTTTGAATGATGGTGATGGAAAACAGCAGCGAACAGTGCAATTGTTAATAGATCATGGTGCAGGTGTCAACATTCCTGATAATAATAATGTGACTCCTTTACAACATGCCCGCGAAAAAGGATTTAAAGAGATTGAACAAATTTTATTAACAGCAGGAGCAAAATAACCAGATTGCTATACTTTCATTTTGTAATGTCAATTGCACCGCTAGTTAATTAGAATCACAATAAGTTATGAGGAGACGAAAAAATGAACAAAAAAGCAAAAATTTCATCATCTATACTACTTGGATTAACATTGGCCCTAACAGGATGTAATAACACAAACGCACAAGACAGTCATAATGCACAGAAGCAGGAACAAACTGCCAAAGAAAGTAAACAAGAAAATAAGTTAACAGCAGGCCAGGAATTGACTAAAATTCTTAGTGGCACGAATTGGCAAGGTACAAAAGTTTATGATAAGAATAATAATGACTTAACAAAGGAGAATGCTAACTTTATTGGTCTCGCAAAATATGACGATGAAACATCCAGATATGAATTTTTTGATAAAAATACAAAAGAAAGTCGTGGTGATAAGGGAACTTTCTTTATTACCAATGGGAAGATGCGAGTGCTAATTTCAGAATCGATGGGTTACCAGGCCGTTGTTGAAATAACAGAACTGAATAAGGATATGTTTACTTATAAAAGAATGGGTAAAGATGCTAATGGTAATGACGTAGAGGTGTTTGTTGATCATATTCCTTATACGGAAACAGAACTTTCCTTTACAGATCCAGACAAAAATTTGGAAACTTACACAGGGGACGTAGAAACAGATGTTGATGGAGATAAAATTTTATCAAGCACCCCATGGCAAGGAACAGTGGCATTGGATGAAAAGGGAAATGATGTATCAAGCTATAACACGAATTATTTAGGTCTTGCAAAATATGATGATAAAACAAATAAGTATGAATTTTTTGATGCTAAAACCGGTGAAAGCCGTGGTGATTACGGCTATTACGATGTTGTTCACGGAAATAAGATAAGAGCACATGTTTCACTAGGGGAAAATAAATATGGCGCAGTTCTTGAAATTACAGAGCTTAATGAAAATAAATTCACTTATAAACGAATCGGTAAAGATAAAGAGGGAAAAGATATAACGATAACAGTGGAACATATACCTTATGAAGGTGATTTGAAACTAAAATCAACTAAGTAAAATAGTAAGAAAGGGATTTTGCTATTCATGCAAAATCCCTTTCTTGATATAGTAATAGAGTGGTGGTTAGAGATGTTTAAGCGTTAAACCGTTCAACAGATGTTTCCAGGTCATTAGCGAGCTTAACCATTGAGGAGGTGGAGAAGGAAATGTCCTCCATGGATTTGGCTTGTTGATCGGTTGATTGTGCCACTTGCTTTGAAGTCACTGCCGTTTCCCTTGTCAACCCTGCAAAATCTTCTATCGAAGCATTAATTTCCTGAGAACTTGCTGCCATCTGCTCTGTAATGGCTGATATTTCTTGAATCTGATCACTAACATGCTCAAAAGATTTTATAGTCTGTTTAAAAGTTTCTCTAGTATTCAGCACAAATTTTGTCCCTTCTTCTACCTCATTAGTTCCAGTTTCCATCATTTTCACTGATTCATTTATGATGGATTTAAAATGAAGCAGGGACTCTTGAATATGGATTGCAGATTCCTTTGTGCCCACTGCCAATTTCCGTACCTCGTTCGATACCACCGCAAAACCTTTACCTTGTTCACCGGCTCTAGCAGCTTCAATTGCCGCATTTAGTGATAGCAGGTTTGTTTGCTCGGCAATTCCTGTAATTACATGTACAATATTCACAATCTCATTTGCTTGATCGTCCAAATTCTTTATTCTTGAACTTGTTTGCAGCATCACATCTTTTACTTGCAGAATTTGATTTGAGAGTTCATTTATATCCTGATTTCCAATGGACATCCTAGTTGAAACATGATTTGTCTGTTCGCTGACTTCAGAAGAAGCTTCGGCAATTCTTTGTATACCTATGGTCATTTCCTCGATGACCCTCGATGATTCTTCACTTCTGTGCAATTGTACTTCCGCAGCTCCTGCAACTTGCTGAATCCCATTGACGATATACTGTGTGGAAGTATCCATTTCTTTGATTTTGTATTCGATATCACTTGATGATTCCATTATCTGGAATGATGAGCTTTTCATGGAATTGACGATCCTAGTTGTATTGGTGATCATTTCTTCAAAGGATTTCACTAAAACCTTGATTTCGTCGTTTCCCTTAACCCTTATGTTGCTAATCAGTTTATTGGCTGTTAATAAATCCCCATTTGAGATTTCCTTTGCAGCCAAGCTGACCTTGAGAAGCGGTGTTAACTTTTTAGTCAAGAACCATATTAGTGCACCTACCACGATCGCCATTAAGATTACATTGATTATTATCATCAGGGGCAGGATGCCACCCAGAACCTTGCTGGCCGTAGCATCGACTTTGCTGGCATCGATATCCACCCCTAGAATTCCAATGACCTCGTTACCATTCTTTATGGGAACGAAAACGGATAAATAGTCACCATATTCAGGATCATGAACGATGGAAGTAGTTGAAGCCTTTCCCTTCATGACGCTTTCTACATCCTGAAATGAAGTTGCAGTTGTGGGTGTTAAAATGGGAGATGCTTTATTATTTCCCTTACCCATTCCGTCTATAAGAATATGGACTTTTTCGCTATTTTCGTCAATTCCCAATGTATATACATATAATGCTCCAGTTTTTTGTCTATAATCGTCTAACTGCTCGCGTATTTCCCAATATGTAGAGGTTTCGGATTGATTACTTAAAAAATCAGCATAAGATGTTGGATTTATTCCTTGAGAGATGTTGCTTGCTATGTCTAAGCTGCTCATAGCGATTGTTTTCTCAACCGTATCATTTGTACTTTTATACATTAATAATAAACTTCCAATTAATGTAATGATCATGCCTGTTAAAAGAACAAAACCTATTTTCGTACTGAGTTTATTCATCTTTGTTTATTCCTTCCCCGTGTTATATATTTACCATGTGTTATATATCGGTAATAATTAAATTTATTTAATGAGTCCTTTTTAAAACCCTCGGGTGGAGTTTTTATCCTTCAGATTTCAATCTGTTGTAAGAGGGGTTCATATTGATTTTCCATCCTATAAATATTCTAATATAGAAAAAAACGACTTTTATCTTTCCCTTTTTGTTTCTAAAAATCTCAACTTAAATATTAATTAGAGAAATGGAGAATTTGTTAAATTGTTAAATTGTTATAAAATTCAAAAAATGGTTTGACATTAATAAAAATGGGAGCTTATAATCAACGTAAGATATAAAATTCGAAAACTGAGTTTTATATTATAGAACAAATTAATCGTTAATTTTATTAAGGTAATGGCTTAAAAAGTGAATCAACTTGTGAAACGTAATGAGAAGTGAAGTGTTTTTTCCTCACTCACAATAAAACAAAAACTGAGTTTTATATTATAAAACGATTTGGTTTTTGCTTATACAATGGTGAGGAGTAGTTTTAAAGATCAGCCTTAAATGATAACGCTTACAAAAAATCGGGGAGGGTTTTTATTGAAAAAAAATAAGCTATTTGTATTTTCCACAAGCTTAACTCTTGCAATGACATTCCTTTTATCAGGATGTGGTGGAGGTGAGGGAGAAAAAACCAGTGGATCTGGAGTTGAAAAGAAAACTATAAAAGTGGCACATTATTTTGCTGAAAATCATCCTCAAAACATTGCTTTGAAAGAAAAGTTTAAAAAATTGGTTGAAAAGGAGAGTAATGGTGAACTAGAGGTTCGGATTTATGCGAACAGTACATTAGGTGCAGAAAAAGAATTTTATGACGGCGTCAGAAACGGAACGATCGAAATGGGTGTTCCAGGGCTAATTATGCAGTCGGACATTCCTAAAATGGGTGTTCCGGAATGGCCCTTCCTATTCAGGGATTACGATCATGTAAAGAAGGTATTGAATGGACCTATCGGAGAGGAATTGACAGAAGATCTTGATCCAAAGCATGGGGTGACACCGCTCGCATGGAGTGCTAACGGTTTTAGGATGTTTTCGAGTAATCGTCCAATTAAGAGTATGAAAGATTTTGATGGACTTCGACTTAGAATGCCGAACATCCCGAATTACATAAAATTAGGTGAATCATTGGGGGCAAACGTTAGCCCATTGCCTATTTCAGAAGTTTTTACCGCACTTGAACAAAAAGTTGTAGATGCTCAGGATAATCCCATAGCCACACTGAGATCCTCGGGGTGGAATGAAGTACAAAGTGATGTACTAGAATCCAAGCATATGTTCAGCCCCAATATTTACATTATCAATAGCAAATTCTATAAAGGGCTAACAAAAGAGCAACAAAAAATCATTCAAAAAGCAGCAAAGGAGTCGGCAGCATATGAGTTTGAATTGATGGAAAAAAGTTATGAAGATGACAAAGCATATCTTAAGGATAATGGAATCAAATTCACTACGCCTGACAAAGACTTTTCAGAAAAAATGTTAAAAGCATCTCAACCTGTTTATGATGAGGCCTTTGAGGAAAATGACTGGGCGGAGGAGCTCGTCGGAAAAATAAAAGCAGAATGAAGTAGGCGCTCTAGATAGGAAGGGGGAGATGTAGGTGAATAAAATATCAAGAATCTTGGAAAATTCGTTAAACATTATTATGGCAATTGCTTTAGCAATAATGGTCGTACTCGTGTTTGGTAATGTGGTCCTCCGTTATTTCTTTAATTCAGGGATTACTTGGTCAGAAGAAATGTCAAGGTATCTCTTTATTTGGTTGACGTTCCTCGGCGCCATCGGAGCTTTCAAAAACAAAGAACACTTAGGTGTCGACATGGTCATCAAACGGCTCCCGAATAAGATGAAAAAAGTGGTTCTAGTTATTAGTGATTTGATGATGTTATTCGTTCTTATCCTGATCTTGGATGGCAGCTGGAAAATGACATTGATAAACATTGACAGTACTGCACCGGCCACTGGCATGCCACTCGCATTTGTATATGGGACAGGTATTCTTGTGAGTGTGTCAATGGGCAGCATGATCATCTTCAATTTGTATCGAATTTTCTTCAATAAAATTAAAGACGAAGAATTGGTGATGATAAGTGAGTCAGAAGAACTAATTTCTCTCCATACTGATGAATTTGCTTCAGATATTAGAATTGTCAAGGAGGAGAAACAGGGATGATAGGTGTATTTGTCGGATCTTTACTGGGAGCCATGGGACTAGGAATACCTATTGCCTTTGCCTTACTTGTGAGTAGTGTAGTGTTAATGTATTTCCTTGGCATTTTTGATAGTCAAATAATCGCACAAAATTTAATCAGTGGCGCTGATAACTTCCCTCTAATGGCCATACCGTTCTTTATGCTGGCAGGAGAGGCGATGAATAGGGGCGGATTATCACGGCGTATCGTTGAGATGGCAATGAACCTGGTTGGTCATATCAAGGGAGGCCTTGGCTATGTTGCGATCATTGCGAGTGTGTTGTTTGCAAGTTTATCAGGATCTGCTGTTGCCGATACAGCAGCGCTTGGGGCTATATTAATTCCAATGATGGTGAAGTCAGGGTATGATGTGAACCGGTCAAGTGGGCTGATTGCATCCGGTGGTATCATTGCCCCGATCATTCCGCCAAGTATTGGCTTTATCATTTTCGGTGTCGCAAGTGGAGTGTCCATTACAAAGCTGTTTATGGCAGGAATAGTTCCTGGTATATTACTAGCGGTTGGACTAACGGTTACCTGGGCCATTGTTGCACGAAAAGATAAAGTCGCCGTTAACCCTCGAGCTTCAACAAAAGAAATTCTTACTTCTCTTCGCCAAGGCGTTTGGGCTCTATTCCTGCCCGTCATCATCATTGGTGGATTGAAATTCGGTTTATTTACACCGACTGAAGCGGCAGTGGTGGCTGCAGTCTATGCAATATTTGTCGGTCTTGTAATCTATCGTGAAATGAAAGTGAAAGATTTGTATGAGGTCTTTGTACATGCAGGAAAAATGACGAGCGTTGTCATGTTTCTGGTCGCTGCAGCTCTCGTATCCTCCTGGCTGATAACTGTAGCGGATTTACCTGGTCAGGTGATTGGATTGCTGGAGCCATTTATGGATCATCCATTCCTTCTATTAATAATGATAAACCTATTGGTCATCGTAGTTGGAACTGCTATGGATATGACGCCGACAATCCTTATTCTAACACCTGTATTGATGCCGTTGGTGGTCGCTGCAGGTATTGACCCAGTTTACTTCGGTGTCCTGTTTATCCTGAATAACGCCATCGGTTTACTTACACCACCAGTCGGAACCGTGTTAAATGTCATGTGCGGCATAAGTAAGATCAGTATGGAAGATATCATGAAGGGGATTTGGCCTTTCTTGCTCGTGGAAGTAATTGTATTGATCTTGTTGATTTTGTTTCCTTCCTTAGTGCTGGTTCCTCTAGAATGGTTTACCTCCTAACGGAATTAAACAAGTATTTGGGTGTGTATGCTGGTATTCATCTTATTTTATAGGAGGAAAATGAAAATGAATAAGTTTTTCAAACGTTTGGCGGTTGGAGTTTTACTGCCATCATTACTACTATTAAGCGCTTGCGGAAGCGGACAAAATGAAAGCGCTTCAGCTGACGGTATTCAGAAAAGAACAATCAAAGCAGGGATCGGAAATAGTAAAATGCATCCACAAGGAAAAGGAATGGAGAAATTTAAAGAACTGGTTGAAGAAAAAAGCGGCGGGAAAATGAAAGTCCAAAACTTTTTTGATGCCACTCTCGGAGATGATCAGAAAATGACAGAAGCTCTTCAAGGCGGCTTACAGGAAGTAACTGTTCCTTCAACCTCACCACTTGTTGGCATGATTAAGGAATTTGGAATTTATGACTTCCCATTTGTCTTTAATAATGAAGAAGAAGCTTATACAGTACTTGATGGTGCAGTAGGAAAAAAACTTTTGGATAAATTACCGGAACATGATTTAGTAGGTTTGGGATACTGGGAAAATGGTTTCCGAAACTTAACCAACAGCAAACACCCTGTTAAAACGGCTGAAGATTTCAAAGGGCTTAAACTTCGTACCATGCAAAATGAAGTGCATTTAGATGCATTTTCAAAGTTAGGGGCGAATCCATCGCCGATGGCTTTCTCAGAAGTGTTTACTGCACTGGAAACAGGCACTGTTGATGGTCAGGAGAATCCACTAGCAACAATTCAAACGCAAAAATATAATGAAGTGCAAGAATACTTAAGTCTTACAAATCATGTTTATACACCATTTGTATTCCTTGTAAGTAAAAAGTTCTGGGATGACCTATCAGAACAAGAACAAGAAATCATGAGTGAGGCCGCACAAGAGGCTGGAAAGTATCAACGGGAAGTTAACCAAAAAGAAAATGAAAAGGCACTTAATTATCTAAAAGAAGAAGGAATGAAAATCAATGAAGTAGAACCGGAAGAAATGGAAAAAATGAAGAAGGCCATCCAACCAGTGACGGACGAATATGCCAAGAAATTCGGACCAGATCTTGTAGAGGAAATGATGAGCGAAGTTGAAAAAGTACGCGGTAAATAATCCAAATTGTTTGGAGGAAAGAAAATGGATATTATCTCTGAACTTTTACGTGAAATCCAATTACCGAAAATGGTACAAGTGAGGCAGAAATTTCGTACAACTCAAATCGCTGATGTAGCTGGTGAGGTGAAGAAGGCGATAAAAGAAGCAGGTGTCTTATCAAGAATAAATGAAGAAGACAGGGTGGCAATTGCAGTAGGAAGCAGAGGGGTAGCGGACCTTCCTACATTAGTAAGAGAAACGGTGGCTGCCGTTAAGGAGGCGGGAGGTAATCCTTTCATCGTACCTGCAATGGGAAGCCATGGTGGTGCCACGGCGGAAGGGCAAATCGATGTGTTGCTTCAGCTGGGTATTTCAGAAGAAGCGGTTGGAGCGCCTATCAGGTCATCGATGGAAGTTATTAAACTGGATGAGTTGCCAAATGGCCTCCCTGTCTATATTGATAAACTTGCTTACGAATCGGATAAAATCATAGTCATTAATCGGATAAAACCACATACAGCATTTCGCGGACCGGTTGAAAGCGGACTTATGAAAATGATAACTATCGGTTTAGGAAAGCAAAAGGGAGCCGAAGCTGCACATGCATACAGCTTTAAGTATATGGCGGAACATGTCCCTGAAATGGCTAAGGTTTCCTTGTCAAAAGCTCCTATCATATTTGGTCTTGCGTCGATTGAAAACGCTTATGATAAACCGGCGAAAATCGTCGCAGTTCCAGCGGAGGATCTGGAGGTAGTGGAACCGGGACTGTTGCTTGAAGCAAAATCATTGATGCCGAAAATACATTTCGATTCGATGGACGTACTTATTGTAAATGAACTCGGAAAGGACATTTCGGGGGATGGAATGGACCCGAACATAACGGGTAATTTCGCCACACCATATGCTACCGGGGGGCCAGACGTTAAACGGACCGTTGTACTTGGACTTACTGAAAAAACTCACGGTAATGCGAATGGCATTGGCATGGCAGATATGACGACAAAAGCCGTCATGAATGAAATAAAATGGGAAAAAGGGTATGCCAATGCACTCACCAGCACAGTCACAGATGTAGTAAAGCTCCCGATGTTTTTGGATACGCAGGAATTGGCTGTAAAAGCTGCCATCAAAACATGCAATGCCTTCGATTTGAATAAAGTGAGAATCGTAAGAATTAAAAACACGCTTGAAATCGGTGAAATTTGGATTTCTGAAAGCATGATGGAAGAAGCTTTAAAGAATGAAGATATAGAGATCTTGTCAGACCCAGAAGACTTGGCACTGGACTAAAAATCTTCTTTACTATTTTCATAGAACGAAAGAATTGATTTGAACTCAGAAAAGGAGTGCTGAAATGACACACCTATATCCACTAATTGATAACGAAATAAACCCTTACCGCGATAATGTGCAGGGAAAAGCAAATGAACCTATTACGGTTGCAGGTCTGTTGGACCGTTCGAAGCTGACGCTAGGCACCACATATGAAGGGGGGAAGCCCGATTGGACGCTTGAAGAAATTTATATGAGGCTCGAGAGGAATGCCCCGCGTATCGCAATAATCGGTGGTTCGTCCGATCATCCGGCCCATATAATGGATTACCAAACGTCAGCACGGGCAGCAATCCGCATTTGGCAAAACGGCGGCGTGCCGTTTCATTTCTCGACACCGGTAATGTGTGATGGCACTGCACAAAACAATCAAGGAATGAGTTACTCTCTCCAGAGCCGAAACGCGGTTGCACAAATGGTTGTCAACCAGCTGGAAGCTCACAGTTATCATGGTGCATTCGTCATTCAAGGGTGTGATAAGCAGCCTCTTGGTGTTGTAAGTGCACTCGCCCATGTTGATCGTGTTCGCCGAAACCGTGGTGAAGCACCCTTTTTCGCAACATTCGCACCTGCTCACGTATTGGAAGGCGGTTCGATTCCAGCTGACGTAATTGAAGAATTGGAAACTCTGGCGAAAAATGCGGAAAGCAAAGGAGCAGCCGATGTAGCCGTAGATTTACGAGATACGATGGCATATATATTGCAATGTTCATCGAATACTGCTTTCCAGGGCGTGTTTGAACGGGCCTATGAACGAGGAATATTGACGAAGGAACAGCATAAATACTTTGAAATGAGACTTGCTGTCGCAACATGTGACGGGCAGGGAGGTGTATGTGCCTTTAATGGTACGGGGAATAGTTCACGTCATTTAGTGGCAGGCATGGGTCTCGTACATCCAGCAGTGGAGCTGTTGACCGATCCGCCAACACAACGCCAGATTAACTCGGTGGTTGATAGCTTTGCCGGCATGATAAACGAAGAGCGCTACGGCGTGGCCAACATTGTCGCTGCGAACATAAAAAATGCAATCCGTATACACAGCGCATCGGGTGGTTCTACTAACTTAATGATGCATATTGTCGCAGGCATGCTTTATGCAGGATTCAAATTCAGTTTATGGGACCTTGACCGCATTCATCATTCACATCCAATTCCTGACTTATTTGATTACAGTTTGACAGAAGGAAGGGACATTTATTCACTTGCGATGCAGTGTTGTAGCGGGAAAAGCAGAGGAATGGAAACACTTTTTCATGAACTTATTGAGAATGGTGTACCAATGGATCAGGATGCGCCGACTGTCGCAGCAAAAACTTGGAAAGAACGTCTTTCGATCACAAATAGCCTAAAAGCAGTTAATGTTAAGAAAAATCAGGTCATTTTATCCAATCCACGACGTGGATTCAGCGGTGTTGATGTATTAAAAGGAAACTTCTTTGAAAGCGCCGTTGTAAAAATCAGCGGAATGCCGACACCACAGCTTGACCAATTCGACGATAAGCTTGCATTTGTCCTTTATTACGAAAATGAAGATGATGCAAATAAAAGCCTGCTCGATTCAAATCTGCTTTCAAAAATAAAAGAGCAAAATCTTTTCGAACATAATCTATTGCTAGAATCTCTTAAATACAACAATGAGTCGGAATGGTCTCTTCTAAAAACCGCTACCTATGGGGAATTATTTGACAGGATGGTTGAAGCCGGCACATTGAAAATTGCGGTTATTATCTCAGGGCAGGGGCCAGTGGCATTCGGAATGCCGGAAATGTTTACACCAATGCAACACATCAATGCAAATCGTGTTATGAAAAAAATCGCTACAATCATTAGCGACGGCCGCTATTCAGGAGTCACATATGGAGCTGCCATAGGGCATATGACACCGGAAGCGTATGAAGGTGGCGGCATAGGTTTACTTAAATCAGGGGATGTAATTCACCTTCAGCTTCGTGATCGACGAATTGATTTTGTAGATTCTACTAAACTTCATTCTGGAAAGGTTATTCATGATTTTGCGGATCATTTTAAAGAAGAAAGACAATCATTGGCAGCTGAACGCAAGCAGCGGATGAAAGTTAGACAGAAAATGGTTGCGGCAAGCAACAGGATGTTTGGGCATACAGATGCAGCAAATGGTGTTGTTCCAATCGCTGTCATTGAGGATGCGGTACTTGATTATGAACAAGATATTATATTCCATGAAAAAAAAGTAGAAATAAAGTGAGGTATGCTCGTCATAAATCCGATAATATAAAGGTAGACAGAATGAAAAGGAGTGAGGAACGATGCCTATCATCCAATCGGTGGAGCGTGCCTTGAAAATATTGGATTTATTTGATGAGCGTGAGCGTGAACTAACTATTACAGAGATAAGTAAGAGAATGAATTTACATAAAAGTACGGTTCATTCACTATTAAAAACCTTACAGGAGCATCACTATATTTCACAAGGCGAAGAAAATGGAAAATACTCGCTAGGATTAAAGCTATTGGAGAGGGGAAGCGTTGTTGTGACCCATCTCGATTTGCGCAATGTAGCAAGAAAACATCTTGAAGGGCTTTCAGCAACAACGAATTTGACGCTGCACCTTGTCATATTGGACGGGCAGGAAGGTGTCTATGTCGATAAAGTTGAAGGTACTGGGGTAACTGTCCTGTATTCCCGTATTGGCCGTCGTGTTCCGATTCATACAAGTGCAGTCGGCAAATCTCTTGTTGCAACCAAAACGGATAGTGAACTGGATTTGCTCTTGGACGGCTATGATTATACGGGACCGACAGAAAAATCGATTAGATCCAAGGAACAGTTTTTAGCCGAAATCGAAAAAGCACGCATTAATGGTTATTCAATGGATAATGAAGAAAATGAACCGGGCATTTTCTGTCTTGCCGTACCGATAAGAGATTATTCAGGAAAGGTAATCGCTGCAATGAGTGTATCGATGCCTGCTTCGAAAGTAAACGAAGAAACACATGAGTATTATGTACGTCTCTTAAAGGAATGCAGCAGTAAAATTTCACAGGAGCTCGGTTATGAATATCAAAAAATATAAAAAAAGGTTTGCCCTAAGGAGGAACTAGCAAATGAGAATTATTCGCTATGTACATGAAAACAAAAAGCAACTTGCTGCCGTGACAAACGAAAACAATGTGGTGGACCTTCCATTTACTGATTTTATGTCGTTGATTACAACGGCACGCCATGAAAACAGAACGCCGTTTGACATTGTAAAACAAATTGTCGCTGAAGGGAAAAAGCTGCCATTGGAAGGTCTTCAATTAACAACGCCTATCGACGCACCGGAAGTATGGGCATCTGGCGTTACGTATAAAAAAAGCAAGGAAGCACGTAACTACGAAGCTACGCAAGGAAAGCTGGACCGCCAAACTTTCTATGACAAAGTTTATGATGCAGAGCGTCCTGAGATTTTCTTTAAATCAACTGCAGCAAGAACTGTAGGACCGAATGACCCGGTATATTTGCGTTCAGATTCAAAATGGCAAATTCCGGAGCCGGAGCTTGGTCTTGTCATCGATAAAAAGGGAACGGTGCTCGGATATATCGCGGGTAATGACATGAGCTGCCGTGATATTGAAGGTGAAAACCCGCTTTATCTCCCACAGGCAAAAGTTTGGAAAAACTCTTGTTCCATTGGACCGGCCATCTTGTTAAAAGAGGCTGTTCCAGATCCATATGAGCTTAAAATCATGTGCCGGATTTTTCGAAATGAAGAAAAAGTATTTGAAGGTGAAGCGAAAGTAAACCAACTGAAACGAAAATTGGAAGAGCTCGTCGACTATTTAGTCTTAGATAATACTGTATTTGACGGATCCGTTTTACTTACAGGTACATGTGTGGTTCCGCCAAATGAATTTACATTGAAAGGCGATGACCGGATTGAAATCGAAATACCAGGGATAGGGGTATTAAACAATCCGGTTATCCAAAGTAAAGCAGTTCAAACCATTTAAGGGGTGACAAAATGAGCGAGTATAAAACACTTTACTTAAGTAGGGAGGATAGTGTAGCTGTCGCTTTATCCGAAATCCCTGCAAACACATCAGTAGTTGTGAAGTCAGACCTTGAAGAACTTGTCGTACCCATTCTTGAACCGATCCGTTTTGGACATAAGTTCGCAGTCAAGGCCATCAAACAAGGAGAAGACATAATTAAATATGGGGAAGTCATAGGTGCAGCCTCAGCTTTTATTCCCATTGGTGCACATGTTCATGTACACAATTTAGAAGGCAAAAGAGGAAGGGGTGACAAAATTGCTGAATGAAAAAATGCAGTTTTGGGGCTACCGCCGTCCGGATGGCCGCGTCGGTGTACGGAATCATGTACTGATATTGCCAACGATAACATGTGCAACTCAAACAGCTCAGCGTGTCACAGAATTGGTGAGTGGAACCGTCACATTCATTCATCAGCATGGCTGTGCGCAAGTGGGCACTGATTATGATCAAACGGCCCGAACCTATGCGGGGATGGGCATGAATCCAAATGTATATGGTGTCATAGTACTCGGACTTGGCTGTGAAACACATCAGGCGCACCGTATTGGGGATGAAATTGCCAAATGCGGTAAACCAGTGAAAACTGTATCGATCCAGGATCATGGAGGCACTCTTCAAACCATTGCCGAAGTATCTAAAATCGCAGTCAAAATGGTCCAGGATGCCTCGATGGTGCAACGTGAATTATGTGATTTTAGCGAGCTGATTGTCGGCACAGAATGCGGTGGGTCGGATGCATGCTCCGGCTTATCGGCGAACCCGGCAGTCGGACGTACTAGCGATTTGGTAGTTCAGCAAGGGGGAACCGCAATATTAGCGGAAACGACTGAACTCATCGGTGCAGAGCATTTGATCGCAAACAGGGCGGCAAATGACCAGGTAGCAAAAAAAGCGTATGCGGTTATTAAAATGATGGAAGACCGCTCGATTCAAATGGGCGTAGACATCCGCACCGGAAATCCAAGTCCGGGAAACATTGAGGGAGGTCTCAGCTCACTAGAAGAAAAATCCCTGGGGGCAGCGACAAAATCAGGTACAACCAGATTGGAAGAAGTCATTGATTATGCCCAGGTACCCACAAAAAAAGGGCTAGTATGGATGGATACGCCTGGCCATGACATTGAGCAATTGACGGGTATGGTCGCAGGCGGTGCCCAAATCGTTCTCTTTACAAGCGGAAGAGGCACGCCGACTGGTTCTCCTATTTCACCCGTCATAAAAATCTCGACTAATACACCAATGTTTGACAGGATGAATGAAAATATGGATTTAAATGCTGGTACGATCGTTGATGGTTTAGAAACCGTTGATGAAGTGGGCAGGCGCATCATGGAAGAAATTCAACATGTTTCTAACGGGAAACTAACAAAAGCGGAGATATTAAAGCAGCATGACTTTGGTATATGGAGAATTGGACCGACATTCTAAAACGAAAAAGGAGCTAAAAAGACTATGATATCAACTACATTTGCAACGAAAACATATAAAAATTTCATTAATAATGAGTGGGTGAATGCATCTTCTGGAAATACAATCCAAAGCATTAATCCTGCGGACAAAGAACCGGTTGGCTACGTACAAAGCTCAACCGAAAAAGACTTGAATAAAGCTGTAGCCGCAGCGCATAAGGCAAAAAGGGATTGGCGCAGGCTCGGCCAGTCTGCACGTGGGCAAATCCTTTTCAAAACGGCCAATATATTGGAAGAAAATCTAGATGAAATTGCCGAAACCATGACTCGTGAAATGGGTAAAACGTTACCTGAAGCAAAGGGTGAAACGGCACGGGGTGTTGCAATCCTGCGTTACTATGCTGGGGAAGGAATGCGGAAAGACGGCGATGTTATTCCATCATCCGATAAAGATGCCCTAATGTTCACGAAACGCAGCCCACTAGGTGTTGTCGGGATAATCACGCCATGGAACTTCCCGGTTGCAATTCCCATCTGGAAAATGGCTCCAGCTCTTGTTTATGGCAACTCAATCGTATGGAAACCGGCTACGGAGGGAGCCGTTACGGCTGCGAAAGTCATGGAATGCTTTACCAAAGCAGGCTTCCCTGAGGGTGTTGTGAATTTTATTACCGGTAAAGGATTGGTCATCGGTCAAGGACTCATCGATCATCCGCTTTTAAATGCGATCACATTTACCGGTTCTGAAAGTGTCGGTCAGAGCGTCGCAAAATCAGCTTCAGCCCGCGGGATAAAATATCAGCTTGAAATGGGTGGAAAGAATCCAGTCATCGTAACGAAAGATGCAAACATCGACCAAGCTGTCGAGGCGGTCATCAGCGGTGGATTTCGTTCTTCCGGCCAGAAATGCACAGCTTCAAGCCGTGTAGTCGTTGAATCGTCCGTCTATGATGAATTCAAACAAAAACTGGTAAAGGCAGCAGCGGAAATTAAAGTTGGCAACGGTCTTCAAGAGGGTATTTGGATGGGCCCATGTGCAAGCGAAAGCCAGTTCAAAACGGTCACAGAGTACATTGAAAAAGGCAAGCAGGAGGGTGCAAAACTCATACATGGCGGGGAGATATTAACTGGCGGAGACTATGATAGGGGCTTTTTCATCACACCAGCGATTTTTGAAGACGTGACGTCCGAAATGGAGATTGCACAGGCAGAAATTTTTGGACCAGTTATCGCGCTTATGAAAGCAACAGATCTGGTCGAAGCGATTGACTTGGCAAATAATACGAAGTACGGATTGAGTGCATCAATCTTCACATCAAATATTAGTTCAATTTTGGAATTCATCGATGAAATTGAAGCAGGTCTTGTCCGCATTAACGCAGAAAGCGCGGGCGTAGAGTTGCAAGCCCCATTCGGAGGCATGAAGGCATCAAGCACGGGTTCGCGAGAGCAAGGTGAAGCGGCGAAAGAATTTTATACAGCCATAAAAACGGTTTTTATTAAAGGTTCTTAACAAGTGCAAGGGAGGTTTCCATGTTTGAAAATCTCTCTTTCTTCAAAAAAACATTGCGAGGTGCTTGATGAAAATCATAAAAATTTCTTTATACAAAGTTCCGCCCCGCTGGCTGTTTTTAAAAATCGATACGGATGAAGGCATTTCCGGATGGGGAGAGCCTGTTGTGGAAGGCCGTGCTGAAACTGTTAAAGCAGCAGTTAACGAACTGACTGATTATTTGATCGGGAGAAATCCGAACGACATTGAAGATATCTGGCAAACGCTTTATCGAGGTGGATTTTACCGCGGGGGCCCAATTTTAATGAGCGCCATTTCCGGCATTGAGCAGGCATTATGGGATATAAAAGGAAAATACTTCAATATTCCTGTATACCAAATGCTCGGCGGCAAAGCACGTCAAAAAATTAAAGTTTACTCATGGGTCGGAGGAGATAGACCGGTGGATGTAGTTGCTGCCGCAATTGAAAAACAGAAAGAGGGCTTCCTTGCTGTCAAAATGAACGCATCAGAAGAAATGAATTACATAGATAGCTTTTCGAAAGTAGAAGCGGTCATCGAACGGGTTGCTTCAATCAGGGAAGCGGTTGGCAAAGACTTTGGCATCGGTGTGGATTTTCATGGGAGGATTCATAAAACGATGGCAAAAGCGATTGTAAAAGAACTGGAGCCTTACCGTCCCATGTTCATTGAAGAACCGGTGCTCCCGGAAAACAATGAAGCACTTCGTGAGATTGCCTGGCATACCACATGTCCGATTGCGACGGGCGAAAGAATGTATACGCGCTGGGGCTTTAAGCAGCTACTTCAAGATGGTTATGTCGATATAATTCAGCCGGATCTGTCTCATACAGGTGGTATTTTAGAAGGGAAAAAAATTGCCGCAATGGCAGAAGCGTATGATGTAGCCATTGCGCCGCACTGCCCGCTCGGTCCGATGACTCTTGCTTCATCCATTCATCTGGACGCAACGACACCGAATTTCATTATTCAGGAGCAAAGCCTTGGTATTCATTACAACGAAGGCATGGACATTCTCGATTATATGAAAAATCCAGAATTATTCGACTATGAAGATGGTTATGTGAACATTCCTGATAAACCGGGTCTTGGTGTGGAAATCGATGAGGAAAAAGTGATGCAGGCAGCTGAGGCCGGACATGATTGGAAGAATCCAATTTGGCGAAATGAGGACGGGAGCATCGCTGAATGGTAATAAAAGGAGGAAAAATAATGGACTTTCATGGCATCATTCCACCGGTAGTCACCTTATTTGATGAAACGGGGAACTTGGATTTGGAGTTGAACAGAAGGTATATCGACCTATTAATCTCACGGAATATTGACGGTATTTTGTTGATGGGCAGTTCAGGTGAGTTCTCCTCACTTACGACTGAAGAAAGGAAATTATATGTACGCGAAATGTTAAAGTACATTAACGGAAGAGTGCCAGTTATGGTCGGAGTCGGGCATACCGCATTAAAAGAGGTGCAAGAACTGACTTCTTATGCAGAAGAGCATGGAGCGAACGGTGTTCTCGTAGTCAACCCATATTACTGGAAGCTGTCTGACGAGCAATTATACCGACATTTTTCCAGTGTGGCGAACCATACTAACCTGCAAGTTTTCATTTATAACATCCCGCTCTTGACAGGTCAAAACTTATCCATCGAACTGATTAAAAAATTAGCCGAAGATCATTCAAACATTGCAGGTATTAAAGAGACGGTCAGTGATTTCGGCCACCTTCGTCAAGTGCTGGCGGAAGTGAAGAAAGTTCGCAGTGATTTCAAAGTCTTCTCCGCTTTTGACGAGCATTTGCTTCCGGCCCAAATGATTGGAGCAGCGGGAAGCATTAATGGAAGCGCGGTCTTTGCCCCGGAAATATCCGTACATTTATATGAATCGTATCATAAAGGAGATCTCGCTGAAGCCCAGAAAAATCATCAAGTGATTTCAAAACTGATGGATGTGTACAATTACGGTCCGACATTTTTTACAGCCATGAAGGAAGCTGTTCATCAGCGCTGGTTTGACGTTGCTGCTGGTCACCGTGCCCCATGCGATGTATACCCTGCTGATTTGGGTGACAAAGTAGCTGCACTCTTAAAAAATATAGATATGAAAGAAGGCGTCCAAAAATGAAAGAATCACGCGACTTGCTCGAAACGTTAGGCTACCCATCTACTGATCTTAAAGAACTTCCTACATCAACGAAAACATTTCCGGACGGTGCTCAATACCGCATTGAACTGCCAAGTGTAGAAGGCCCAGCGGCCCTAAAAGAAACATTGAAAGAAATTGACCGGCTTGGTTTGACTATTCACCGGATATCCCAGGGCAGCGGCATCATGCTTCAAACGGATGAAGAAATTAAAGAAATGTGTGAAATGACAGCAGAGCGCGGTATGGAGCTCAGTTTGTTTGTCGGTCCCAGGGGTTCTTGGGATGTCAGTGCGGGACCGCTTACGCCAGGAGGTAAATCCCAGGGAATCCGCCATGAAGGATCGGACCAGCTTGTTTATGCCATGGAAGACTTGAAAAGAGGAGCTGCACTTGGTCTTCGCGGTGCGTTAGTTGCAGATGAAGGACTCCTACTTTTAACGAAAGAAATGAAAAAACACGGACAGCTTCCGGAAGACTTTGTTGTTAAAGTATCGGTTCAAATGGGTTCAGCCAATCCAGTATCCGTTAAATTAATGGAAGACATCGGAGCGGATACCTACAACGTACCACCTGCATTAACGCTGTCCAAACTTGCAGCGATCCGACAATCAATAAACATTCCCATTGATTTATATGTTGAAGTTCCTGATACCTTTGGAGGCTTTCTTCGCTATTATGAAATACCGGAAATTATCCGTGTATTGGCGCCAGTATACATTAAATTTGGTCTGCGTAATCACCCTGATGTATACCCTTCAGGGAAACAATGGGAAAGTACGAACATCTCACTCGCTCAAGAACGTGTACGCCGTGCCGCAATTGGCATTCAAATGATCGAACGATACTATCCTGAAGCAATAACATCGAAACTCGGTGCAGAAGGACTCGGCATTGCAAAAATTGAAAAGGCAGCAGCGAAATAGATGTCTGGTCTTACTATAAAGGAGTGGAGCCCGAATGACCTTTAAAATATTATTAACGGATTACGAATTTGAACATTTGAAATATGAAGAAGAGATTTTTCAAGAAAGCGGTCTGGATATCAATTTCATCAAAGCGCAATGCAAAACTGAAGAGGAAGTAATGGAGCATGCAAAAGAAGCGGATGCAATTTTAAATCAATATGCTCCTATCTCAAGACGAGTCATCGAGTCGCTCGAAAACACGAAAATCATTTCCCGCTATGGTGTTGGCGTCAATACAATTGATCTCGATGCGGCTAAGGAAAAGGGGATAACTGTCGCCAATGTACCGGATTATGGCATGGAAGAAGTATCGAATCATGCATTGGCACTTTTACTTTCGTCGGCGCGGAAAGTGACTCTGTTAAACAAGGAAGTGAAAAAAGGTAACTGGGACTTTAAAGTGTGTGTCCCGATTCACCGTTTTAACGAACAAACGGTTGGGGTTCTCGGCTTTGGCCGGATTCCGCGCCGTTTCATTGAAAAGGTGAAACCGCTCGGCTTTAAAACCGCTGCTTATGACCCTTTCGTATCGGCTGCAGACATGGCTGCTGTCGGGGTTCAAAAAATGGATCTCGACGAAATTATAGGCGAAGCCGATTATTTGTCGATCCATGTGCCCTTAATTGATGATACATACCACCTGATCAATGAGGAGCGCCTTAAACAGATGAAGAGTAACGCGGTCATCATTAACACGGCACGCGGACCGATAATCGATGAAAAAGCACTTACCAATGCACTTGAAAAAGGGATCATTGCAGGTGCTGCACTTGATGTGACAGAAAATGAGCCTGTCAGCATCGATAGCCCGCTACTCACAATGGACAATGTCATCATTACGCCTCACAGCGCCTGGTATTCTGAGGAAGCGATGGTTGAACTTCGTCAAAAAGCAGCAAGAAATATCGTTCAGGTCTTAAAAGGGGAAAAAACACCATACGCATTAACCTAAGAAAGGGGAAAAAAATGAAAATAGCGACTTTTTCCGTACAATCCGAACAGCACATCGGTCTAGTTCAAGATGATCAAATAATTAGTTTAACGGCTCTCTGTCCAGAGGAATTTCCTGCATGCATGAAAAAATTTATAGAACGAAGCAGCGAGTTGCGCACACGTGCTGAACACTTAATCGAGCAACGGATAAATGAGGATGCAATATTCAAAACGTCAGATGTGAAAATCCTGCCGCCAATCGCAAAGCCGGATAAAATCATTTGCGTAGGACTTAACTATTTTGATCATTGTAAGGAAACGGGGATGGAGCCGCCTGCTTCGCCAGTCATTTTTTCAAAATATTCGAATGCGATTACAGGTCATAATGATCCGATTGAAATCCCAATTAATTCAACAGAGGTCGACTTTGAAGCAGAGCTTGCTTTTGTCATTGGAAAAGAAGCGAAACGTGTGTCAGAAGAAGAGGCGGATGACTACGTCTTTGGCTACACGATTATGAATGATATCAGCGCCCGAGATTTGCAATTTCAGGACGGTCAGTGGTCAAGAGGCAAAACGGCGGACACATTTGCTCCATTTGGTCCTGTTATCGTTACAAAAGATGAAGTGGGTGACCCTCACAATCTAGCGATTTCGCTTGAATTAAACGGTGAAATTATGCAGGATTCAAATACAAGCAACCTAATTTTTACGGTTCCGAAAATCATTTCATTTTTATCACAGTCCATGACACTAATGCCAGGTGATTTGATTGCAACTGGCACGCCACCAGGAGTAGGAATGGGAAGGAATCCAAAAATCTGGTTGAAAAACGGTGACCGGATGAACGTCAGCATTGAGAAGATCGGTACGCTTTCTAATCACGTAATAGCATGACAAGAGAAAGAAGATGATGACATGGATGTTGTAACCATCGGAGAAACGATGACAGTGTTTACCCCGAATGAAGAAGGACCGCTTCGCCACGCCAGATCTTTTTCGATGAAGTTTGCCGGTGCTGAATCCAATGTCGCGATCGGGTTAAGCCGACTCGGTCATAGCTCACGCTGGATTAGCCGTCTCGGTGAGGATGAATTTGGCGATGCCATGCAATCGTTCATTCGCGGAGAAGGCGTTGATGTCTCTTATGTAACGAGAGACCCTGATGCGTCTACCGGGGTCTTTTTTAAAGAATTCAGACGGCTGAATGATACCCGGGTTTATTATTACCGGAAAGATTCGGCAGCTAGTAAAATGACGGCTGAATTACTATCTGATCTTGCCATCCAAGATGCCGCTTATCTCCATATTACGGGGATCACCCCTGCACTAGGGAATTCTTGTCAGTCGCTCTTGAATAAAGCGATCCGCATTGCTAAAGAAAACGGAACAAAAATCGTCTTCGATCCGAATATTCGCTTGAAAATATGGGGTGATGAAAATGAAGCACGTCACATCATAACAAAGTACGCCTCGAAAAGTGATATCGTCATGCCTGGGGTGGCCGAAGCCGAGTTTTTATTCGGCTCCCATACTCCGGAGAAATTTGCCGATCATTTTCATGAACTCGGTGTCGAAACAGTTTTACTTAAATTGGGCAAAGAAGGCTCTTTGATTTCAGCCCCGTCTGTACCGAAAACATACGTTCCTGGATTCTATGTGGAACGGGTCGTTGATCCCATCGGTGCTGGGGATGCTTTTGCATCCGGTGTACTTTCCGGACTGCTTGATGGACTGCCGCTAGATGAAGCTGCAAAGCGTGGAAATGCCATGGGAGCAATGGCAACGATGGTAAATGGCGATGTTGAGGGTTTGCCGGCCCGTGCCGAACTCGCTTTGTTCATGAGTGGCGGCGCTGATGATGTGAAGAGGTAGAAAGGTGGAAAAAATGACTAAACTTGAAGAGCTTAAACATGGGAAGCTTGTCGGCGTCATCCGCGGTGCACGCCCCAATCAAATTATACCAATCGCCCGGGCCCTGAAAGAGGGCGGCATCCGAACGCTAGAAATAACAGTGGAAACTCCCAAAGTGTGCCATTTGATTGAAAAAGTGAAAGAGGAGTTCGGTGATGATATCATAGCGGGTGCCGGTACAGTATTGGATCCTGAAACGGCCCGTGCGGTCATCATGGCAGGGGCTGAATTTATCTTTTCTCCAACCGTCAATGTCCAAACGATTAAACTGGCGAAGCGCTATGGCGTTATTAGCATCCCTGGTGCGCTCACACCAACCGAAATATTGACTGCTTACGAGCATGGAGCTGACATTATCAAAGTTTTCCCGGCAGATGCACTAGGTGTTAGCTACTTTAAAAATCTTAAAGGACCGCTTCCTCATATTCCCCTTATGCCAACTGGCGGTGTCAACCTTGACAACCTCGCGTCATTTTTTAAGGCAGGGGCCATCGCGGCGGGAGTAGGCGGTTCATTGATCAATCCTGCGAAATTGATTACAGGTGAAGATTACACCAGGCTGACAGAAACGGCAAAAAAATTCTCGGCTATCGTACAAAAAAGCTAAAGCCGTCCAGCGCTTATATGAATATCATTTCAATAAGCGCTAGAAATGAAAGTACGACTGCTTTATTTCCTCCTTTTCAATTTTTTTGTAATCCATCAAGGGTGTGATAATGCTGGTGGGCAGTGGATAAATTCAGATAAACCAGAAAGGGGAAAAGTGATATGTTACTAGAAAAGTACAGAAATCTGCAGGATATTATTCAAAAAATGGAGTCGGTTGTGGTCGCTTTTTCAGGAGGGGTGGACAGCACGTTTTTGTTAAAAGTCGCTATTGATACTCTGGGTTATGATAATGTGTTAGCCGTTACAGCCGATTCGGAAACCTATCCATCGAGTGAGTTGAAAGAAGCCATTATGCTATCAAAATGGATTGGTGCCAACCATCGTGTCATTCAAACTTCGGAGTTGGCCATTCCTGGATATAAAGAAAACAATCAGAATCGCTGTTACTTTTGTAAAAGTAGTTTATTTGACCACCTGCTTCCTATTCTTGAAGAATATGAATTTAATAATATTATTTATGGAGTTATCGCTGATGATGCTAACGAATTTCGTCCAGGCATGAAAGCAGCTAAAGAAAAAGGAATCAGGGGACCTCTTCTAGAAGCCGGTTTATTCAAAGAAGAAATAAGAGTATTGTCCAAGCAAGCCGGATTGCCAACCTGGGATAAACCGTCATTTGCTTGCCTATCCTCACGAATAGCATATGGCGATATCATTACGAAGGAAAAATTGACCAAAGTTGATAAATCAGAGGCTTACATAAAATCACTGGATATTCATCAGGTAAGAGTAAGGACGCATGAGGATACTGCCCGAATTGAAGTTGAACCCGATGATATGCCAAGAGTGCTTCAATACCATGCGGCGATCACGAAACGGCTGAAGCAATTTGGTTATAAGTATGTATCAATGGACCTCACGGGCTATACAAGCGGAAGTATGAATATGGCGCTTAAAAAGGAAGAAATGTCATGATTGACGATATTTTGGAGCAGGTTCAAAAGGGTTCATTAACAGTTGCGGAAGCCAAGGGAAAACTTGCATCCTATGAAAATTTAGGGTTTGTAAAAATCGATCATCATCGCAAAAGGAGACAAGGCTTTCCCGAAATTGTGTTTGGGGAAGGGAAAACAGCTGAACAAATTTTAACGATTGTCCAATCGCTGCGGACAAGGAATGATTCTGTGCTTGTGACTCGTATTTCTCGGGAAAAAGCGGTATTTGTACAAAAAGAATGTAGTGATTTTGAGTATAACGAGATTGCACGGACACTTGCTTGGGTTAGAGAAAAGCCGAAATCCGTTGATTCATATATTGCAATTGTATGCGCCGGGACATCAGATTTGTCTGTTGCTGAAGAAGCAGCCGTGACGGCCGAAACTCTAGGTATTCCTGTCAGGCGTATATACGATGTTGGCGTTGCTGGGCTTCATCGCCTCCTTGACAATATAGACGAAATAAGGGGTGCTACCGTATCAGTTTGTGTCGCGGGAATGGAAGGGGCACTTCCAAGTGTGTTAGGAGGCCTTGTCACGAATCCAATTATTGCTGTGCCGACAAGTATTGGTTACGGTGCTAATTTTAACGGTTTATCGGCCCTTTTATCAATGCTCAATTCATGCGCATCTGGTGTAAGTGTGGTGAACATCGATAATGGATTTGGTGCAGCCTACAATGCAGCGATTATATACAAGCTTGTACATAAAAAGGAGGTCAATTGTGATGAGGACTTTATATTTTGACTGCTTTTCCGGCATAAGCGGAGATATGGTTATTGGTGCGTTGATTGATGCAGGTGCAGACCCTGTACAAATGGAAGAAGAGTTAAAAAAGTTGAACATGGATGAAGAATATAATCTGTCATGGGGGAAGGTCGTCAAAAATGGCATTACGAGTACTAAATTTGATGTCATTCTTACCAGTAAATCAGACCAAACACATGAACATAGCCACAGCCATGAACACGAGCACAGTCATGGACACAGTCACAGTCATGAACACGAGCACAGACATGGACACAGTAACAGTCATGGACACGAGCACAGTCTTGGACATGAACACAACCATAGCCATGTACCTCACAGCCATCCAGGCAGCCGTACCTACAAACAAATTGTAGAAGCTATCAATGAGGCGAACTTTATTGAATCGGTAGCTAACATGTCACTCGCCATTTTTAAGAAGATTGGTGAAGCGGAAGGGCATATACACGGGCTTCCACTGGAAAAAGTACACTTTCATGAAGTAGGGGCGGTAGATTCAATAATAGATATAATCGGGGCTGCAATTTTAATCGATCAGCTAGGTATTGAATCAGTTCAGTCATCAGCCATTCCAACGGGATCTGGACATATACATATTGATCACGGAATATATCCTGTTCCTGCACCTGCCACTCTTGAAATATTAAAGGGGGTACCGATTGCCTCAAACGATATTCGTTCTGAATTAGCAACGCCGACCGGTGCTGCCATCGCTGCGGTTTTAGCTGGAAATTTCGGCTCGCTTCCACCCATGACTGTCGAATCGATTGGCTATGGTGCGGGCACAAAAACATTCGAAAATCATCCGAACGTCCTTCGAGTTATCATAGGGGAGACTCAATGAACCGCCCGCCTGATCATGAGCATCTTGATGAACAAATGGTGAAAATGGAAGTGAATCTAGATGATATTTCCGGTGAATGGCTGGGGCATGTAATGGATTTGTTGTTCGAATCAGGAGCAAATGATGTATTTTATACGCCAATCTATATGAAAAAAAATCGACCGGGAGTGTTATTGCAGCTTCTTTGTTCACAGCAGGTGATTTCGAAAATGAAGAAGATATTATTTGCTGAAACGACGACTCTCGGGATACGCTACTATCCACTTACCGTGCACAGGCTCGAACGATCATTTTTACATGTACATACACAATGGGGAAAAGTGACGATGAAGAGGGGGATTCATGAGGGATTGACCTTGCAGCAGGCACCTGAATATGAAGATTGCCGTAAAATTGCCTTACAGAACAATATACCTCTTAAAAGGGTGTATGAAGAAGTTTGGAAGTGTCTCGGGGAGGTCAAAGAGAAATGAGTTTGGTGTCGATTCTTACATTAGGATTCCTATTGGGGATAAAGCATTCGTTAGAACCGGATCATGTTATTGCCGTAGCAACGACGGCAGGAAACACGAAAAAATTATCCCGTTCCACTCTAACGGGGGTGTATTGGGGGATAGGCCATACCAGTACGCTGTTTCTTATAGGTGTGCTATTCATTTGGATGAAGGGGGAAATTCCAGAGTCGTTAAGCATGACACTGGAATTCGGCGTTGGCATTATGCTTGTTATGCTAGGGGCGAGAAGTTTATTTAAAGCACGCCCTGATATTAAGAACGAGAAAGATAGATTTCGTCCTTATTTGGTGTCTGCTTTAATTGGTTTCGTACATGGTCTCGCGGGCAGTGCCGCAATGGTCATTTTAACGATGTCGACCGTAACCGGTATTGGCGAAGGATCTATCTATATCATTATATTTGGCGCAGGGACAATTATTGGCATGCTGTGCTTTACTACCATTCTAGGCATACCGTTTGCTTTGAATGGGAAGGACATCGTTTTAAACCGAATCTTCATCAAAATGGCGGGAGCTATAAGTTTTGCATTCGGAATTTATTATATATACAAATTGGGTGTAACAGAAGGCTTGTTTGCGCTCTGGGCTAGTTGATTTATTTTATAAGCATGATATTTGACTGTCTAAAGCGAATAGTCAGTCTTTTTTTTATATAAGTTCATCAAACCAAGCTTGATTCCTCAGAAAGAAAAGGACACAACCGACAATAAGCTTGTCTTTACTGGAACACTTCAATGAACATGTTCATGCAAATTTCCGGGTATATTGTAACAGATATGAATCTCCAATTATTATTCAGCAATTATTTGTAGTTGAAAGAAGGGAAGCACAATAAAAATAAGACCCCATGACACTGCCATTTTTATAAGAATGGCAGTGTCGTAGGATCTGTTATCATGTTACAAAGAAAGTCACGAAATCTAAGTTCTGCTCCGGCTCCTAGGCAGATAAACGTTTATTTTTCCTTTGGAGAATCCATATTTCAATTGCACCAGAGCCAAGCAATACTCCTGAAACAATGAAGATAAGTCCGATGAAATGTGCAGGTACAAGGGCTTCATTAAGGAAAAATGCTGCCCCTAACAAAGAGAATAAGGTGTTTAAGTTAAGAAATATGGATGATTCGGCTGCGCCTACCTTACCAATGGCATAATTATAGCTCATGTGCCCGAGGGCGGTGGCAAAAATAGCGGAGAAAAAGAAAGCTCCCCAGATGGATGGCGTTGCGGTTGCCAGGGAAGATAAGCCCTCTGGTTCCTTCCATAAGCTGATGGCAAAAAGAATAAAAGACCCGATCAGCATCATGTAGCCGGTTAATAATCGTGGATCCATTGTTTTTGAGGCTTTATTTATGAGGATGAAACTCAATGCCTGTGAAAGAATGGAAAGCAAAATATCCACATCCCCAAGATTAATAGAATGAATTCCTCCGCTTCCTGCCATAACGGTAAAACTCACACCCAGGGAACCGCATATAAAGCCAAGCAGCTTGATTAACGTAGGTTTTTTTCGAAAGAAAATCATGGTCAAAATGACAGTCAATATTGGCCCCATGCCCAAAATCAATCCAGCATTCGAGGCGGATGTCTTCGTCAATCCCTCAGCTAAAAAATAATGATGAAAAACGACACTCAAAAGTGCTCCTCCAAAAACGTAAAAAAGTTCACTTTTTTTAGGAAGGCGTATTAGTCCAAAGAAGAAAAGGATAATAATGACGATAAGGGAAGCAGTAAAAATTCTCATAGATGTTATCGTTACGGGCTGCGTATGCGCAACTAAAATTTTAATAACTGAGACATTTAACCCCCATGTAATCATTATTCCGGTAAGTAAGATGTATATTTTCAAAAAACTCATTCCAAACAACCTTTCAAACTTATTTAACAATTGATATATTATACAACTTTCTCCCAAATTAATAGCAAAGAGTAAATTTGATCGAAAAAAATCTGAAACTGTCAATCATTTAAAGATGAAACAGTTCTTGTTCGTTTTCCACAATATGGTTTTTTCGTAAATTTAGCTGAAATATCATCTGAAAAAGTATGGAATAAAAATAAAATTACAAATTATCAAACTTTTCTATTGTTTTTGATAGGGTTTTCATTTACAATTTCCTTATGATTTACCAAACCGGTTTAGTAATTAACTAAATCGATTTAGCTAATAAGCATAATGAAAGTGATATGATCAAATGTTTTTGTTTCCATTTGTGAATGTTCGCAAGAAGGAGGTACTGTATTGTCATCAAAATATGGTGTTTTAACGCTGGGCGACGCCATGATCACACTAAATCCGGAAGAGACAGGACCTTTAAGATTCGTTAACCGTTTTGAGCGAAAAGTAGGAGGCGCTGAACTGAATTTTGCGATTGGCTGTGCAAGGCTAGGCTTGCGGTCAAAATGGATAAGCCGTTTAGGCAAGGATGAGTTCGGTAAAGTTATTTATAATTTCGCTCGTGGGGAAGGCGTGGACATGAGTGATGTGGCCTATGTAAATGGATATCCAACATCTCTTAACTTTAAAGAAATTCGGGAAGATGGTTCCGGAAAGACATTTTATTACCGCTATCAATCTCCCATTTTAACTTTAGAGCCTGGAGATATAACAGAGAAGATGTTTGAAGGGATTGATATAGTCCACCTTACTGGAGTATTTTTGGCTATAGATCCGAAAAATGTCAACATTGCCAAGAGGGTAATGGAAATTGCAAAACAAAAAAATATACCTGTTTCTTTTGATCCGAATATCCGCTTAAAGCTATGGTCCATCGAGGAAGCAAGGTCAGTTTACTATGATATTTTTCCATATGTTGATATTTTGCTTACAGGTTTAGATGAAATAAGATTGATCATCGGTACTGACTCAAAAGAATCTTTGGCTGAATTCGCGAAGGTGAATGCTATTGATCAGCTTGTCATTAAGGACGGGAAACAAGGTTCAAAACTATATACTAAAAGTGAATGGCATGAAAAAGAAGCTTTCCCTGTAATACCTGTAGATACAGTTGGTGCAGGTGATGGTTATGATGCCGGTTATATTTACGGATACCTTAATGGTTTATCAATTGATGAAAGATTGGCATTCGCAAATGGTGTAGGAGCTCTTGTCACCACTGTTGCAGGGGACAATGAAGGATTACCATATTTGGATGAAGTAATGCCTTTCATACAGAATGAGATTGTAATAGAAAGATAGTAGGCTGAAAGAAATGGGGAGAGAAAATGGCAACAGTAACGATACAAGCCGAGGAAGCAAAACGATTAGTAATAAAGCAGCTGACCAAAGTGGGTTTGAATGAAGAAACTGCCGGGAAAATTGCGGAAGTATTGGTTCATGCTGATCTCAGAAATGTCAATTCCCATGGTGTTTTGCGAACAGAGCATTATGTGAACCGTTTACAGGCAGGGGGTATAAATCCCGAAGCCCAGATTTCCTTCCAAAAGACAGGACCCGTTACCGGTGTAGTTGATGGAGATGATGGATTTGGGCATGTGATCAGCGACGTGGCCATGGACCATGCAATCGATATGGCGAGAGAAAATGGCGTGGGCATGGTGACTGTTTTTAATAGCAGCCATTGCGGAGCACTAAGTTATTTCGTTCAAAAAGCCGCTGATGCAAAGTTGATTGGCATCGCGATGTCACATACCGATAAAATTGTCGTCCCGTTCGGGGGAAAAACATCATTTCTTGGTACCAACCCAATCGCTTACGGAGTTCCTGCCAAAACGAAGAAACCCTATATTCTTGATATGGCAACATCCAATGTTGCATGGGGGAAAATTCTCCAGGCACGCGAAGAAGGAAAGGAAATCCCTGAAGGATGGGGTGTCGATGAACATGGAGCTGCAGTCACGGATCCGAATAAAGTCGTTTCCCTTTCCACTTTCGGAGGCCCGAAAGGCTATGGTCTATCGGTAATTGTAGATGTGTTTTCTGGATTATTGGCCGGTGCGGCATTTGGCCCGCACATTGGGAAAATG
The DNA here is from genome assembly GCF_058783805.1 of Peribacillus sp. FW305-BF15. Taxonomy (NCBI): domain Bacteria; kingdom Bacillati; phylum Bacillota; class Bacilli; order Caryophanales; family Bacillaceae; genus Peribacillus; species Peribacillus sp. FW305-BF15. The sequence goes on along the minus strand of NZ_JBYSYV010000012.1, from coordinate 61,347 downwards.
TATGACGATCTTGATAAGAAACGGAAGCTGGGGCATTATTTTTGTGTAATTAATCCTTCATTCTTTACTGATACTGATATATTTTTAGAGCAAATGGATCAAATGATTGAAGAGCTGAAACAGGTTGAACCTGCTCCAGGGTTCGATCGCGTATATGTACCGGGTGAGATTGAACAGATCAATGAAGAAAAAAACCTGAAACATGGTATTACGATAGCATCAAGTGTATATGAATTTCTTACAAAGTAGGTGGGAGAAATGAAAGCGGTTCAAGTACGGAAAGCTCATGAACTTATCATACAAGAAGTGGAAAAACCACGGATTTCGAACTCGACGGATGTCCTTGTAAAAGTAAAAAGAGTCGGGATTTGTGGATCGGATATGCATATTTACCATGGTACGAATCCTCTTGCTACGCTGCCGCGAGTCGTCGGGCATGAAGTAGCGGGAGAAGTTGTGGAGATTGGACAAGGCGTCGTGGGCATAAAAGTTGGGGACCATGTTGTTATTGAGCCCATCAGTTACTGCGGGAAGTGTTACGCCTGCCGCAAAGGCCGCCAAAATGTTTGTGAAAAACTGTCCGTTTTTGGCGTACATGAAGATGGTGGTATGAGAGAATGGTTCGTCCTTCCCGAGAAACAATTACATGTTGTGGATTCCGCGTTGGCTTGGGAAGAAATAGTATTGGCTGAGCCATATACAATCGGAGCACAGGCCGTTTGGAGAGGTGAAGTGGAGGAAGGGGAAACAGTGCTTATCCAGGGAGCTGGGCCTATTGGGATTTGCATATTAAAGATGGCAAAGCTTCAAGGAGCATCAGTGATGATCACGGATTTAAGTGAGGAACGTTTGGAATTCGCTAAAGAAAGCGGCGCTGATATCATTGTCCATGCGGGAAAAGAAGATGTTCAAAAACGAGTGGAAGAATGGACGAATGGAGAAGGTGCCAACGTGGTCATTGATGCAGTATGCTTGCCGATGACATTTGAATTGTCCTTTGATGTCGTATCAACGGCGGGCCGGATTGTCGTACTCGGTTTTGATGAACGGCCTGCATCAGTTTCCCAACTGCCAATCACTAAAAAGGAAGTCTCGGTTAAAGGATCTAGGTTGCAAACCAATCAGTTCCCAAAAGTAGTTACACTTTTAAATGAAGGAAAAATCAGACAAGAAGGTTTAATTACCCACACATTTTCTCTGGATGATATCCAGGAAGCATTTAATTTTGTGGAAAATCATCCCGAACAAGTTCGAAAAGCGATCATCGTTTTTAATTAAAGGGGGGCAGGATTTATGGACAAACATTCAATCATTCATCGAATAAAGGAAACGAAAGTTGTAGCTGTTATCCGGGGACAGGATGCAAAGGAAGCGGCACAACTGTCTAAAGCAGCTGTGGAAGGCGGTGTTCGGGCAATAGAATTGACTTATACAACACCGGGAATTGAAGAAGCTTTCAATGAACTGCAGAATACGGATGCACTCTTAGGAGCAGGATCGGTACTTGATTCTGAAACGGCTCGACATGCGATTTTAGCTGGTGCCAATTTTATCGTCAGTCCCTATTTTGTCAATGGAGTAGCCGAACTTTGTAATCGATACGGCATTCCCTATATGCCTGGTTGCATGACGATCAAAGAAATGGCTACGGCAATGGAAGCAGGTTGTGATGTTTTGAAGTTATTTCCGGCAAACCATTTTGAACCTTCTTTCATCAAGTCGGTTAATGGTCCACTGCCTAATGTAAGAATCATGCCAACCGGCGGAATTAATTTGGATAACATGAAGGACTGGCTGAATGCAGGTGCGGTAGCAATCGGGATCGGCAGTGATTTGAACAAAGCCTATCAAAATGGCGGCTATGAAGCAGCAGTGGAATTAAGCGGAAAATATATGCAAAAGATTGCGGAATGACGGAGGTGCATGATGAACATTACATTTAGATGGTATGGGAAAGACAATGATACCGTTACATTGGAGCACATTAAACAGATTCCTGGTGTGAAAGGGATTGTTTGGGCACTACACCAAAAACCTGTTGGTGAGGTATGGGAAAAGGAAGAAATTAAAGAAGAAATCGAATATATCCAATCATTTGGTTTTCACACGGATGTTGTAGAAAGTGTAAATGTCCATGAATCGATTAAATTGGGTAACGAAGACCGCATGATATATATTGAGAAATACAAAGAGACGATCCGAAATCTCTCGGAAGCTGGAGTGAAAGTCATTTGCTATAACTTCATGCCGATTTTTGATTGGACTCGTACGGAAATGTTCCATCCTTTGGAAGATGGCTCAACTGCCCTATTTTATGAAAAGGCGAAAGTGGATACGTTAGAACCGCAAGATTTGATTCGTACTGTGACGGAAGCTTCCGATTTAACTTTACCAGGTTGGGAACCAGAAAAGATGGATCGAATTTCTGAATTATTCGAAGCTTACAAAACTGTCGACGAAGAGCAGTTATGGGCGAATCTTGAAATATTCCTAAAAGAAATATTACCTGTTGCCGAGGCTTGCGGCATTAAAATGGCTATTCATCCGGATGATCCGCCATGGTCCATTTTTGGCTTGCCAAGAATCATCACAGGTGAATCGAGCTATGAAAAACTGATATCGATTTCGGACTCACCGTCGAATGCATTTACCATGTGTACTGGATCGATGGGGGCAAACCCTGAAAATGATATGGTCCAAGTGGCTAAAAAGTATGCAAACCGTTCGCCTTTCTCCCATATTCGAAATGTGAAGATTTATGAAAATGGTGACTTTGTGGAAACGTCCCATCATACCCAGGATGGATCCATCAATATACAGGGCGTCGTGGAAGAATTGAATAAGCAGAATTATACTGGTTATGTCAGGCCAGATCATGGCCGCCATATTTGGGGTGAAGATTGTCGCCCAGGTTACGGTTTATATGACCGAGCATTGGGCATCATGTATTTGCTCGGATTATGGGATGCATATGAAGCTGGTAAATCAGGTGGGAAATCATGATTCCCATCCATGAAAACTTATCGAATAGGGTGGCAGTGATCACTGGAGGCAGCGGTGTTTTATGTTCGAAAATGGCTGTGGAATTGGCCCGTCATGGTGTCAGGATAGCTATATTGAACAGATCGGTCGAAAAAGGGCAAGAAGTGGTCGAACTCATTGAACAAAAAGGGGGCACTGCGATATCCATAGCAGCAGACGTTTTGGATAGAGCCTCATTGGAGAATGCAAGAGGAAAAATAATAGAAGCGTTCGGAAGAGTGGATCTATTAATAAATGGAGCTGGAGGCAATCATCCTGATGCCATTACAGCTCCAGAGAAATATGGGGAAGAAGCGGAAGGAAAATCATTTTTTGATCTGGATGAGGATGGTTTCTCCCAAGTTTTTGCCAGTAATTTCACCGGTACATTTTTGGCAAGTCAGGTTTTTGGAAAAGAATTATTGCAAGTGGAAGCACCAGTTATCGTAAATATATCTTCCATGAGCGCCTACGCTCCGATGACTAAAGTGCCAGCATACAGTGCGGCCAAAGCTTCGATAAATAATTTTACGATGTGGATGGCTGTACATTTTGCCGAAGCAGGTTTACGGGTAAATGCCATTGCTCCAGGATTCTTTTTGACGAAGCAAAATCGGGATCTTCTGCTTAATGAAGATGGCAGTCTGACAGCAAGGTCTAATAAAATCATTACTTCAACACCCATGAAGCGTTTTGGGCAGCCTGAAGACTTACTTGGAACGTTGCTTTGGCTCGCTGATGAATCCTACTCGGGCTTTGTCACTGGAATTACGGTACCGGTCGATGGTGGTTTCATGGCATACTCCGGCGTCTGAATTCAGCTCCTATAAAAAGGCAAACAAGTTAACGTGATAAATTAGTTCCATGGTATTGGAAATTGACTTTTTTACTGCATCAGAAGGTGATTGTAAAGCTTTACTTATTATAATAGAATATTCCTTATATATTGAAATCACACGACAGGGATGAATGAAATGAAAACCATTACAATTACTGATGTCGCCAATCACGCGAAAGTATCAAAAAGCACAGTTTCCCAATACCTGAACAAACGCTATGAATATATGAGTGAAAAAACCAGGAAAAAAATTGAAGAAACAATCGAAGAGTTAAACTATCAGCCTAATATAATAGCGCGCAGTTTAAAACAAAAGTCCACTTTTACCGTTGGGGTAGTGGTTGCCAATATCCTTCACACGTTTTCAACGCAAGTTATTAGAGCGATAGAAAACTACTTTTATGAACAAGGGTTCCATATTATCGTATGCAATGCGGATGACAATCCTGAAAAGGAAAAGAATTATATTGAAATGCTAAGAGCTAAACAAGTGGATGGGATCATCATTTTCCCCACAGGGGACAATCTTGATTTATATCGACGGATGAAGAGTGATCAATTCCCGATTGTATTCATGGATAGGACAATCCAAGAATTGAATATTGCTACAGTCATGCTCGATAATCACCTTGCTTCCAAGTTAGCGATCGATCGGTTTATTGAAAAGGGTTTTGAAAACATTGCAATCATAACCACTTCAATAATACGCGATATCAGCCCTCGAATCGAACGGATCAAAGGGTATAAGGATTCACTCGCGTCACATGGGATACCAGTCAATTCTAAATATATAAAAACCGTGAATGCAGACGAAATTCCGCTTGCGCTTTCAGAATTTTTCGAATTGGAAAAGCCGCCTCAAGCCATATTGGCAGGAAATGATATCGTACTTAATGAAGTATTGCGTTATATGAAACAGCATGAAATCCATATACCTGATGACATAGCGGTCATAGGCATCGATGATGTACCATATGCCAGTTTCTATACACCGACCATCACAACGGTTAATCAGCCAGCCATTGAAATGGCCAACTTGGCAGCTGAGTTACTGCTTAGTCAAATCAATAAAACAGGAAAAGAGGATACAAGCGTGCATCGCTTGAAACCGACTTTGCTTTCAAGGAATTCTTGCTAGATTAGGATGTAAGAATCCCCGTGAAAAAGAAAGCGCTTTTTTTACGGGGATTCTAAACCGATTTAGTTTTTGGGTCATATAGGTTTTACTCTTGGTTATTAAATGGAAACGTTTCCAAAAATGCTGCTGCATTTTCAGAAATGTATAGGGGGGTACTTTATGTTTTCAAATGGTAGAGGAATGGTTATCGTATTCTTGTTCTTGGCAGGGGTAATAAATTATCTGGACCGATCTGCACTGTCCATTGCAGCTCCGTTCATTCAAGATGATTTATCTTTAACAGCCACACAGATGGGAATTATCTTTAGTAGCTTTTCCGTTGGTTATGCTGTATTTAACTTTCTTGGAGGCATGGCGTCCGATAAATGGGGAGCGAAGCTTACGCTTTTCGTGGCGATGATCGTTTGGTCTTTATTCAGTGGTGCGCTTGTACTTGCTGTCGGTTTTGCCAGTATGATCGTCATCCGTATCCTGTTTGGGATGGGCGAAGGCCCTCTTTCGTCAACCATCAATAAAATGGTGAATAACTGGTTCCCGGCAAATCAACGGGCATCTGTCGTTGGTTTGACGAATAGCGGGACGCCGCTTGGTGGCGCCATTGCAGGTCCGATAGTTGGATTCATTGCCATCTCTTATGGATGGAGAGTTTCTTTCATTGCCATAATGGTAATTGGTCTTATATGGGCGATTTGCTGGTGGAAGTTCGTTAAAGAAAAACCAGAAGAGTCAAAGGAACAGAAGCATACAGGAAAATCTTATGTAGCGGCAACATCGGAAGGGAAATTGAAATTCACCTTCTATTTAAAACAAAAAACGGTTTTATTTACAGCTCTAGCCTTTTTTTCTTACAACTACATTCTCTTCTTTTTCTTAACTTGGTTCCCAAGCTATTTGGTGGATGCACGCGGGCTAAGTGTAGAAAATATGAGTATCATTACAGTGATTCCTTGGATTTTTGGATTCATCGGACTAGCTTTGGGTGGATTCGTGTCAGATTTCTTCTATAAAAAATTTGCACAAAAAGGTGTTTTATTCTCACGTAAGCTAGTGCTAGTAACATGTTTGTTCTTATCGGCGTTATGTATCGGTTTTGCTGGACTTGTATCCACAACAGTCAGTGCAGTAACGCTTGTCGCACTTTCCGTCTTCTTCCTATATTTGACTGGTGCCATTTACTGGGCCATCGTCAACGATGTCGTCGACCCTGGTAATGTTGGTTCTGTTGGAGGTTTTATGCATTTCTTGGCAAATACAGCAGGAATCATCGGACCGACGTTAACAGGATACATTGTCGATACCTCAGGCACATACACAGTTGCATTCTTGCTTGCAGGTGGATTGGCAGTTGTTGCATCGCTAGCGGTCATCCGTTTTGTACGGCCGATAGTAAAGCCTGCGTAATAGATTGTTAGAATGGAAGTGTCTCCCAAAGGGAAGACACTTCCATTTTTTCATTTGTATTAGGCATGCCTAGCGGACCCTATTTTCTTTTCGAAATGTAGCTGGTGTCTTTTCATTGTATTTCTTAAAGGTACGATAAAATTGGGGCATGCTTTCAAAACCACACATTTCGGCAATATGGGCAATGGTGTGATTCGTTTCCAGTAAAAGTTCCTTTGCCTTGATGATCCTTTTCGTGTTTAGATACACGACTAACCCAATTCCAGTCGTTTCCTTAAAAACCCTGCTAAAATGTGCGGGACTGACCAAAGCTTTTTGTGCAAGTATCGTCAGCGTCAATGGTTCATCCATATGTTCATTAATATAGATTAAAATATCTTTCATCCATTCTGAACTATAGCTCTTGCCCTCGGATAATTCTTGTTTGCCATTTATCCGGATACGGTATAAATCAAGTATGATCTGGTGAACGGTCAGCAAACAACCATGCCTCGAGCCTATCGATCGGCTATTCATTTCTTGCAGGATAAGTTCTAGCTGTTCTTCCATCTTAACTTGTTTCTTTTGCGGCAATGATAATTTATAATTCTTACTCTTTTTTGTCAGATCAAACAAATGTAAATATGAAAAAGAATCATCAACCATATCTTTATATATTAATGTGGGACTGAAAAAGATAATGGTGGAGGTAACAGGGTCGTCCTTATTCGGTAAAGCCCTATGAATGGTATTATTCGGGATCAGGAATACATCCCCTTGCTGCATATCATAAAACACATCACCGATAAAAAAGGTCCCTTTACCGTTATAAACATAAACAATTTCATAATGGTCATGCATATGATCGGACAATTCATTCTGGGGACTTTTCGTATCTTGATAGACAAAAGAAAATGGGAAGAGTAAATCATGATTTAATGCATTATGGATTTTTTTCATTTGTTCATCTCCTGAAAGTATAATACAACAAGAATGAGTATATTTATAGCAAAATACGCAATTAATATTTCAAAAATTGATGTTAAAATTAATAGAGGATTTGAAAATTAAAAAAATTCAAGGGAAAAATGAAAGGGCTTTCGGAATGGATTGACGTTACCTTTAGAACTTCTTCACTCATGATAAGGAGGGAACAAAATGAAAAAATTTGTTCAATTGCATTCGAACGATGATGTTGTTATTTCCTTGGAGGGGATTCAGAAAGGACAGAGCCTCCAGATTCAAACAAAAGATAGGGGAATGATCCATATCAAGGCACGTGATGACATTCCTAAAGGGCATAAAATGTTAGTGAATCCGGTTAAGCGAGGGGAGGACGTAATCAAATTTGGCTACTCGATCGGAAAAGCTAAAGAAGATCTCTCCATTGGAGATTGGGTTCACACCCATAATCTGACATCAGGTTTGCATGGCATATTGGATTACTCCTATCAACCTAGCAGACAAAAAACAAAAGAACCCAGTCAAAATCATACCTTCCAAGGATATATCCGTGAAAATGGTGAAGTGGGTATCCGGAATGAAATCTGGATCATCAATACGGTAGGCTGCATCAATAAAACATGTGAACTTCTCGCCAAAATGGGCAGTGAGCAATTTAAAGATCGTCAAATCGATGGAGTTCATCACTTTTCCCACCCCTACGGTTGTTCTCAATTGGGAGATGATTTGACCCATACGCAGAAACTATTGGCAGCCTTGGCTCAACATCCAAATGCAGCAGGGGTTTTAGTTGTAGGATTAGGGTGTGAGAACAATCAAATCGAAGCATTTAAAGAAGTCATAGGCGAATTTCCTCCAAGTCGGATTAAATTTTTAAAAGCCCAGGAGGTTCAAGATGAATTGGAGAGCGGCTTACGTTTAATGGGGGAACTAGTGGACTATGCAGAAGGGTTCGTACGCCAGAACGTACCAGTTTCAAAGTTGAAAATAGGCTTGAAATGCGGTGGTTCCGATGGTTTTTCAGGCATTACTGCTAATCCATTGGTTGGTGCGGTTTCCGACTTAATTGTGGAAAATGGCGGGACCACGATATTGACAGAGGTTCCTGAGATGTTTGGAGCGGAAACGATATTGATGAACAGGGCGAGGGATGAAGAAACCTTTAAGAAAATCGTTGGCCTTATAAATGATTTCAAACAGTATTTCATTCGCCATGATCAAGAAATTTATGAAAACCCTTCACCTGGAAACAAGGAAGGCGGCATAAGTACACTGGAGGAAAAATCACTTGGATGTACACAAAAAGGGGGACATGCCACTGTAGTGGATGTAAGCCCATATGGACAACGAGTAGAGAAGCATGGTTTGAATTTAATCAATTCTCCTGGAAATGACCTGATTTCGGTGACGGCTTTGGCAGCAGCCGGCGCACATATCGTTCTATTCACTACGGGAAGAGGAACACCATTCGGCGGACCGGTGCCAACTGTAAAAATAGCCACTAATTCGGATTTAGCCGATCGTAAAAAGCACTGGATTGATTATAATGCCGGCCGGTTAATTGAAGGTCAAAAGATGGATGAATTAAAGGACGATTTATTCCATTACATTCTTGAGCTTTCATCCGGTAAAAAGAAAACGAATAATGAAAAATTCGGATATAGGGAGATTAGCATCTTTAAAGAAGGTGTCATTCTCTAATAGTTAAAGGTTTCTATTAAGCTATAAAAAAGGAGTGTTAATCAGTGAAAAGTATCGTTTGTGAACAACCTTTTGAATTTAAGATGATACAGTCGGAAAAACCCGTACCAAACTCAGGGGAAGCTTTGATTCGTGTGCGGCGAATAGGTATATGCGGTACGGATATCCATGCCTATGGAGGCAATCAACCCTTTTTTAGCTATCCCCGAATACTTGGCCATGAATTATCCGGTTATATTGAGTCCATACCGGAAAATGAATCTGGGCTTAATGTCGGGGATCAAGTATCGATCATCCCCTATATGGAATGTGGAGAATGCCTGGCTTGCAGAAGTGGAAAAACGAACTGCTGTACGGATATGAAAGTGTTGGGTGTACATGCTGAAGGCGGCATGAGTGAGTGGATTACGGTTCCTTATAATCATTTGGTGAAAACAGAGGGTCTCACACTTGATCAATCCGCAATGATAGAGCCATTAAGTATCGGGGCTCACGCAGTTAGGCGTGCCGCTATTCATAAAGGGGAATTTGCACTAGTGATTGGTGCTGGTCCCATTGGCTTGGGAGTCATGGCATTCGCTAAAGAACAGGGTGCGAAGGTGATCGCAATGGATGTAAATGATGAACGCCTTGCGTTTGCTGGCAAATGGGCAAATGCCGATTATACTTTGAATGTTTTGGAGAATCCAATGGAGAAATTGGCCCAATTGACGAATGGAGATATGCCAAGCGTGGTATTTGATGCGACAGGTAATGCTAAGTCAATGATGGATTCTTTTAAATATCCTGCTCACGGCGGAAGATTGATTTATGTCGGTTTAGTTAAAGCTGATATTTCCTTCAATGATCCTGAATTCCACAGTAAAGAGCTTACATTGATGGGAAGCCGCAATGCAACAAGGGATGACTTTGATTATGTCGTGAATACGCTGAAAAATGATTTGTTGGATATGAGCCAGTATATTACACACCGCACACATTTGGATGAAATGATCAATCAATTTGAAGGATGGTTAACTCCTGAAGCTAAAGTGATCAAGGCGATTGTCGAAATATAAGCAGTATGCTGTTAAATCGCACTCTGAATTGGATATTTCAATAAGAAAGGAATTCTTTGATCATGAACATAAATAAAAGTCCACTAAAGCGTTTGAGTAAAGATACAAAAGCTGTCCAATCCTCACATAAAATGGATTTCCCCATAAAAGTATTGCAGATTGGTGAGGGGAATTTTCTTCGGGGCTTCTTTGATTGGATGATTCATGAGTGTAATAAACAAGGTCATTTCAAGGGAAGCATTGCAGTTACCCAGCCCCGCCGCGCCGGGAAAGGGAAAATAGAGGAAGCGAAGCGGCAAGATGGACTGTATACATTAATGTTACGTGGTTTTCACCAAGGGAAGAAAGTGGAACATACAGAGATCATTTCCGTTTTTTCAAAGGTAATTGATCCATATGAAGAATGGATGGAATTTTTAGCACTTTCAGAAAATCCTGAATTGGAATTTGTAGTTTCCAACACGACTGAAGCAGGACTCAAATACCAGCCGATTCCTTTGGAAGAAGGAAAGCCGATGGAATCTTTTCCAGGAAAGCTGACTGCTTTTTTGTATCATCGCTATCTGCATTTCAACGGGGATGCGAAAAAGGGACTGATCATGCTTCCATGTGAGCTTTTAGAGAGAAATGGTGATTCATTGAAGCAATATGTTCTTACGCATAGCAGGGATTGGGATTTACCAAAGCCATTCATGGAGTGGGTGGACCGGGACAACCTATTCCTAAACTCGCTTGTAGACCGTATCGTTACAGGATTTCCAGCCAATGAGTCGGACACCCTATTTGCTGAATGGGGATACAAGGATACTCTGCTAAATACGGCAGAACCCTACCATTTATGGGCTATTGAAGGTGACCCTTGTATCGATCAACGTCTTCCTTTACAACAATCCGGATTGAATGTGCATTGGGTAAAAGATTTGACACCTTATCAAATGAGGAAGGTAAGGATACTTAATGGTTCACATACCTTGTTGGCTCCTTTAGGCATTTTATCTGGATTGGAAGAAGTAAAACAGGCAATCGATCATCCGGAATTCAACCAATTTCTAAGCAATGCCATCGAAAAGGAAATAATTCCTTCATTACCTTTTGATCAAAATGAGATGATGCAATATGGGGAAAGTGTTCTTGAGCGATTTAAGAATCCTTTTGTACATCACCTCCTGGCCGATATCTCGCTGAACAGCATTTCGAAGTTCAAGGCTCGTCTCCTTCCTACCTTAGAGGAATATCATGAGGCGAAAGGCACGCTGCCCGACTGTATCGTAAGAGGTTTTTCGGGCCTGATCCGATTTTATAGGGTTAATGAAATGAAGGGGAGTTATATTGGTAAAAGCTTTGCGGGTAAAGACTATGTCGTTAAAGATGATATAAAGGCAATTGAATTTTTCCAGGAACAATGGCTTCGTTATGATAAGGGGGAAGTCCCGCTTAGACAATTGATAGAGGCAACCTTAAGTAATCAATATCTATGGGGGAAGGATTTGAGCGATATCCCGAGCCTAGGAAATAAAATATGTCAATATCTAGAAGGGATGATCGACTAAAATAATCCGTTGAAAGGATATGAACAAGGTTAAGTTCATGAATAACATTACTATCTATTATTTTTTTCTTTATTTTATTTGTATTTTTGGTATACTGAATTAGTGATATTTTTTCTTGGTAGTTTCCTAATGGAAAGATATTAAAAGAATTACATATTCTTTTATTCCCGTGAAGGGGAGTAGCGTCAGGGATAACCTGAAATAAAGTCGTCATTACGTGGGAACCCCACCGGCTTTATTGGCCTAATTCATTTAGTGCTTAGCGAGACCTTTGCCATTTATGGCAGAGGTCTCTTTATTTTTGTAAAAAGGAGGAATTTGTGTTGGATTTTTTATCAGGTGAATTCATTTCAGGACTTTTAGCGATCATTATGATAGATTTGGTTCTAGCCGGTGATAATGCGATCCTTATTGGATTGGCTGCAAGAAAGCTTCCAAAAGAACAGCAAAAAAAGGTGATAATATGGGGAGCGGTCGGGGCAATAGTGATAAGGATCATTGCAACGCTGCTAGTTGTTTGGCTATTAGAGGTGCCAGGACTGCATTTAATAGGGGGATTACTTCTTGTATGGATTGCTTATAAGCTCCTTATCGATGAAGAAGAACATGATGTGAAGCCTGCAGACTCGATGTGGGCTGCCATAAAAACCATCATTATTGCAGATGCATTGATGGGATTGGACAATGTCCTAGCGGTTGCAGGTGCTTCTCATGGTAATTTCATTTTAGTGGTGATCGGTTTACTTGTATCAATTCCAGTAGTGATGTATGGAAGCACTTTGATCCTGAAACTGATCGAACGCTTCCCATTCATCATAATAATTGGTGCGGGAATACTAGGCTGGACAGCTGCTAAAATGATCGTAGCTGAACCTTTCATGCACGACTACTTTGCAAATCCCTTCATTAAATATGGATTTGAAGCGATAGTGGTGATTGGAATCCTGTTTGCCGGGATTTCAAGACAGAAAAATATCGAAAAAGAAAAAGCAAACAGAGAAAAAATGCAAATCGAACGTAATGGATAATCGATACAAAGAGACCTTTCGGATGAAAGGTCTCTTCTTTTTGTCTATGCCATATAAGTACAAAACAAGAAAAGGGACGAACCAAAGTCCGCACTTTGGTTCGTCCTTTTGCGAATTAGCAAACGATAACATGCACTTCAATCATGATATCTTAGCCAAATGAGCATATGGAGCGTTCACTCTGTTATTTTAGTTTAAGTTAATCCAGACACTTTTGACTTCCGTATAATTATCCAAAGCATAACTGCCCATTTCCCGACCGATTCCACTTTGTTTATACCCGCCAAATGGAGAAGCTGCATCAAATGCGTTATAGCAGTTTACCCAAACTGTACCCGCCTTTAATTCATTAGCGACATAATGGGCTTTTCTTACATCCTGTGTCCATAAACCTGCAGCCAATCCGTATTCTGAGTTATTTGCACGGTTTATCACATCATCCAAATCGTCAAAAGGCATCGCAGCTACAACAGGACCGAAGATTTCCTCTTTAGCGATTGTCATTTCGTCTTCAACGCCTGCAAATATTGTAGGAGTTACAAAATAACCCTCTCCTTGTCCGTAATTGCCCCCGGTAACCACTTCAGCTCCTTCAGACTTTCCTTTTTCAATATAACCGCCGACTCTTTCCATTTGTTCACTGGATACCAAAGGCCCTATCTGGGTAGATGGATCAAGACCGGCCCCTTGTTTAATGTTTTTTGCATGGGACACTAAGTCTGCTACCACGTTATCATAGGATTTCTTTTGAATGTACAGGCGGGAACCGGCACAGCAAACTTGTCCTTGATTAAACATGATGCCCATTAAAGCTCCAGGAATGGCTTTACTCATATCTGCATCCGGTAAAATGATATTAGGTGATTTCCCGCCTAATTCCAACGAGATTTTTTTCACGGTTCCCGAAGCTTGGCGCATGATCATTTTCCCTACTGAGGTTGAACCGGTAAAGGCAATTTTATCGACATCAGGATGATCTACAAGCGGTGACCCTGCTGTTTCACCAAATCCTGGTATGACATTGAGAACGCCTGGAGGAAAACCTGCTTCAAGCGCCAATTGTCCTAAATATAAGGCTGAAAGCGGCGTTTGCTCCGCTGGTTTTAAAACGATCGTACATCCGGTGGCAAGGGCTGCGCCTAATTTCCATGCGGCCATAAGTAGGGGGAAATTCCAAGGGATGATCTGACCTACCACTCCAACCGCTTCATGACGGGTATAATTGAAGTAATTCCCAGCAACAGGTATTGTTTGTCCTACTATCTTAGTGGTCCATCCCGCATAATAACGGAAGTGATCGATTGCAAGGGGGACATCGGCATTAGTGGTTTCGCCAATTGGCTTGCCATTATCCAGGGTATCCAATTGCGCTAACGCCTCTTTATGTTCCTCCATGAGGTCCGCTAATTTATAAATGAGGCGACTGCGTTCAGATGCACTCATTTTTTTCCAAGGACCTTTGTCGAACGCCGTACGTGCTGCTTTGACTGCTTTATCTACATCTTCCGGACCCGCTTCACTCACAACCGCTAAAACCTTGCCGTTTGAAGGATCGAGAGTCTCAAAGGTTTTTCCTGAAGCAGCTTCAACCAATTCCCCATTTATCAAAAGCTTTTTGGTGCCCTTCAAGAATTCTTGCACACGTGGATTGAGTTTAATAGTTTGTTCCATGTATAATACCCCTTTTCAATTGGATTATATGTTCGATATTTGTTTGGACAATGGCTCTAAGTAAAAGGATCAGACATACTATTATGTTTTTTTCCAATTTCCTTTGGCAGACTTGCATCAAATCACTTTAAAACTGGATTGCTTGATTTCTTTCTTTCCCCCCTTTATCAAAAGGAATCAATATCTCGACATGTAATTATGCAAGACTGATGCCATAACAAAAAACCGATGAAATCAGTTAAAAAGGTGGTGGAGGGAAAAGGGAAGGTGCCTTACTGTTCCATATTGGAACAGGCAGGTGTTCCAATATGGAACAAAAAAGTTTAGTAGTTCACATAAGCTTGTTTTCATTTTGGTGGATATCTGAATTTTCTGTTATAATTAAATTGAAGGAACGAACCCTGAATGCTCTAAAACTTTGGATCACTTAGAGTTTCATTAATGAAATTGAATAAAAAACAGAAGCCGATTTACTTGATTATACATACGGGAGGATTATTCAATGTCTGTTAATATAAGCGCGGATAAAGGAACCATACCGGCATTTATTCAAGAATCATGGCAGCGGTGCATTTCGAAGGGACTTCAGCCAAGCATGATGGAAAAGGAAGATATGCTTGGTGCTTTTGAGTTGGCCGAATACCACGATCGATATGCGGAACTTCTGTACCATTCTTCTCCCATTTTAGAAGAAGTTTATCATTCGATTAATGGTTTGGAGTCCATTTTATTACTTGCTGCTCCTGAAGGATATATCATCGAAACAGTTGGGGATCCAGCTTTCATCCGCCATGCAGATAATGTTTCCTTAAGAAAAGGGGCCAATTGGCTAGAGGAATCAAAAGGAACAAATGCAATAGGAACAGCCATAGTGGAGAGGAATCCTGTATTGATTCATGGCAGTCAACACTTTCATCAGGATAACCATTTTCTTACTTGTGCCGCATCACCCATTTATCACCCTGATGGGCACCTGCTTGGTGTTTTGAACTTAAGCAGTCATCAACAGAATTATCATCCTTTTTCCATTAGCTTAGTTCAGAGGGTGGCTGATAGCATCAAACAAGCACTCTTGTTGTCCCAAACACAAAAAAGGGAGAAAAACCTTTATTTTATATATGATTCATACCCTGATCCGTTAATTACCCTAGATAAAGAAGGGAAAGTTACAGATCTCAATTCAGCGGCGTCAGATGTTATCGGCACATTGGAAAAACCGGTATCGAATATTGTATCAGGAACTGACCCACTCGTTTTAGAACGGAGGGTTTCCATTAAAGACCAGGAATTCTTGGTTCAAACCCTTGGCAAAAATATGGAACATCAATCATCCGTGATCGTACGGTTAAAAAAACAGAAATTGATTGATGGATTAACAACCAATCGTTATCAATTTACCGATATAATAAGTAATGATCCGCAAATGAATCAAACCATATCCATTGCTAAAAGAGCTTCAGCGCTTGATATCAGCTTGCTAATCACTGGAGAAAGCGGAACGGGAAAAGAACTGTTCGCTCAATCCATTCATGGGTATAGCTTAAGAAGTGATAAGCCATTCATCGCCATTAATTGCAGCGCAATTCCAGAAAACTTATTGGAAAGTGAGTTATTTGGGTATGAAAAGGGTGCCTTTACTGGAGCAAAAAGCGGCGGGCATAAGGGGAAGTTCGAAGCTGCAGATGGCGGAACCCTGTTTTTGGATGAAATCGGGGACATGCCGCTTCAAGCTCAAGCGTCTCTGCTCCGTGTGCTTCAGGAACGATGTGTGACGCGTGTCGGCGGACATGCTTCCATTCCAATCGATGTCAGGGTCATTGCTGCCACCAACAAAGACTTACAAAAAGAAATGGAAGCTGGAGAATTCCGTGCAGATTTATTTTTCCGCCTTTGTGGATTATCTTTAAAACTTCCAAATCTGAGGAGTCGTAAAGATTTATTGCTCTTAGCAGAATACATTTTAGCGGATTTACCTTATAAGAGCGAACATACTGAACTGACAGTCGAAGCTAAAACATTCATTTTGGGATATTCGTGGCCAGGAAATTTCCGTGAATTGCAAAACGTTCTCGGACAGGCTGCATTCCTAGCTGATAAGGGCCCGATTACAAGGGACATGCTTGTGGCACTTTGTCCTGTTTCTTCCATTACAAATGAGGAAGGGGCAATTGCCGATCGAGAACCAAGAAACTTTCAAGAACAAGAAACCCAGCTTATCAGAAATGCATTGGAACGAACAGGTGGAAATATCAGTAACGCCGCGAAACAACTCGACATCGGCCGAAATACGCTTTATAGAAAAATGAAAAAATATGGAATCAACTTTCAAAAGTAAGAGTTCCTTAGTATATAAAAAATATGTATGATAATTTTTCTTTTAAAATCTCTCAGATTCCCGACCTGATTTGGTCGGTTCTTGTTATTGCAAGTAACTATATGCGAACATGCATACCTTGTCTCCTTATAAGCTACATTTCACTACTATAAATAATGAAGTGCAGGAAATCAAAATCTCATATAGAATGATGTTATTGATATAGTATCTAAATTTCCGTAAGGGGATGTGTGGTCAATAGTATGAAGTTGTCATCTGAACATAAGAAGTATAAATTTGTATTGATCCAATATTTGGAAGAAAAAGAATCTGAGTTTTTAAATGAATGGAACGAGACTATTAAGATCAATGAAATAGATCCCTACAAAGAAAAGATTAAAGAAAATGGTTATGGAATGTACTCACTGGTGATCCAAACTTTCAAGGAAGTACTATCTGAAGATTTGCTGATTAAATTGGCTTACCAGGTTGCAAAAGAACGTCTTGAAGCGAATATCAACATTGGGGATTTTCTATATAATATCAATTTGGGGAGAAATATCATAATCAGAAATCTTTTTGGGGCAAATATCCCGATTAATTATATGCAGAAATTCATTAATGACATCAACTTGCACTTTGATACGTTCAGCTACCATGCAGTAACGAGATATACGAATCTTACAAATGAAGTGATTGAGGAAAAAAAGTCTTATATAAGTGAAAACCACAAAGATAAATTAGCGGTATTGGGCCAGATATCATCAAGCTTTGTACATGAATTCCGAAATCCTCTTACAGCTATCATGGGGTTCAATAAATTACTGAAGAGGGAGAATCCGGATTTGAAGTATTTGGATATCATTGATTATGAGTTAAATCAGCTGAATTTCAGGATAACCCAATTCCTCCATACCTCTAAATCAGATTTTAATGAGGAACAAAGAGAGGAAATTTCAGTGTTAAAGCTAATTGAAGAAATTCAAGAACTGACTTATGCAAATATTGTGGATGCCAGTGTTAATGTGGAAATAGATATTTATCCAAACTTCGTCATGACAGCGAGCAAGGATGGGTTAAAACAAGTGTTCTTGAATCTTTTTATAAATTCGATTGATGCCTTAAAGGATAAGGAACATCCAAGAATTTTGAGGATAAACTCTTTAATCGAGGCGAATGAGAGAATAATTAGAATTTCAAATAATGGACCGGCCATTGCAAGTGAATTGATTGAATCTATTTTTGAACCCTTTGTCACGACGAAAGAGTTAGGAACGGGAATTGGGTTATACGTATGTAAAAAAATCATTGAAAGTAATGATGGATATATGAATTGTGTCTCCAATGAAAATTTAACCACATTCAGCATCCATTTCCCTAAAATCCAGAATGAGCTTCAAAGGGTATAATACATATCATATAGTGCCTTTTCATAAAATAAAATAGTATACATATCGATATTTTTCGAAGCATGTACAGATTTTTGATTAATGGGAAAGGCTGTTTCGGATCTGCCGGTATTACATAAAATCATTCTCAAGAAAATAAATATATTTGGAAGATGCAAAATCATAATTTGGTTTTTGGCATCTTCTTTTTATCTCTGTTATTTTTCGGTATGTAAAGGTGTCGAAATCTAAAATGAAATCAGTTAAATGGTCATTTTTAATTCAATTGTGAATCAAAAAGGGTCAATAATTAATATATGAATCAAAAAATGCAATTATGATGCAATAATGAATCGTTTTTAATCCATAACAGCGTTAAACCCTAATTGAATAACTATCCTTTTTTTGGCATGGATATTGCTTTTATTTTATATAGGTATGAAATTTTAATGAGAGAGGGTGCTTTTATAAAAAAAGAAGATAGAGGAAAGAAAGAATAAGAGCTGGTTATTTTAAAAAAAAGAACTTCACTCAACAAAAAGCGAAAGTGAAATATCAACAAGTACCATTGTACGTTCCGTGTAATTCATTGAGGGGCTGATGGTAGTAAAGAGATAGTATAAATAGAAATGCATTACCGGTTAATAGAATATACGCTGTTCAATATACATATAACGATTGTGAATTTGGCCTCATGAAAACGAATGATGAAACGGGTAAAGGACTGTTAACATTGTTTTTTTGAATGAAAGATTTCTACTAGGGTACCCATGAGCAGTGGTTTACTGCGTACAAAACGTTAAATTGACAGTTTTTAAGGATGGTGACAATAGTGGCACTTCAAACAAATGAATTGAAACATGGTCTCAAGACCAGGCATGTCACAATGATTTCTATTGGCGGGGTAATTGGGGCAGGGTTATTTATCGGAAGCGGAACCATAATTGATTCAGCTGGTCCTGGTGCGATTTTATCGTATATAATCGCAGGATTGATGATCGTGCTTATAATGCGTATGCTGGGTGAAATGGCTGTTGTAAATCCTGATAGCGGATCCTTCTCAACATATGCACATCAAGCATTCGGTCCTTGGGCCGGATACACGATCGGCTGGTTATACTGGTTCAACTGGGTTATCATCATTGCTATTGAAACTACGTTATTGGGAACTATGATTCATGATTGGTTTCCTGGTATACCTATATGGGCTGCCAGTCTATCTTTCCCTATATTAATGACGATTACGAATATCTATTCAGTCAAAGCTTATGGGGAATTTGAATACTGGTTAGCTTTCATGAAAGTGGCTGCCATTGTAATATTCCTCTTCCTTGGTGCCGCCATGATTTTTGGATTGGTTCCGGGATTTGATTCACCAGGCCTTTCAAACATAACTGGAGCGGAAGGATTTTTACCAAAAGGTTTTCTGCCTGTCCTTCTTAGTGTGATATTCATCACTTTCTCTTTATCGGGAAGTGAGGTAGCTGCCATTGCTGCAGGAGAGTCTGAAAACCCTGAAAAAAACATTATTAGAGCCATAAACAGTGTCGTATGGCGTCTTCTTCTTTTCTTTGTTGGTTCAGTGACCGTGTTGGTTCTCGTAATCCCCCAAGGTGCTGAAGATTTACTGAAAACCCCCTATGCCAGCGTATTTGACATGGCAGGCCTGCCGGCAGCGGGTCAAATCATGAATATCGTAATCTTCACTTCATTGCTTTCTGTTTTGAATTCAGGCCTATATACTAGCTCTCGTATGTTATATTCTTTATCAAAAAAAGGTGATGCACCGAAAATCCTTTCCCGAGTGAATAAGCGGGGAATCCCGATTTGGGCGTTAATGGCAAGTGTTTTCTTTGCTTATGTGTTCACGACATTTAAATTTGTTTCCCCTGATAAATTGTTTGCTTTTCTCGCAAACAGCTCGGGAGGGGTCACGATGATCATGTATATCTTTATCGCCTTTTCTCATCTATATTTACGGAAAAAGACGGAAAAAGAAAATCCCGGGACACTCAAAGTGAAAATGTGGCTATTCCCTTATTTAACCTATGCGACCATTGCCGTTTTATTTATTATATTCGTTGCTCAGGCGTTTATTGATTCCATGAGATTGCAATTCTTTCTTACAACCCTTCTCACGATTCTAGTTATTGGGTCATACTTTCTGTTTTATCATAAGAAAAACGTAATTGCTGCTGAACAAGAAGGAAAACTAAAAAATATCCACGTTAAGGAAGGGTGAGGAATGTAGTCGCTTTGTCCGATTATAGAGAAAAAAGATTGACTATTCTAATAAAAGACTGCCTTTAGTGGGCGGCTCCTTGTCGACTATAGGGGTTTCGAAATAGTCTCTACCCAAACTATGATTTTAAAAGAAGACTAAGTTATCCTTCATGTTTTTACTTTTTTACGGGGGTTGTACACTTTGAACGTGAGACCCCGTAGGCGAAAGCCGAGGGCCGACCGCCCGCGGAAAGCGAGTGGCCTACGTTCCAATCAACGTCCAAATTGTACAAGCCATAAAAATAGACAAACTCGATTTACATCGAGTTTGTCTACAGCCTGGGCTGCCCTAAGTGGGCAGCTTTATTTTTGGTTCCAAAAATGATTGCATTCATTGCATGGGGGCGTTTATATATAATCGTAACCTTGACAGCCACCCCCTCTGTACAATTATGATACTCATTCATTTGCAACTTTGAAATCCTTTGCTAGAATATAATCTATAGAAAAGATTAGGAGTGGTGACTGTGGCTGAAACTCCAGCTGAAGGTTTGATTCATTATATTGCACCAAAAGGAGAGTATATCCCTTTTTTAGATGATACGGACTATATCGCTAAAGGATTGGAATGGAAATTATTCACTGCCCGTTCGGTTAAAAGAGAACTATTATATAAAAGCGGAAGTTTTCAAGCAAAAGTCAAATTGGCAGGTTATGAACAATATGGCAACGGACTTGACACTATAGTCGTCCAATTTGAAAATGGTAAGCTTAGCTGTATTAACCCTTCCTATTTAAAGGAAATGCAAAGCTCCAGTTTCGGAAAAGAACTGTTGAGTGGCCCGGTTTCCGAAACAGCCGCAGTTTCAAGTGAAACTGAGCAGGTGGATGAAGCACCAATTACGGAAAACGCCGATCAGCCAAGTGCAGAACTAAAAAAGGCAAAAACCAAAACTAAAAAGACGACAGCAAAACCTAAATTGGACTTGCCTGGGGAAAAAGTGCATTTCACCGCGACTGTCAAGGAGTTCACGGCAAAAATGAACCATTTCACTGGTGAAGAAGATGAAGTCATACTCTTGGAGAATGTCAAAGTGACAACGGAGCCTGAATTGACTATTGGCGATGCTTGGTGTGGATATAGCAAGACATTAAAAAAAGCTGAGCTCGAAGAAGGAGACGCAATCGAATTTGATGGAAAAGTGGTCGACAAAAAATACAATAAAGAAATACGCTATAAAGTAAATAATCCATCCAAGTTAGTGAAAAAAGAAGGATAAACACTCGAAGTTATTGGATGATATGGAGTAAGCCGCCGCTTACTCCTTTTTTTATTTGCCGTATTCAACATGAACTTATTAGAATAGATGCGTCCACCACTGGAATATATTCGTTTGTGGGAGATACAACTTATAACCTTTCTCCAATCGTATTGGTTTTGCGTTTGTGGTTTCATATTTTCCAGTGTTGGGGATAATACATTATAATCATGCATTCATAAAAAAAATAAGGGGGGATTTTCATATGAAAGAATTATTTCGATTATTGAAACAAGGTAATAAATCGGCGTTCATTGCTGCCTGTGTGAATAGTATCATCGCAGTGCTAAAGGGGATTGCCTATTTCATGACAGGAAATGTCGCTATGTTTGCTGAAACTTTACATACTTTGGGCGATGCTGCGAATCAGTTTTTCGTCTTCATTGGTTCTGCACTAAGTAAAAAGTCACCAACTGATCGATTCCCTGATGGTTTTGGACGTTTGGTTAACCTTGTATTACTAGGGGCAGTATTGGTTGTCGGGATCATGTCTTATGAAACGATTAAAGAAGGGTTCCATCACATTTTACACCCTTCAGAATCAACTGGTATCCTTATTAACTTGTCAGTCCTTTCGTTAGCGGTTGTGTTGGAATCATATGTATTATTTAAAGCGATGAAAGAAGTGGTCCATGAGACTGGAATCGAAGCTAAAGGGGCAGCCGTCATATTCAAGAGCTTTTCTGGTTTAAAAAGGGCAAAACCAGCGACGAAATTAGTATTTATGGAAGATATGGTAGCGACAGGTGGCGGCGTCCTTGCGATAATTGCCATATTATTAGCAAACTTCACGCCTTTTATCCAAGCGGAAGGAGTTGCTTCCGTTATGATCGGTCTTGGTATGTTCTATGTGGTTGGAAGGGTTTTTCTTGACAATGCTGCTGGTGCTCTTGGGGAAGCCGATATTGAAATGCGGCAAAAAATTGGTGCGATGGTCATGGATGATCTAGACGTAAGGGATATACAGAAACTGGCCGTAATAAAAGAAGGGGAAGATTTTCATGTTGAACTTGAAGTTGAACTGGATCCCCATATTTCAATCGCACAGGCGGACGACATTAAAGATCGTCTGTTTAATCAAATATTAAAGGAAAGAGGGGTAACGGACGTCATTATAGAATTTGATGAAAATGATGGTATCCCAAAATGGGAAGGTCAGATAAAAAAAGAATTGAATGAAATCAAAAAAGACAGCGAGTAGAAATAATGGCAGAATACAAAATGTCATGATCAGGATTATTGTGTGATTATAAATCAAAACACTAATGATAATGCTGTTCAATTCATCACGTACTTTCCTTGGGTATGCATTATAAGCTATCATGGACTTAGTTACATAATGAAGGATTATGGAAGGGTGAATAAGAATGGAGAAACAAAATATTAAGCTAGTTGCACTTGATATGGATGGAACACTTCTCAATAAGGTTGGAGAGATATCTGAAGAAAACCGGAGAGCGATAAAAGAAGCCGAAAATGAAGGGGTTTTTGTGGTATTGAGCACAGGAAGATCCTATGCGACGTGCAGTGATTTTGCAAAGTCAATGGAACTTCAATCATACCTCATTACAGTAAACGGAAGCGAAATTTACGATAACCAAGGAAAACTGGTGGAAAGGAATATCGTCGATAGTGAATCCATACAATGGATGTGGGAATTAAGCCAAAAACATGGTACACATTTTTGGGCCATTAGCTGCGATAATATTTACAGGGCTGAAATGCCTGAGAAAATCCATGATTCGCAATGGCTTAAATTCGGTTTTGATACAAATGATGCAAGCATCCGCCAAATCATCATGGATGAACTGGCATCAAAAGGAACCTTTGAAATAAGCAATTCAAGCCCAACGAATATTGAAGTGAATGCCATGGGCGTCAATAAAGCGAAAGCGATAAAGCTCGTATGTTCACTGCTCGACATTAGTATGGAAAATGTAATGGCAGTGGGTGACAGCCTTAATGACCTTGCGATGATTTCTGAAGCAAAAGTGGGCGTGGCAATGGGAAATGCCCAAGAAATTGTGAAAGAAAAAGCAGATTGGATTACAGCGACAAACGAAGAAGATGGTGTAGCTAAGGCCATTCGGAAATGGGTGCTTTCAAATTGAATCGACACTGTATATGGGGCGTATTCCATATACAGTTTTTTTATTAAAATGGTGCTGCATGACAATTAAACTTTAGCTGCTGAATTAATTTCTTGAAAATTGTGTCTTTTAGAAGTATGATAATCTTGTAGTGTTATATTTTGGTAATATATTAATAATGGGAGGTTTAAGGATGACAAGTAGTTTGCCTGAACAGTGGTGGAATCAATTAACTTTACCAGTTATCTCAGCACCTATGTTTTTAATATCCGGTCCTGAGTTAGTGAAAGAATGCTGTTTGAATGGGGTGATCGGCTCTTTTCCAGCACCGAATGCGCGGCCGATAGAGGTACTGGATCAATGGATGGGTGACATAAACGATACATTGATTGCAGCAAAGGATAAAGAACCAAGCTCAAAGATCGCTCCATGGGCAATGAATATGGTTGTTCACCGTACATATAGCCGGCTTGAAGAAGAGTTGGAATTGGTCAAAAAGCATCAGCCTCCCATCGTCATTACATCATTAGGTTCACCAAAACATGTGGTGGATGTCGTACATAGCTATGGCGGGTTGGTCTTTTCGGATGTCAGCTCTGTGGATTTTGCAAAAAAAGCTTCGGAGTCTGGTGTGGACGGATTGATCTTGGTTGCTGCGGGAGCAGGCGGTCATGCTGGTGAGATAAATAGCTTTGCTTTCGTGGACAGCGTAAGGACATTCTGGGATGGAATCATTTTGCTCGCCGGATCGATCAGTACTGGTCACAGTATCTTGGCAGCTCAGGCGGCAGGAGCGGATCTTGCATATATGGGTACACGTTTTATCGTGGCGAAAGAGAGCAGGGCAAATGATGAATATCGTGAAATGCTTGTCGATTCTGACCATGATGACATCATCTTGACCGATGCATTTTCAGGCGTTAATTGTAATATGCTTAAACCGAGCATCAGGAAGGAAGGCTTGGACCCAGAACAATTAGCCAAAAAAGAAAAAGTCGATTTTGACAGCATGTCCAAATCGTCTGAATCTAAAGCGTGGCGTGATATTTGGTCAGCGGGTCATGGTGTGGGGGCGATTAAAAAAATAGATACCGCTGCAGGCATCATAAGACAATTAGAAAAAGAATATCAGGAGTCCTTGAAGAAATTGACCGGGCAGGCGGAAAAATTAAAAGGAATTATATCGAAATGATATGAAAGCGCTTTATTTAATTGTGCTTACATGGCAAAAAAGGGTATCCATTATGGGTACCCTTTTTTGCCATGTAATATCAGAGCTAATTCATAATAAAGTATTTTCAGCTTAAAAGGCAATCTAAATGGATTTAAAGATAAAAGCAGTAAATATAGGATGTATCGCTGTGAAAAAATATTGATAAAAAGATGGATAAATGTTATATTATTTTCGTGATAATGACCAAATGGACAATATAGTCATATATTATTGGTTGTTTAAAAAGTAATATATATTTAGGTGAAAATGAAGAATGTTAAATTTACATTGCAGAAGCATATGACTTAATTTAACATTCTTTCATGCGTTTTCACCGAGATAGATTAAATAAACGGCATATTCGTCGTATAGGAGGGCTTGGTAGGCGTGTTAAAATCTTTAAAGGGTGAATTTTTAGCCATACTAAAACATCCTATGATACTCATTTCCATAATAGGGATCATACTGATTCCTTTATTATATAGCGGCACATTCCTTTGGGCATTTTGGGATCCATATGGTAAGGTGGACCAATTGCCTGTAGCCATTGTCAATTTGGATGAGGGTGCGGAGTTCAATGAAACGGAACTTACAATAGGAAAAGATTTAGTCAAGGAGTTAAAGGAAAAGAAGGATTTCGATTGGCATTTCGTCAGTCAAAAAGAAGCCAATGAAGGCCTGGAAAATCAAGATTATTACATGAAAATAGAAATTCCGAAAAACTTTTCGAAGAATGCAACGACTTTGCAGGAGGACAATCCGAAAAAACTTGATTTAATTTATACGTCCAATGAAGGGTTTAATTATATATCCACTAAAATAGGTGATGCAGCTTCGGAGAGAATCAAAGGGGAGGTTTCGTCAGCGGTTACGAAAACCTATGCGGAGTCAATGTTCGATAATTTGAACGAAGTGGCTGACGGACTCAAAAGTGCCAGTGATGGAGCTGGAGAATTGAAAGACGGAACAGATACAGTGAAAAACGGCTCCAGTGAACTTGGTGAAGGGATTATCTCAGCAAAAGAAGGTTCCAAAAAAGTGGATGAAGGAATTGACTCCCTTCATTCAGGTTCTGTAGAAATCCATGAAAACCTGGAAAAATTAGCTGAAAAATCATTGACCTTTTCGAATGGGGTCGGTTCGGCAGCTGCAGGATCAAAGGAACTTAATCAAGGGTTACAACAGTTCAGCTCTGGTGTTGGGCAAATGAAAGATGGTCAATCCGAGCTTTTGCAAGGGGCCAAGAAATCTGAAGCGGGAACTGGTGAATTGGCTTCTGGATTGCAACAGTCATTAGAGGGCTTCAATCAAATAGATGAAAAGCTGCCCGCTTTAACTGAGGGAGCAAATGGTGTAGCGGCTGGTGCCGCCCAGCTTTCAGGTTCATTGTCTGAATGGAGCGCAGCATCGAACGAAGCAAAAGCGGGGGCATCTGAAGTTTCGGCAGGTTTGGATGAGGTTATTTCCGGATTGGAACAACAATCTGAAGCTACGGATGATCCTGCAGAGAAAGCGCGTTTGGAGGGAGTGATTTCTTCTCTAACACGCATCAGTGAAGGTAGTAAAGGAGTATCTGAAGGAGTGGGAAAACTATCGGCCAGTGCAACCGAAATTGCTAAAGGCTCAAATAGCCTTAGTGATGGAGCCAATCAGTTAAGTGAAGGCACTAGTGCATTAAGCGGCGGTTTCACGCAATTGAAGCAAGCTCAGGATAAACTTGCCAATGGGGCGAATGAACTGAAAAATGGCCAAGGTCAATTGGTGTCTGGTTTGACAACATTTGGCGAAAGTATAGATTCAGCGCAGAGTGGACTTGGACAATTAACTGATGGCAGCAATAACTTGGTAAGCGGGCTTGATCAGCTTGAAGATGGCTCCAAGCAATTATCAAGTGGAACCTCACAGCTTTCCGAAGGTTCGGAAGGCCTGGTTACAGGAACGGATAGATTGAAGGAGGGTTCAAACAGCCTAACTAGCGGAATGGGAGAACTGGCGAATGGAGCCATTAAGTTACAAGATGGTATCGCCAAACTTTCAGATGGATCTGCAGAATTACATGACGAATTGAATGACGGGGCAAATGAGGCAGGCAAAATCAAATCCAATGAAGAAGTTTATGACATGTTTGCAAGGCCAGTTAAAGTAGATAAATTACCAATTAATAATGTACCGAACTATGGCACCAGTTTTGCACCGTATTTAATTTCATTAAGTTTATTTATCGGGGCTATCGTTCTGACGATCATTTTCCCGCTAAGAGATCCTGCTGTTATACCTGCGAGTGGATTTAGCTGGTTTATTAGTAAATACAGTGTCATGGCACTCATCGGAATCTGTCAAGCCATATTGGTGGACTCGATTTTAATTTTAGGTCTTGGAATCAATGTTACGAGCCTGCCGTTGTTTTTTGCAGTAAGCATTCTTGCTAGCTGCACTTTCATGGCAATCATCCAGTTCCTGGGTTCAGCCTTTGACAATCCAGGCCGGTTCATAGCATTATTGATTTTGATTCTCCAACTGACCAGCAGTGGCGGAACATTCCCCAATGAATTAGTACCTGGCTTCTTGCAAGGATTCACACCGTTCCTGCCGATGACTTATTCCATTAATGCTTTTCGTGCTGTCATCTCAACAGGAGATTATAGCTTCATGTGGCACAATCTTGCCATATTGGCGATATTCCTCGTTACGGCATTAATCTTATCACTTCTTTACTTTATTTTTCAGTATAAGAAAATGAACGGCACATTGAATGAAAATCGGGAAGAAGCAACTGTACAATGATCAAAAAAACAGCGATCCGTCTAGGTCGCTGTTTCAGACTGTAGACAAACTCGATGGAAATCGGGTTTGTCTTTTTTTATGGGTGTTACAATTTAGACGTTGATTTCCGCTTCGGGCACTCGCTTTCCGCGGGCGGTCCGGGAGCCTCCTCGGCGTGCCTTTGCGCCTGCGGGGTCTCCCCTAGACGCGCTTTTCCCGCAGGAGTCTCGCACCCTCCGCTCCAATCAACTTTGTTTTAACTTTTAGATAGTACCCTTTTGCCTAAAGTCTATATTGTTTTAAAATATAATTATAAAAATTGAGGTGATGAGGATGCTTTCTAAACATATTTCAAATGGGGTTCTGAATTTTTTAATTCCGAAACCCTTTGTCTACAAACTGAAACAGCTACCCGTCATGAGTCGCTGTTTTTTATTAATAACCTGAATATATGTGCCAAGCGCTTCCTGCTCACAAGGAAAGGGAAAGATGTCAAAAAGCGATTATAGTGACAAAACTATGGCGCAACCTGTACAAGAGTGAAAAGTATTTAAACAGCTGTTATACCCTTGTCTTTTGAGTGGCAGGTGCATATTTCTTCATTGGATTTTTTGCAATGACATCCTTCAAATAAGGATGGCCAGAAGGACCTGGTTTTCTCATAAGCTCCATTAGGTAAGATATATCGTCCATGGCCCTATGTGTTTGAAAGTTGGTGATATTATGTGCCTGCAGTAATGTTAAGAGTTTACTATTCTCAAATCCATATTGCTTCCAAGGTACATTACGCATCGTACAGTACCACTTTTGATCATTGATTTCCGGATACATTTGGTAGAGAAAACTTCTATCGAAAGAAGCATTGTGTGCGAAAATCGAATCGGTACGGTCAATGAAGGTTTTAATTTTTTCGTCATGAAAACTCTTTCCTACTACGGAGCTGTATGGAATTCCATGAATTCTGTATGCTTGATCATAATTCCTTCTTGCTCCATAGGAGAGAGGCTCCCTTAAAAATGATTCTTGATCAATAAGATTAATGATTTCCCCTGTTTCACTGCTGTATGTAAAGAGTATAAGGGCAAGTTCGATAATTTCATCTGAAGAGGGACGTAAACCAGTAGTTTCTACATCCAGTACTAAACCTAATCTATTAGTCAATTTTTTTTCCTCCAGTTGGGTTACATTCTTCTATTATAGCTGACATAGAATGGCTATTGAAAGCATTATGATCGTTTTAAAGGATTTGAAATATTGAAGGTAAGGGTGAACTAACGATACTAAAAAAAGATAGAGATTTTTAAGCAATCTCTATCTTTTTTATCCATGTTCATATGCAGTGCAAAATGTTTTCCATTTCATGTTCGGCAATTTGTACGAATTCTTCGTTTTTTTGAAGACTGAAAATGTTTTTGGATTGCTTTATATAGTGCAGTCCTTCTTCAGGTTGTTGCAGATGAACCAGATTCTTACCAGTTAAAAGATGGAGTTCCGCATATAAATATAATGATTCTATCGAATTACAAATGTTGATCCCTTTAAGAGTATAATTTAATGATTCTTGATAATAATGAAGTTCAGTCAATGTTTGAGCTAATCCATGAATGATCTTCACGATAATGGTACCTTCTTGGTTCACATGGGGAATATTCTCGATAAATTCCAGTGCATCATTGAAGATGATGATGGCCTCTTCATAATTCTTCGTTTTAAAATGGATGATCCCGATACTATTTAAAACTTCTATCTCCTGTTGATGAAGAATGACCCGTTTACCCATGGTAATCTGCATAGCTTCATTCAATAATTCAATAGCCTTTTGTTTGTCATTGTACAAATAAAAAAAAGAGATACCTTCATGCCATTTTAAGAATTGATAAAATGATATCGATTTTTCCGGTGCAGTTGCCATTTCTTTTTGAATGATTTCATAAATTGCTTCATAATTACGTGTGCGTTTGTATTTGTTAATCAAAAGTTTAATGGTTTCTATGTAATTATAGATCGGTTCATTTTTGGTAGTGAAGAAATACGGCAGGTCAACTCTAAGTTTATCCGCAAAAAGTGCCAATTCATCAATGGTTGGAGAAGTGATGCTTCTTTCATAATCTGTCAGGGCATTAGGTTCACATATATCCTTAGTCAGTTCTTCTCTTGTAAGATTTTGTTTTATTCGTAATTCGTTGATAACAGAGCCAACCTCTATTTTCATTACAATTGCCCCTTTGTACCTATGTCTAGAATTCTATTTTAACATAATTTAATTTTTATCAGTAAGATAATTGAAAGATAGTATGGTATAACTACTTTACGTGTATTCCTTGGGTATCCAACCAACTAAAAAATAACGAAGAATGTTTTCTTATTGAAGCGATCAAACTGAAATTACGTCTTTTCGATATAAAGTGAGAAAGGTATATAATCATTGATAATAGCAATCATTAGACTTGGAATATAAGAATAAATAAAAAGAGGCGGCAATCGCCGCCTCTCAGACTGTAGACAAATTCGATGAAAATCGAGCTAGTCTACAGTTTTTTATTTGAAAAAAGTTGCAGTTGATTTCAGAAATCCACTTCTTTTCCGCCGACTGTCTGCCAAGCCTGCTCGACGCAAGCGTCTGTGGGGTCTCGGCTAGCCAGTTTTTCGGCAGGAGTGTCGCAAATTTCTTCAATCTAATGGGGTTTCATTCCAAATAGGTAAAAATACATGAAGGATAACCAAGTTTCCTTATATAATCATGGTCCGGGGGAGAGTTGTGTCGACAAACTTAGAGGCGGCAATCTGCCGCCTCTGAAGCTTTTAATTTCCAATGAATTGTTGGGTCCAATAGTGGGCGTATTTCCCTCCAGTTACATGCCCGATTCCAATGTGCGTATAGTTCTTGTTAAGGATATTCGCCTTATGTCCGGGGCTGTTCATCCATGATTTCATGACAGCATCCGCACTAGGTTGACCTGCTGCGATATTTTCCCCTGCATACTCGTAACTGATCCCAAAGGATTTCATCATATCGAAAGGCGATCCATAACTGGGGCTTGTATGATTGAAATAATTATTATCACGCATATCCTCAGATTTTAGAATGGCTACGTTGGAAATGGCTGTATCCATTTTAAGTGAAGGGAGGCCCGATTTTGCCCGTTCTTCATTAACTAAACTAAGGACCTGCTGTTCAACTGATTGACTTTCTTTGCGATTAACCGTGGTAATGGATGATTCGGGAAGATTTATGATTTGTCCGATTCGAATTTGATTTGCATCGTTTATAGCAGAGTTCGATTTAAGTAATTCGTCAATGCTGACATCATATTCAGAAGCGATTTTCGTTAAGGTATCTCCTTCTGCCACCTCGTATGTATTCGCTCCCAAAGCAACTTTTGGAGATAGAAGTGATAGTGACAGTGCTGATAAAAGGATGATTTTCTTCATTTTAATTCCTCCTAGTAGAATATCTGGATTGGTAATATAGTATCCTATAAAAATAGTTTTGTGTAAAATTAGCTCATTCTCATTCTTTATAGGACTAGGAAAAAGGATAGTATAAGAATATACATAATAAGGGTCCATATAACTTGGCAGATTATATGGTAAATGAAAATCATAGGTCTATTTGATAAATTGGAATGCTGAATTTCTGGAAAAAAAGAATCATTTTACGTTTGCAGGCCATGTTTTTCAGGGAAATAACAAGTACATCAAAACGATATAGTTATATGGAACTAAAAAGGTTGAAACTAATTAATTATCCCAAGGGTGGAGCTTGTATGGATTTAAAGGCAGGGAAAGTGTTTTGCAAAGATACATTTGAAGCGAGAAAATATCCCATGTTGGAGGAAGACCTTCCATGTGATGTTTGTATAGAAGGAAGCGGTTTATGCACACTGTGCCTATTTTTTGACAGAGACTGGTCTGATTTTTTTCCTGATCGATAAAAGGGATGCTAGTGAAGGAAGTACGGTTGCGAACACTGGACTTTTACAGTTTTCAAATGAGTAGAAAAAGCTTGTACTATGCATCCAACCCCATGGATGTTTCTAAGCTTAAAGAGAATATAGGAATCTTAAAACCCGAAATTTCCCTGTTGAATATTATACTGAAAAAGAGATTAACCGGAAATTTTCGTTTTCGAAAGGCGTACGTGTCTATGCAAAAACAAAAATCAATGGAAAGATACTAAAAGAGAATCAAACCCAGTTATTTATCGAAACGGGTCATACGGTACATGCACAGACGGTCATCTTCGCAACTGGTTATGAAGCCCAAAAAGAAGTTAAGGATAAAAATGCAGTGGTTCTCAGTTCATATGCCATAGCAACAAATCAAATAGCCGGTCAAGTTCAATGGCATGATAATATGATGATTTGGGAAACGGCACGGCCTTATTTGTATGCAAGAAAAACTCCTGGCAATCGAATTAACATTGGTGGTCTTGATGAATCGACCGGTTATCTGAATAAAAGGGTTCCAATGATTTTGAACAATAGAGATAAATTAATAAAGCAGCTTGTCAATCTGTTTCCAGAATTAGAGAATCGGATCTGGGCTGATTATTATTGGGGAGCTTTGTGAGATCCATGATGGTTTACCGACAATAGGAATGTATCCTGACCATCCTAATTCTACTTCTTATTGGGTTATGGCGGGAATGTGACGGTTTACAGTGTCAACCGTTCCCAAAATAATCAGGGATTAAGGCATTTTTCAAAAAGTATTGTCCATTAAGACAGGTATCTCTTCATCTTGAATAGAATTAAGTAGACAGCTGAATATACGGGAGGGATTCTTCGATGTGGTTTAAGGAATTGGAAACAGAAAGACTGCATTTAATCGAAATAGGTCACCATCATGCCGAGAGTCTGTTTGAAATCCTCTCTAAAGATGAAGTGACCAAATATGATGGGATAGAAAGTTTAACTCTAGTAGAAGATGCCCGCCGCTTAATCGACTCGTTTAAAAGTGCTTATATAAACAAACGAGGGATGCGGTGGGGGGTCATTCTAAAGGATTCAGGCAAGTTCATCGGTACTGTTGGCCTGCATCAATTGAGCCTAGCCAACAAACGCACCGAAATAGGATATGAAATCCATCCTGAATATTGGAGGAAACACTTTACGTCTGAAGCTGTCAACGTAGTATTGCGCTATTGCTTTGAGGAATTGAGACTAAACAGAATCGCCGCTTTAACTTTCAAGGATAATATTGCATCCAGAAACCTTCTGAAGAAATTTGGATTCAAAGAGGAAGGCAGCCTCAGAAGTTATCTATTTCTTCGTGACCAGTACCATGATGCCCTGGTATTTTCCTTGTTGAGTACGGAGTATTGCCAGTTAAGGCAACAAAGTGTTCAGGAATCATATAGATTTTAGTTTGGTATAGAAGATTGCAGCTGGCCCAAAGTGCCAGTTTTTTTATTTGCAGATGATTTTATATCAGTAAAGGACAATATACATATTTTTCATGTTAAAATGGTATGCGAATTCATTAATCAGTCCGGATGGACATAAAAAGGAGCAAAATCATTGTGAAGATATTATTTCCGTTGCTTGCGGTCCTGGGCGGAATCACCATTGCCATACAAGGACAAATCAATGGTGGATTAGGAAAAAAAGTGGGGGTCATTGAAGCTTCCTTCATTTCGTTTGGAATCGGGACTCTCGCTTTATTATTTATTGTTTTGTTTGCGGGAAATGGAAATATTTCTGCCATCGCGTCTGTACCCAAATGGCAATTAACAGGCGGGCTGTTAGGGGCTATTTATGTCATTGTGATCGTATTGGTAGTGCCTCGGATTGGAGTGGCACCGGCATTGGTCGGGGTTATAGCAGGCCAGATAATTATTGGGGCAGTCATTGACCATTTCGGTTTATTCGGAGGCGTACGCATCCCATTGGATGCGAAAAAGGTGGCAGGAATTTGTTTACTTTTCGTGTCATTATATTTGTTTAATCATAAATGAAGAAGGGGCACTTTTCATTGAAACGACGGGTACATATAGGGGAATATTTCTATTCCCCTATAGTTAATGCCTATTATTTGGAGATTGATTAAAGAAAACTAAATATTTTAATCAAGTAATGCATTATTCTGCTAAAATATATTATTTGAGAGGGGATAGTTTGCTAGGAAAGTTGTCTTAGTAATCAATCTGATATGAATTATTAGAATATTGAGAAATAAATAGACAAGAGAACCTATATGAATACTGATTTAGAGGGGTTTGTAAAAACACCTGGAAGTCGGAAGTCCTTTTAGGTGATCATTTCTATTTACCTAGTATCTAGATCGAATTGATTAGCAATTAATTACTATATTGTGAAAAAGTACTCACCGGTTTATTGATTTTTTGGTTTATTCGTAATATACTTAAAATTCAACATCTTTAATTCGAGGTATAGTATCCTTGGCGAGGTGAAAAAAAGGTGATTTTATACCTAGTAAACTGCATTAATTGCTTTTTTTAGGTAGAAATTAAGATTTATGCAAACGGTTCGCTAATTGTTTTTGGTGAATTCCTGCAATGAATGCTTCTACTTTTCCTCGCAATCATTATATGTACTATACGGAAGATTAATAGGTGTTAGAAGGATAATCTCTTAAATGGGAATATTCTAAGAAAGATTAAAGATGAGGGGGAATATTTTTTGAAAAAGTCTAAATTTTCAGTGCTTGCTCTTCTTATGGCCATCATGCTTATGCTTGCGGCATGCAACGGCGGTTCGAAGGAAACTTCGAATGAAAAAGAAGGCGGCTCGGGTGACTCATCCGGATCAAAAGTATTAAACGTAAACAACTCAAGTGAACCTGGTTCGCTTCACCCTGCCAATGCGCAAGGTACTCATGAATCATGGATCCTTGAACATACGTTTGAGGGACTCACAAAGAAAACAGAAGAGGGCAAAATCGTACCTGGTTCTGCTGAATCATGGGAAATCAGTGAAGATGGATTAACTTGGACATTCAAATTGAAAGATGGTTTGAAATGGTCAAATGGAGATCCGCTTACAGCCAATGACTTCGAATATGCTTGGAAATATGCTTTGAAACCGGAAACAGCTGCTGATTATGCTTACCAACTTTATTATCTTAAAGGCGGGGAAGCATACAACAGTAAGAAAGGGAAGGAAGAGGACGTAGGCGTTAAAGCGACAGACGATCATACATTAGTCGTTACTTTGGAACAGCCTACACCATATTTCCTTGACTTGACTTCTTTCTATACTTTCTATCCAATCGATAAAAAGGTACAGGAAGAAAATCCAAAATGGGCTCTGGATGCAAAAACACACGTTTCAAACGGTCCGTTCAAATTAACGGAGTGGAAACATAAAGAAAGCCTGAAAATCGAAAAGAATGAAAATTACTACGATAAAGATAAAATCAAATTGGATGCGGTTAACTTTGCTCTAATTGAAGATGAAAATACTGCATGGCAAATGTATCAGAGTGGCGAATTGGACCTCGCTTATCCACTGCCAGTGGATATTCAAGGTCAAATGGTCAATTCTGATGATAAAGAATTCAAAATGGGCAAAGAACTTGCCGTTTACTATTACAACTTTAATACAGAAGTGAAACCTTTCAATAATGCTAAAGTAAGGAAAGCGCTTTCGATGGCTATCGAGCGTCAAAAAATCACCGAAAATGTTGCTCAAGGCGGACAAAAGCCTGCTTTCGGCGTAGTCCCTCCGGGTATTCCTGATGCATCTGGAGATTTCCAGGAAAATACAGGTAACCTATTTAAGGAAGATGTTAAAGAAGCTAAGAAATTGTTAAAAGAAGGACTTGCTGAAGAAGGCATGAAAGAATTACCTGAGTTTTCAATTTTGTATAACACTTTAGATTCACACAAGAAAATTGCTGAAGCGGTTCAAGGAATGTGGCGTGATAACCTGGGTGTTGAAGTGACACTTGAAAATGCGGAATTCCAAGTTAAGCTTGACCGTGAAAAAGCTGGTGACTTTGAAATTTCCCGTGCAGGATGGGTTGGAGACTATGTTGACCCGATGACATTCATGCTTTGGGAAACGGACGGCGCCTATAATGATGCAGGTTGGTCAAACAAAGAATATGATAATTTATTAAAAGAAGCAAAATCTACAATGGATCCAAAAGAACGCA
Organism: Peribacillus sp. FW305-BF15; assembly: GCF_058783805.1. Taxonomy (NCBI): domain Bacteria; kingdom Bacillati; phylum Bacillota; class Bacilli; order Caryophanales; family Bacillaceae; genus Peribacillus; species Peribacillus sp. FW305-BF15. The sequence goes on along the minus strand of NZ_JBYSYV010000012.1, from coordinate 25,568 downwards.
TGGATGCTTTGCATAAAGCAGAGAAAGTCATGATTGACGAAATGCCGATCCTTCCGGTTTACTTCTATACTAAACCATATATGGTTAAATCGAATGTTACTGGAGTTTATGCTCCAATTAACGCTTATCCGAACTTTATTTACGCGGATAAAAAATAATAGAAGGATAATAGTGAAATGGGAGGTATGTCCGATTAAGGACATACCCCATTTTTCAATTGCGAATTTGAATATTTCATGCATTCATTTCCGTTTTCAACTTCTTAGAAAATCGATGATTGGGGTGATTACCATGTTGAGATATACATTAAACCGTTTTAAATGGGCGATTATTACTTTATGGGCTGTTATTACATTAACGTTCATCATAATGCATACGATTCCGGGAAATCCATTTGCAAAAGAAGGAGCCATGCCTCCTGCTGTTTATGAAAACCTTCAAGTCCACTATGGATTGGACAAGCCGTTGTTGACCCAATATGGGAATTATTTATTGGAAGTCGTTCAATTTGATTTTGGTCCTTCATTGAAATCCTCATCCATTTCCGTGAATGATTACATTTTGAAGGGGTTTCCGGTGTCCTTGCACTTAGGGGCACAAGCCTTGGTGATTGCCATCTTCTTTGGCCTCATTTTGGGTGTCGTGGCATCACTGAAAAGAAATAAATGGCCCGACTATTTATCAATGATCATTGCCATCGTAGGGATTTCCGTTCCTAACTTTATCCTGGCGACTATTTTAATCAATTATTTTGCAATTAAGTGGAATATATTCCCTGTTGCTACATGGGCGACATGGCAGCATACCATTTTACCATCCATTGCCCTTTCCATGATGCCGCTTGCTTTCATCGCGAGACTGATGCGGACAAGCATGCTTGAAGTAATGGGGCAGGATTACATTTTGACAGCAAAAGCCAAAGGATTGAAACGGAGCGGTGTCATAATCAAACATGCGATTCGGAATGCGTTATTGCCGATTATCACGGTTCTGGGCATCCTTACGGCTAATATCGTGACAGGAAGCTTCATCATTGAACGAATTTTTGGTATTCCTGGCATGGGAGATATGTTCGTAAAGGGAATATCCAACAGGGACTACCCGGTGATTCTTGGTTCCACAATTGTGTATAGTGCGGTGCTTATTTTATTGATATTCATCGTTGATATAGCCTATACGTTGATTGATCCTAGAATTAAAGTGACGGGGGAGAAGAAATAATGGCAGATAAAGTGCATTTAACCGAAGATATGTTCCAACCCGCCGACGGCAACTTTAAGGAAGCGGAAAAAATAGCAAGACCTACAGTTTCATATTGGTCTGACGTCTGGCGTCGATTTAAAGAAAATAAGCTGGCGATGACGGGGTTTATTCTTATAATCCTCTTGGTCTTGATGGCGATTTTTGGTCCGTACATTAACGGATATACTTATTATGGACAAGATTTCGATAAAAAGAATCTTAGCCCAAATAGCGAGCATTGGTTTGGAACGGATTCATCAGGAAGGGATCTATTTACGCGAGCTTGGTACGGTGCAAGGATATCCTTGTTCATTGGATTGATGGCAGCGCTTATCGACTTTTTAATTGGTGTCCTTTATGGCGGGATTTCTGCCATTCGCGGTGGACGCACGGATAATATCATGATGCGTTTCGCTGAGGTGATCTATGCGATTCCATACCTATTGATGGTTATCTTAATGATGGTCGTATTAAAACCTGGTATTCTGCCGATCATCATTGCGATGTCGATTACGGGGTGGATTCCGATGGCGCGACTGGTACGGGGCCAGGTTTTACAACTGAAAGAGAATGAATATATCCATGCTGCTACAATCTCTGGAGCCAATACGAGCTGGACTTTAAGAAAACACATGATTCCAAATACAATGGGACCGATCCTTGTCAATTTAACGTTGACTGTACCTACTGCCATTTTTGCCGAAGCTACACTTAGCTTTTTGGGACTGGGAGTTCCGGCACCTCAGGCAAGCTGGGGAACATTGACAAGTGATGCACTGGGAAGCATTCTGGTAGGGAATTTCTATCAACTGTTAATCCCGGCAATATTGATTTCCTTAACGATGTTCGCGTTCAATGTGGCTGGTGACGGATTGCAGGATGCCTTAGATCCAAAACTACGGAAATAAATGAGTCCTAACATAATGATTTGATATTACTAGAATAGGAGGGACGATGATGGAGAACCTATTAGAAGTCAACGATTTACAAATCACTTTCCATACTTATGCAGGTAAAGTGCAAGCGGTTCGCGGTGTGAACTTTGGCGTGAAAAAAGGGGAAGCCGTTGCAATTGTTGGGGAGTCCGGATGCGGCAAAAGTGTTACAGCGAAATCTATCATGAGATTATTGGAAACACCCCCGGCAGAGTATGGAAAAGGGTCGATAAACTTTGGCGGTAAAGACCTTCTTAAAATGAGTGAAAAGGAAATGCAGAAGATTCGCGGGAATGAAATCAGCATGATTTTCCAGGATCCGATGACTTCGCTCAATCCAACGACAAAAATCGGCAGCCAGATCATGGAAGGCATTTTAAAGCATAATAAAAATATGTCCCGAAATGATGCATACGAACGGGCGTTGGAAACACTGAAACTAGTAGGTATTCCACAGCCGGAAAAAAGGATGCAGCAATATCCGCATGAGTTTTCAGGTGGTATGCGCCAAAGGGCAATGATAGCGATGGCCCTTGCTTGTGAACCGAAATTACTGATTGCCGATGAACCTACAACTGCATTGGATGTAACGATACAAGCGCAAATTTTGGAACTGATGAAAGATATCCAACGAAGAATGGATACTTCCATCATTTTAATCACTCATGATTTAGGTGTGGTTGCGGAAACTTGTGAACGGGTAGTCGTCATGTATGCAGGCAAGGTTGTGGAGACGGGTACGGTAGAGGCAATATTTTCAAACCCGCAGCATCCTTATACAAGAGGTTTGCTTAAAACGGTGCCGAGGCTGGATATGGAAAAAACGGCTCCGTTGGTTCCGATTATCGGATCACCACCTGATTTATTGGATCCGCCAAAAGGATGCCCATTTTACCCAAGATGTGAATCAGCAATGAAAGTGTGCAAAGACCATGATCCGGAGCTTGAAGTAGTGGAAGAAGGTCAGACAGCCGCATGCTGGCTGCACCACCCGATGGCCAAGGCAGCACAGGTACAAGCACCGACTAACGTATAAAGGAGGAGAACCAATGGTTTCACTGAAAAATAAGGCCGTAAAAGAAAAGACATACAACGAAAATTCTCCTCTTGTTGAAATAAAGAATCTGAAGAAGCATTTTCCTATCGGTTCTCAATCGCTGAAAGCGGTAGATGGTTTGGATCTCAAAATCTATCCAGGGGAAACTGTCGGTCTTGTTGGGGAAAGCGGTTGCGGTAAGTCGACTGCAGGTCGTACAATCACTCGATTATATGAACCGACAGATGGAGAAGTTCTTTTTCAGGGGAAAAATATTTTCGATTACAAACCTGGGGAAATGTCACATATCCGCCGTGAAATACAAATGATTTTCCAAGATCCTTACGCATCCTTGAACCCAAGGATGAAGGTGGAGGAATTGATTGGGGAACCACTTGCCATTCATGGGATATCAAAAGGTAAAGAGCGAAGAAAACGGGTGGAAGACCTATTAAAGCTGGTTGGTTTAAGTCCGGAACATATCACTCGTTTTCCGCATGAATTCAGTGGTGGTCAGCGCCAGCGTATTGGAATTGCAAGGGCATTGGCATTAAATCCTAAATTCATCGTTTGTGATGAACCAATCTCTGCCTTGGATGTTTCGATACAGGCCCAAGTGGTTAACTTATTAAAAGAACTGCAAAAAGAAATGGGATTGACTTATTTATTCATCGCGCATGATTTATCGATGGTCAAGTATATTTCAGATCGCATTTTAGTCATGTACCTTGGAAGAATGATGGAACTTTCGGATAGTGATTCTTTAACGAAAGATCCGCTACACCCATACACACAGGCCTTGCTATCCGCAGTGCCGATACCAGACCCGACTATTAAACGGGAAAGGATCGTCCTTAAAGGTGATGTACCAAGTCCGATCAATCCGCCGAGCGGCTGTGTATTTCGGACGCGCTGCCCTAAGGCGATGGAGATATGCTCCAGTGCTGTACCTGAATGGAAAGAACAAAAACCAGGGCATTTCGTTGCTTGTCATTTATATTGGTAAACAAAAAAACCAGTTGCATTTGCGACTGGTCTTTTTTTACACATTTATGTAAAATATTTTTAGAATAGAAACGATTATCAAATTATTTATCAGCATGTCAAAATAAAAAACTAGGAATCTGAAATTAAAACATATAAAATGTAATTATATGTAAATATAAAATTCTGTTGAATGTTTCAATTTGTGAGAGAAGGAGGGACTGTTATTGTATTCCACGATAACTAGTGAGATCGTCGATCGTGTCATGATTGTTACTCTTAATCGTCCAGAGAGAATGAATGCTTTCAATGAAAAGATGTGTGAGGAGATGATTCGCGCTTTTAATGAAGCGGATGAAAATGATGACGTAAGAGCCGTCATATTAACTGGCGCTGGGGATGCTTTTTGTGCTGGAATGGATTTGGAAAAAGGTGCAGAAACGTTTATGGATCACACTCCTTTGGTTGAATATCGCGATGCAGGAGGAATGTTGTCATTACGGATTTTTGAGATGAAGAAACCTATGATAGCAGCCATTAATGGAGCGGCAGTCGGGATCGGGATAACAATGACTTTGCCCATGGACATTAGAATTGCTTCAACAGATGCAAAGATGGGTTTTGTATTTGCAAGGCGGGGGATAACGATGGAGGCATGCAGCGGCTGGTTCTTGCCTAGACTTGTCGGAATGGGCAAAGCTTCCGAATGGATTTTTACCGGCAGGATGATTACGGCCAGTGAAGCATATGAGGGAAGGCTGGTAAACAAGATCGTCGAGCCAGAAGAATTGATGTCTGCAGCAATGGAGATTGCGACAGACATTGCGGAAAATACATCTTCCGTCTCTGTGACGCTATCCAGGCAGTTAATGTGGTCCATGCTCGGTGCGAACCATCCTGTTGAATCACACAAAATAGAATCGAAAATGATTCATTGGACCGGAAAACAAGCTGATGCACTAGAAGGAATTGAAGCTTTTCTCGAAAAAAGGAAAGCCGATTTCAAAATGAAAAGCAGCACGGATATGCCTCCGTTTTATCCGTGGGGAACGGATCGAACATATGAAGCGGATAAGAAATGAATGAATGGTAAGGTCGATATCGAGGGCTTCGGAAGTGCTTGATAATTTTTACTTTTCGGATAAATTAGGGTTTCTTTTCTTAGTGTGTTATACTAGGTTTACCATTTACTAAACTTGTTTCATGTTCCCTATTCCCTGTGAATAGGGTTTTTTTATGATTGTTTTTTTGATCAAAAAAAAACAGACCCTACAAGTAGGGTCCGTTATATATTGTATTTAAAATTATGCTTTTTGAACGTTAGTAGCTTGGGGTCCACGTTGACCTTGCTCAACTTCAAAAGTAACTTCTTGACCTTCGTCTAATGATTTGAATCCTTCGCTTTGGATAGCTGAGAAATGTACGAATACATCGTCTCCGTTTTCGCGTTCGATGAAGCCAAATCCTTTTTCTGCGTTAAACCATTTTACTTTACCTTGTTCCATTGTTGTTGCCTCCTAGTGTGAATCCACACATTGTGTTACTACCCTTGCTCAATCATTAGACGAAAAGTTTTTCACTTATCAATCTTCCCGAACAAAAATAATTCTTTTTAAATATAACAGATAATGTCGGAATCTGCAAGCTAACAAGGAAAGATTATTAATGTATACAGAAAATGAACAATTCTTAATACCCTTTTTTGTAATCAAGTAAATTTGTTGAAGGTGTTTTACCATTTAGATAGTCCTTTAAATTCGGCATGAAAATATCCTGAATTAGCCTTTGGTCGTAAAATTCCGTATTTCCGGATGTGTGCGGCGTGATGATTACGTTGTTCAACTCCCATAAAGGGCTTTTCTCAGGTAGTGGCTCCGTTTCAAACACATCAAGACCAGCACCTGCAATATCTTTGTCCTTAAGCGCTTGAATCAATTCGTTTTGAATGACCAGGTTTCCCCTTCCTATATTAATGAAAAATGCGGAGCGCTTCATTAACTTGAATTCGTTTTTACCGAACATATTCCTTGTTTCTGGGGTCAATGGTAATGTCACGACAATATAATCACACCTAGGAAGAAGATCAATCAATTGTTTTTGTGTGAACATCTCATCTACGAATTCTTCTGATTTACCGGAATGGCGCATCCCTAATACGGTCATGCCAAAAGCCTTGGCAATTTTTGCGGTTTCCTTTCCGATTTTCCCGACACCGATGATTCCGATGGTCTTTTCATGAATTTCCTGCTTCATATGTGCGTGATGCCAGGTCCTTGTCTGCTGTTGCTTAATATATGTATCTACTTTTCTTGTTAAGGCAAGCATTAACGCGAAAATTGTCTCTGAAATGGGATACGCATGAACGCCGTTTGCAGTTGTAATCTGAACATTCTTTTGTTCTAAATTGTCCAGGGGTAAAGCATTCACTCCTGCACTCCATGTCTGGATCCATTTAACATCGCTTGCAGCAATCGATACAGACATTTCCGCTTTCCAGCCTGCGATGACTTCTGCATCGGCAATATGATCTCTCCATTTTTCCGGGGATCTCCCGGTGATAACAGTCCACTCGGGAATCAATTCTTGGATCTTCTGTAATAAGATTTCATTCAAATTTTGGCTTATTATGAGTTTTCTTTTTGACATAATTATCCTCCAGGATATTTTTTCTGAATTATACGTAAATTTCGATAATATTTCAATTGGGAAGGCGATTGCTTACCAATCTTGCTATAATACTAATAATCAATGGAATGGGGTGTAATCATGAACGTGAAAGAGATATATGGACAGCTGCCTGCCCTGGAATCAAAACGATTGATCATGAGGAAAGTCACCATGAATGATGCCGAAGACATGTTCGCTTATGCATCCAACAATGAAGTTTCCCGTTACGTCACCTGGGAAGCCCATCGTTCCCTAAGTGATACAAAAGATTTTATCCGATTTATCCTTCAAAATTATGAGGGTAAGAAAATCGCTCCATGGGGCATAGAACACAAGGAAAGCGGTAAGCTGATAGGTACCATTGATTTTGTTTCATGGCAGGTTGACCATCATCGTGCGGAAATAGGGTATGTGCTTGCACCAGAATATTGGGGGAGTGGCTTGATGACGGAGGCAGCCCAAAAGATAATCGCCTTTGGCTTCGAAAATATGAACCTAGTTCGAATACAAGCAAGGTGCTTCGTTGAAAATTCAGTTTCAGAGCGAGTCATGCAAAAGGCTGGTATGTCTTTTGAGGGAATCATCAGAAAAGGAATGTTCGTCAAGGGGAAGCATCAAGATCTAAAGCTATATTCCATTATAAAATGATGGCCGCGTAGTCAGCTGATTAAAGGGAAAGTATAAGAAAAATATACATCGTTTGCGAAATCGTGAATTTCTGTTGTTGATTATGGTGGAAAGCCAGAAACAAACAATATGTGCAAATATTGAATCAAAAACTATACAAAACGTCTAATGTAAAAAGTCGTTTAGAAAAATATAATGAAACTATGAAATCGTGTTGAAATGGAGGGTTTATTTAATGACAGTTATCAATGAAGTAGAAACCTTGAAAAATTATATCGGTGGCAAATGGGTTGATTCCACAACTTCGAAACATGAACAAGTGCCTAACCCGGCAACAGGAGAAGCATTGGCAATCGTACCCCTTTCAACAAAGGAAGATGTAAACCAAGCGGTGGAGGTTGCTAAAAAGGCGTATAAAGAATGGAAAAAGGTCGCCGTTCCAAAAAGAGCTCGCTTCTTATTCCGTTACCAGCAATTACTGATTGAACACTGGGATGAGCTTGCAAAGCTGGTCACTATGGAAAACGGAAAAAGCTATACAGAAGCATATGGTGAGGTTCAGCGCGGGATTGAATGCGTGGAGTTCGCAGCAGGTGCCCCTACCTTGATGATGGGAAGTCAGCTTCCTGATATTTCCCCAGGCATTGAATCTGGCATGTATCGTTATCCAATGGGTGTCGTTGCCGGGATTACGCCGTTTAATTTCCCGATGATGGTGCCATGTTGGATGTTCCCGCTGGCAATAGCTTGTGGAAATACGTTTATCTTAAAACCTTCAGAACGGACACCGCTTTTGGCCAACCGTCTCGTGGAATTATTGACAGAAGCCGGTGTTCCGGATGGTGTTGTCAATATTGTCCATGGTGCCCACGATGTCGTGAATGGGATTTTGGAACATGAAGACATTAAAGCGGTATCATTTGTGGGATCCCAGCCTGTCGCAGAGTATGTATACAAAACGGCAGCTGCCTATAAAAAACGTGTCCAGGCTTTATCGGGTGCGAAAAATCATTCGATCGTCATGCCTGATGCAGATTTGGATAATGCCGTAACGAACATAACGAATGCAGCTTTCGGATCTGCAGGCGAGCGCTGCATGGCTGCGTCAGTGGTTGTTGCGGTGGGAGAAGTGGGAGATACGCTCGTTGGGAAATTAAAGGCTGCAGCGGATAACATCAAGATTGGAAATGGAATGGATAAGGACGTTTTCCTGGGACCTGTAATCCGTGATACTCATAAAAAAAGAACAGAACAATATATTGAAATCGGGGAAAAAGAAGGAGCTGTCCTCCTTCGTGATGGCAGGAATGAAGGCGATCAGGAAAAAGGCTATTACGTTGGACCGACATTATTTGATCATGTAAAAACAAACATGAAAATATGGAGTGATGAAATTTTTGCTCCTGTCTTATCCATAGTACGAGTTAATACTCTTGAAGAAGCAATTGAATTGACCAATCAATCCGAATTTGCCAATGGTGCCTGCCTCTATACGGATAGTGCAAAAGCCATCCGGGAATTTCGCGAAGAAATTGATGCAGGGATGCTTGGCATTAACCTTGGGGTACCCGCGCCAATGGCATTCTTTCCATTTTCCGGATATAAAAGTTCGTTTTATGGGGACCTTCATGCCAATGGGAAAGACGGCGTGGAATTTTACACGAGAAAGAAAATGTTAACGGCAAGATACTGATAGGAAAAAGGGGGTCGGCGCAATTTGTGGTCGGCCTTCCTTTATACATTATTTTAGGAGGAGTGTAGCTTATGCAGGTTGAAAAACAGGGTCAGGATCTTAAAGCGATGGATGGTAAATATGTGTGGCATCATATGAAAGGGGCTGAACCCACCCCTGGTGCAATGGTAATTAAAAACGGGCAAGGAGCATGGATTACGGATGTTGATGGGAATCGCTTCCTGGATGGGATGTCTGGTTTATGGTGTGTCAACGTCGGTTATGGCCGCACGGAACTGGCTGAAGCAGCTTACGAGCAGCTGAAGGAACTTCCATATGCCCCTTTAACGAATAGCCACATCCCGGCTATTAAGCTAGCGGAGAAATTAAATGAATGGCTTGGTGGGGATTATGTGATTTTCTTCTCTAACAGCGGTTCAGAAGCCAATGAGGCGGCCTTTAAAATTGCGCGGCAGTATCATCAGCAAAAGGGTGAACATGGACGCTATAAATTCATTTCGCGTTATCGCGGCTATCATGGCAATTCAATGGGAGCCCTGTCAGCTACCGGGCAGGCACAGCGAAAATATAAATACGAACCTCTCGCCCCAGGGTTTCTTCATGTATCACCGCCAGATTCTTACCGAAATCCAGAGGATGAAAGCGGTGAAAAAAGTGCAGCGGAAATTGAAAATACCATTACATGGGAGCTGAGCGAAACGGTGGCTGCGGTCATCATGGAACCAATCATCACCGGGGGCGGAATTTTGATGCCGCCCGATGGCTATATGAAACGTGTCAAAGAAATTTGTGAGAAAAATGGTGTCCTTCTCATTTCGGATGAGGTCATTTGCGGGTTTGGCCGAACTGGTAAGAAATTCGGATTTATGAACTATGATGTAAAACCAGACATCATAACAATGGCTAAAGGAATCACGAGCGCTTATTTGCCATTATCAGCTACAGCCGTCAAACGTGAAATTTATGAAGCGTATATTGGCTCAGACGTTTATGACCGCTTTCGGCATGTAAATACATTTGGCGGCAATCCTGCTGCCTGTGCTGTCGCTTTGAAGAATATTGAAATATATGAAAATGAAAAACTAATTGAACGGTCCAAGGAGTTAGGGCTACGCTTTCTGCAAGAGTTTGAAGAAATCAAATCTCATCCCAATGTTGGGGATGTACGCGGGAAAGGTTTGTTGGTAGGCATCGAACTAGTGGAAGATAAACTGACAAAACAGCCGATCGAACTTTCCAAAATCAATAAAGTCATTGCTTCATGCAAAGAAAAGGGGCTGATCATAGGGAAAAATGGCGATACAGTAGCAGGTTTCAATAATATCCTGACTCTTGCTCCCCCGCTTAGTATAACTGAAGAGGATTTCGCATTCATCATAGCGACGGTAAAGCGAACGTTAGCTGAATTATGAAAATAAAATGAAGAAACTGAATATTCAACAATTTCACGCATGTGCCTGTTGATACACATAACTTGCTTTTAAAATGAGGCTGATACGTCAGTTTTAGCGCCGTTCGGAACTTTGAACGGTGCTTTTGTCTATGATCAAAGAAGAATAAGAGGTAAAGGAATCTAATAGAAATTATAGGCGATATTTTGGAATCGTTTTCCTTGCTTAGTTATAGCGGATGTTCGAAAATGGAATGATAAGGAGTAGTGATAGAATATCTATATTATCCGGCAGAAGAGGTGAGGGACATGAATAATGAAGATATAACAAAAAAATTAACATTACATATCCCTGAAATTTTAGGGAGTGGGAATTTTTCAAAGTATGCTGTATTGGTACCGCTTATAGAGAAAGAAGATGGAATTCATGTTCTTTTCGAAGAGCGTTCGCACAAACTGAGGAGGCAGCCGGGGGATATATGTTTTCCGGGCGGGAAAATAGACAAGCTGGATCAAGATGAACAGGCTGCTGCCCTAAGGGAAACATATGAGGAGCTTAATTTGCGAAAAGAAGATATCGAAAACGTCTTTCCGATCGATTATTTGGTATCTCCATTCGGGATGATTGTCTATCCTTATGCAGGATTTGTTCGTAACCATCAACGGATAATACCTAATCCAGCTGAGGTAGAAACCATTTTTACGGTCCCGCTTTCCTTTTTCATGGAAAAACCGCCAGAAATTTATCATGTGGAATATAAAGTGGAACCGCATGCAAACTTCCCCCATGATTTAGTCGTTGGCGGGGAGAATTATAAATGGCAGCCAAAACAGATGGAAGAGTATTTTTACTTATATAATGGTCGGGTAATATGGGGAATGACAGCGAAAATCCTTACCCATTTTATTGAAATTCTTCGTTAGACCCTTCTAAAGCACCTTTTTTTTTCGGTCTATTTCTATTAAGCTTTAATTAGGGTAAAAGTTAGGTTTTTAATAGAAGCGGGGGGATGAGTGGATGAAGTATAGTTTTGAAGTACTTGAAAAAGAACGGGAAATGGCAATGGCTGCACTAGTCAACTTCAATGAAAACCGCGAATACTATGATGAAACCAAAGATAAGGAACTTAAGCTAGCATACTACAAAGATGGTTCCTTGGACCGGGAAGGATTGAAGGACCTACTTGTGGCAACCCATAAAAACCAGCTGAACTACTCACCGCATCGTCATGTTTACCCATGGGTGGACTTACAGGAAAATGGCCAGCTGAAAAGTCTGTATTCCGGTAAAGGCATGGATCCTGCACAAGTGATTGAGGAAGATATCCGTATACTGGAAGTATTGTCAAGAGGTATTGAATCAACAAATTCGGAGAATATTCTCGTTAATTGTGAACATGTAGTACCTCAATCATGGTTCGATAAAAAAGAACCGATGAGGGGGGATTTGCATCATCTGTTTGCCTGTGAACCAACGTGTAATAGCAGCCGGAGTAACTATCCATATCATGATTTTGAGGATTATATCCCTGAAAGATCGGCTTCCGGTATAAAAGCGGGTTGCGGGAAATCAGACGAAAGTAAATTCGAGCCCGAATACGGAAAAGGGATCGTGGCGAGGGCAACTTTGTATTTTTTACTCAGATATGAGGGAATCATCGATAGCGGCAATATCGACCTGGCACTGCTTTTGGAATGGCATCGGCTTTTTCCCGTCAGCACTTATGAAAAACATAGAAACCTCGCTATACATGAAATGCAGGGTAATCGTAACCCGTATATAGATTTTCCCGAAATGGCAGAGAATTGGGATTAAAGTAGGGCATAAAAAAGAGGATTGAAGCTGCAGTGAAAGCTTCAATCCTCTTTTATTATGGATTATAAGAATTTTACGCAAACAGGGAAGGGAACTTGAACATCCTTTTGCAATAATGTTAATTTTCCGTCATGTTCATTCCGGGCATATAGTGTCAAGTTTCCTGATTGTTCATTAGAAGCGATCAGAAATTTTCCGCTAGGGTCCAATGAAAAATCACGCGGCCAATGTCCTTCGGTGGAAACCAGCTGCACGAATGCCAGTTTGCCTGTTTCTTCATTGATTTCGTAAACGGCAATACTATCATGTCCGCGGTTTGCGGCATATATGAATCGCCCGTCATCAGAAATATGAATGGCGCTTCCTTGGTTATTTTCCTTGAAATCTTCAGGGACGGTCCGTACCGTTTGCAATTCAGAAAAACTACCGGTTTGACTATCGAAGCTCAAAACAATCACTTCTGGTACAAGTTCTGCCATGACATACGCAAATTTACCGTTTGGGTGGAAGGTCAGATGCCGTGGTCCGCTGCCGGGAGCAACAGATAAGCTGTTTACTTCTTCCAAAACCCCATTATGTATTTTATAGGTTATTACTTTATCTATTCCGAGGTCGACAACAGCAATGAACCTTTCATCCGGCGTGAAACCAGCGAAGTGAGTGTGTGCTTTTTCCTGACGTTCTTCATTCGGTCCATGCCCTTCATGTTGAACAGTTGATGATACAGGCAAAGGTGTCGCATCGTCATTAAGCGGATATGATTCAATCACGCCTTCTCCATAACTGGAAGTGACCAAAACCTGTTTCTTGCTGTCGACACTTATATGGCAGGAAGAGCCATTTGGTGTAAGTTGTTTGCCTAAGAAGGTAAGCTCACCTGAATCTTCATTAATCGAATAGGCTGAAACTCCACCGCTGCCCGCTTCTTTTAAAATGGCGTAGAGATTCTTTTTGTCATGGCTGATGGCGACATAAGTCGGATCGGTCAATTCTGCTGCAAGTACCGGTGTACTGAGCTTTCCTTCTGCTGTATCTAAAGTAAATCGGTAAATACCTTCGCTGTTTCCTTTTGTGTAAGTGCCTATGTATCCAATGATGTTCTGTTGATTATGTTTTGCCATATTTATCTCCTCCAAGAAAGAATTGTGTTTATTTTTATTTTAACATAGATGATGCGCATATATCCTTTTCCCATTTTATGTTGAGTCGGAACCTTTTTCTTTTAGAATTTTTTTGGGAGATATGAAAAAAACCCGCCTAGCGGGTTAATTTAAATCGACTGGCTTTGAAGCTTCGATGGGTATATGCCTAAACTCAGAAACGGAAAATAAACCCTGATCCGTCAGTTTGATTTCAGGGATGACTGGTAGCGCCAAGAAGGCAAGTGTAAGAAAAGGGTTGAAATGCCTGTTAGCACCGAGTTTCAATAAGGCTTCATCGATGTGCTTCAATGAATGGACCACATCCATATAATTGCATTCACTCATCAATCCAGCTATTGGAAGGGGAAGGGAAGCTAGTATTTCCCCATTTTGGATTACAGTCAATCCACCCTGAATTTTTTTGATTTCCTTAGCTGCCAGAAGCATATCCTGGTCATTCGTTCCGGCAATGATCAAATTATGTGAATCATGGGCTACTGTCGTGGCAATGGCTCCTGATTTCAACCCGAGCCCTTTGACGATTCCCAGGCCCACTTGTTTGGTCATATGATGCCGTTCAATAACAGCAAGTTTTAGATGATCAACATGTTCGGAGAACTGAAATAGACCATCATGATTAAGTGTGACCGGTTCAATCGAATGCTTTGTAATCAAGCTGTTTGGAGTTATCTCAATAATATTAGCGAACTCATTTTTAAAAGGTATCGCGAAATCATCTCCGGTTATTTCATGAAATTGAACAGAGTGCTTCAACCCGTCGGTAAAAACCTGTTTCTCATCAGCTGGATAGTTAAGCAATCGATTATTTTGTACCATAAGCTTTCCATCTTTGAAGACCGAATGGAGGATGACTGAATCAAGATCATCCAGTAGTAGGAAGTCTGCCTTGTATCCAGGTGCAATTGCACCATGTTCCTTTAATCCAAAGCATTCTGCTGCATTAATGGTCGCCATTTGAATGGCGGTAATTGGCGGGACACCTGTTTCTATGGAAAGTCGAACGTTGTGATCGATACTTCCTTCAGAAACTATATCATCTAGGTGCCGGTCATCGGTGACGAATAAACAACGGCGGGAGTTCTTCTCATTAATAACTGGAATCAGGTTAATTAAGTCTTTGGCGACGGTGCCTTCCCTGATCATAAGATACATTCCTTTACGCAGTCTTTCTTTTGCCTCTTCCGCTGTAGTGCATTCATGATCTGTTTTAATGCCTGCACTTAGATAAACATCGAGCTGTTGTTGGGATAATCCAGCTGCATGACCATCGATGCTTTTGCCCAGTCTGTTTGCATCGTATATTTTTTGCAGCATATCTTCATCTGTATGTGAAACGGCAGGGAAATTCATTACTTCGGCTAAACCAAGCACTCTCGGGTTTTGATAAAAGGAAATTAAATCTTCACTTCTTAAGACAGCACCAGAATGTTCAAACTCCGTAGCAGGTACACAAGAGGGCATCATGAAGTAAAAATCAAAAGGAAGTTGATCGGATTGTTCAATCATATATTCCATGCCCTTTTTGCCAGAAACATTGGCAATTTCATGAGGATCTGCAACGATGCAGGTCACACCATGTAAAAGGAGGATTTTTGCAAGTTCATAAGGCCTGACCATTGATGATTCTATATGAACATGGCCATCAATGAAGGAAGGGCATACGAATTTTCCTGAAGCATCGATTTCCGAAGTACCCTCATAATGCCCAATTCCAGCAAAATAACCATCGGCGATCGCAATGTCGCCAGTATAGATATCACCATTGAATACATCTATGATTTGCCCGTTCTTAATGACGCAATCTGCAGGTGTTCTTCCTGATGCAACGTCAATTCTCCTTTTAAGCAAGTTTTTTTTCATATTCATAACCCCTTTGGCCATAAAAACCAGTTAATATTTCACTTTTTCCGTATTGGTTTCCCATGTTCGGAATGGTAAATCGTGGTCATTAAAAGACAATTGTTTCATTTTAATTGTGCGGTTTTCCATTGGCAGGGCAAGTTCTTGATAGATAAAGTGATCATCAAAGCCAATAACTGCAGCGTCTTCTTTAGTGCATGCGTAATAAATGGCTTTTGGACGTGCCCAATAAATAGCACCGATGCACATGGGGCATGGCTCGCAGCTAGTGTAAATTTCACAATCTGTAAGCTGGAAGCTGTCGAGATTCCTGCATGCATCACGAATCGCCTGTACCTCGGCGTGAGCAGTTGGATCGTTGGCCGTTGTCACATTATTACATCCTCTGCCCACGACTTTGCCATCTTTTACGATTATAGCACCAAAAGGACCTCCGTTCTTAGCCAGTACATTTTCATTTGCAAGCCGAACAGCCATTTCCATGAATTTTACATCCACTAAAAAAACACCCCTTCATATATTAATAACCAAAAAGTGTTAATGTTACGTTTTTTAACGTAAATATAATAAACAATATACCATATGTCTGGGGAAACAGAATATCGTTTTCTGAAAATAAAGAAAAATCAATTTATGACGTGCAATCGAAAGGATTTAAAAGAATTTTTACAAATAATTATAAAACTGATATTGTTAGAAGAAAATCATTAGAATTATGAAGGTGATATGCATGGGTTTTTTGGGAGTTCTATTACCGATATTCGGTATATTTGTTTTAGGTTTCATTGGTCAGAAAAAGTTTAATCTTGATACAAAATCGATTTCCACGATGGCATTATATTTAATGTCACCTTTTCTCGTGTTCCGGACTTTTTATTCCGCAGAATTTACGATTAATTATTTTTACCTGTTCTTATTCACGATAGTACTTTGTCTTTCTCTCATACTGGTAGTCTACATTATATCTTTTTTTCGCAATTATACAGTCACTGAAACAAGCGGCATGATATTGGCATCGGCATTCATGAATAACGGGAATTACGGTACACCCGTCATTTTCCTGTTATTCGGAGCCGCAGGACTCGATTATGCAATCATCCTTATGGTGGGACAGCAGTTAGTGATGTGCACGATCGGCATTTATTTTGCAGCAAAGGGCAGTCCTGAAGGAAACGGAGTTCATACAGCAATTAAAGCGGTATGTCGAATGCCAATTGTATATGGAGCTATTGCAGGAACAGCCTTTCAGTTCGTGAACATACCTTTAAGCAATTCGGTTATGGAAGCTATTAATCTTGTTGCAAACGCAGCGATCCCGACAATCATGATTACACTGGGAATGCAGCTGGCCAACATTTCCCTGAAAAAAATTGCCTATCGAAAGCTATCAGTTTCGCTACTCCTTAAACTTGCCGTTTCACCAGCAATTGCCTTCCTGTTAGCACTTGCCTTGCCAGTGGGTGAAATGGTCAGGCATATCATGATCATCGTAGCTGCCATGCCAACGGCGGCCAACACTACAATGTATGCGCTCCAATTCAATACGGAGCCTGAATTCGTTTCAAGTGCTACATTCATCAGTACATCTTTAAGCCTGATTACGCTTCCCATCATCTTTTTCTTTGTATTATAGAAGATTATGATTCTAATTATGTGGGCAAACTTATTTTAAACACGAATCGGACGTTTCCTATCCAATAAACGAGATCCGGCCTAATTATAGGCATTGCCCTTGATGACCAAATCTTGGGCTGGGTACCCATTGCGGTACATGAACTTATGGCCTTTATTTAGGTGTTGATGAAAAAATGATTTCAACAATTTCATTTTAATATTAAAGAGTAGCTTATTAAACTGGCGTTTGGTATTTTAATGCCAGTATTTGATTGGAGGGGTTTTGTGTTCCAGACTAAAATTAAATTGATTAATCCTGGAAAGATTGATGCCATACTAAAGGAAATCGTCCTGAAAACCTTTGAAGAAGCACTGGAAGAAAAACTCTTGCTCTGCATGGAGTGCGGAGATGTCGATTTTTATATCGCGTATTCAAATAATGAGGAACTTCAAGATGCGATTAATGAAAACTTTGAAATTGATGAATGTGGTGAAATCATGAAAATAGATGAACATCAGGAACTTATGGATGATTTATACGATTATTTCTTGATCATACATAAGGAAAGTGATTTGTTTGATTTTTTTCCAGCAGGTCCATATACCCACAATGGGGAAATTCATGAATCGGATACGGATATGCTGGCGCCAAGGGGTTTGTATTCAGCACCATTTGAAGATGCGATAATGGAATAATACGAAAAGACAGCAAATGCTGTCTTTTTATATTATTAAAAGCGTATTCAGCTTTCGGGAAATAAATGATTTTTATAAAAAGCGGGAATTTTTCCAAGGGGAAATAAGTTAAAATTTAACATTTATATGGAATATAGCAATAATATCATGAAATATGATAACGTTTTTAACAATTTAAAGTTTATATGGTAATTTTAAGAAATATTATATATAATAAAAAGTGTGAATATTGAATATATTATTTAAATTACTAGTTTAAAATAACAATAAAAATGGTCGCTTCCCTAACACTATCGAAATATTGGGAAATAATATTGGAAGAAAGGATTATACATAAGATATGAATCGAGTTAAGAGAATGTTATAGTACGTTTTTATAATTCTGATTATTATAAATATTCAGTTTCGAAGATTGATTATGGGCGGGGTGCTAATTATGATAGTTTTTGACCGAGTGAATAAGTATTATGGCGATTTCCATGTATTGAAAGAAATTAATTTAACAATCAAGAAAGGGGAAGTGGTAGTGGTCATCGGACCTTCCGGATCAGGAAAAAGTACACTGCTTCGATGCATTAATCGTCTAGAGACCATTTCGGAAGGATCCCTTTCAATAAATGGTTTGAATGTAGCGGATAAAAAGACGGACATTAACAAACTCCGTCGGAATATCGGTATGGTTTTCCAGCATTTTCACTTGTATCCCCATAAAACCGTGCTCGAGAATATCATGCTTGCTCCCAGGAAGGTCTTGGGACAATCCGAAGAGGAAGCAAAAAAGATTGCACTGAAGTATTTGGACAAAGTGGGGATTGGAGATAAAGCAAATTCATTTCCTTCCCAGCTTTCAGGTGGACAGCAGCAACGGGTAGCGATTGCCAGAGGTTTGGCAATGGGACCGGAAATCATGCTTTTTGATGAACCTACCTCAGCCTTGGATCCGGAAAT
Organism: Peribacillus sp. FW305-BF15; assembly: GCF_058783805.1. Classification (NCBI taxonomy): domain Bacteria; kingdom Bacillati; phylum Bacillota; class Bacilli; order Caryophanales; family Bacillaceae; genus Peribacillus; species Peribacillus sp. FW305-BF15. The sequence goes on along the minus strand of NZ_JBYSYV010000012.1, from coordinate 6,897 downwards.
GATTGGCGAGGTACTGGATGTTATGAAAGCACTTGCCCATGAAGGAATGACGATGGTGGTTGTTACGCACGAAATGGGATTTGCCCGTGAAGTGGCGGATCGAATCGTATTCATGGACGAAGGCAGGGTTTTAGAAGAGGCAACTCCGGCTGAGTTTTACGCCAATCCTCGTGAAGAGAGGGCTCGTTTATTCCTTAGCCGTATATTAAATCATTAAATAAAAAACAGGGGTGAATTACATGTTGAAGAAAAAGAAATGGTTAAAATTATCTTTGCTATCATTACTGGCAGTCATTTTATTAGCTGGTTGCGGCGGGGGGAATGATACCGACAAAGCTGAAGAGGGTGGAGGTAAAGGCAAAGAAAAAGATGTTCTAGCACAAGTGAAGGAAAAGGATAAGATCGTTTTTGGGGTGAAAAATGATACAAGGCTATTCGGTTTGAAGAATCCTAGTACTGGAGAGGTAGAAGGCTTTGATATTGATATTGCCAAAGCTCTTGCAGCAGAAATCCTTGGTGATGAGAATAAAGTTGAATTTAAAGAAGTGACTTCTAAAACTAGGATGGCCTTATTGAATAATGGTGATATCGACGCAATTGTAGCAACTATGACAATCACGGAAGATCGTAAAAAAGAAGTTGACTTCACTGATGTTTACTTCGACGCGGGACAATCTTTGTTAGTCAAAAAGGGCAGCGATATCAAGGGTATTGATAGTTTGAAAGGGAAAAAGGTATTGGCTGTCAAGGGCTCTACTTCTTCCATAAATATCCGTGAAAAAGCTCCTGAAGCACAAGTGCTGGAATTTGAAAACTATTCCGAAGCGTTCGCTGCACTTAAATCCGGACAAGGGGATGCATTGACAACGGATGATTCCATCCTTTATGGAATGGCAGATGAAGATCCAAGCTATGAGCTTGTTGGCGGTACATTTACCGAAGAGCCATATGGAATTGCCGTAAAAAAAGGGAATTCTGAATTTGTGGAAGAGTTGAATAAAGCCCTTAAGTCACTTAAAGATTCAGGCAAGTACGACGAAATCCATGATAAATGGATTAAACACTAAACATTTTAGGAAATGTATATGGGCAGCTGACCTTGAATAACATTTGAACATTTGTCTGTGAGGATGAGCGTTTTGCTCATCCTTACTAGTTAAAGGAGTTGTATGCCGTGCTTGATTTCTCCATTTTAACAGAGAATCTGGATATGTATTTATTAGGCTTTAAAAATACGATCATGTCGAGTTTGGTCGCGTTGGTATCGAGTTTGATTCTTGGTGTGTTAATTGCCATCATGCGGATTGCGCCAATAAAGCCACTAAACTGGCTGGGTACCGCCTATGTCGAGTTCATTCGGAACATACCGTTATTGATCATTACCTTTTTCTTCTTTCTTGGTCTTAAACTAAGCGGTCTATATGCAGGGACATTAGCCTTGACCATTTACACTTCATCTTTCATAGCTGAGGCAATTCGGGCAGGCATACTCTCCGTGCCTAAGGGTCAAATGGAAGCTGCCCGTTCATCAGGTCTGACATATGGGCAGGCCATGAGGCTCGTCATACTGCCGCAGGCCGTTAAAATCGTCATTCCTCCTTTAGGGAACCAATTTATCAATTTAGTAAAGAATTCTTCCATTTTGGCTGTCGTTGCAGGACTCGATCTTATGTACCACGGGGATTTGATTTCTTCAAGGACATTTGTCGTGTTTGATGTGTACATTTTCGTTGCAGCTTTTTATTTAATTCTTACCATTCCTTTAAGCTTTGGCGTTGGTTATTTGGAAAAACGTCTGGCTAAGAGTAATTGAGGGAGGTATAAGATATGGATTTTGCAGGTGCCTATACACCAGATAATCTTAAGTTTTTATTAGAAGGATTTTGGGTAACGCTCCAGGTAGCTTTTATATCCATTATTCTAAGTTTCATTATTGGAGGGCTTGTAGGTATAATCCGATACGCAAAAGTGCCGGTGTTATCACAAATACTAGCTTTGATTGTAGAAACGGTACGTAATTTACCTCTGTTATTAATCATATTTTTTACGTATTTTGCTTTGCCGGAGATACGGATTAAACTGGAAATCATTCCAGCAGCCATCGTTGCCTTGACAATTTTTGAGTCAGCCATGCTTTCTGAAGTCATTCGAAGTGGACTGAAATCCATTGATAAAGGCCAAATGGAAGCTGCCCGTTCATCAGGTTTGAGCTATACACAGGCATTGATACATATTATTCTGCCCCAAGCGCTGCGCCGCATGGTTCCTCCCATTGTCAGCCAATTCATTTCTTTATTAAAGGATACCTCTTTAGCGGTTGTCATCTCTTTGCCGGAACTGACCCATCATGGTCAAATCATATATGGACAAAGTCAAAAGTATTTAATACCGATTTTGATCATGGTAGCTCTCATGTATTTCATAGTTAACTATAGCCTTTCTTTGATAGCCCAGAGACTTGAATTGAAACGCACCTAAAAAAACGGCTCAGAAATGAGTCGTTTTCTATTTGTCTAGGAGATTCGGAAGTGTCTCACCCTCAACCTTATTTTAAAACTTGTTTATACTCCAAGATCCATACAGTCGGCGGAAAAGGAGCGGACTTCTGAAATCGACTGGAATAATATTTTAAGAAGAAACCGTAGGCTGGACTCATTCGAACCGAGTTTAAGACTAGGTTATCCTTCATGGTTTTATACTGTAATCCTTAATGGATTGAAGAGATATATGATACTTCAACCGAATAACTGGCTAGCCGAGACCCCACAGGCGCTTGTGCCGAGGAGACTTGGCAGACAGTCGGCGGAAAGGGAGCGGACTACTTAATCAAATGGAATAATATTGATGAATGAGTACACAAAAAATGAATCTTTTGCTTTTAATAACCGTATATATAAAGGAAGAAAGAAGGTGGAAAATATGTCGGAAATTAAAAGAAGCAATAGCAAACCGATTGTATCATTGATCATGGGGGTATTATCCCTGTTTATTCCAATCATCGGCATCATTTTAGGTATTTTAGGGTTAATATTTGCATCGAAAAGTAAACAAGAAATGAACCTTACCGGTGAATCTGGAAATGGTTTAGTGACAGCTGGAAAAGTGTGCAGCATTATTGGAATAATCTTGAATGTTCTCATGATTTTGATTTTCATGGTGTTTTTTTATTTCGTAGTCAATACGGATATATCAACCTATTGAATGTAAGTATTAACTTGACAAACAAAGAAAAGTAATTTAAACCTATATAAAATGGAAATTCATGTTATAATTATTATAATTATCTAAATATTGTATGAAGGGATGATATTTTGACCATTCAAATCTTTGAGTACCCAGCCGTATTCTATTATGAAAAGCACCCGTTGATTATCGACTCTTTTTCCGTTCAAGTTTGTTTCCCGGATTTTAGGCGAGAAGGAATTATTTCTTCCGTTAGCGGGAGGAATCGGTTAGATGCCTTAGCTTGTGCTCAAGAACTGTTGGAATCCATGGTCGAACATTTTATACACGATAAAAAAACAATCCCGGATGCAAGCGAAATGGAAAAGGTGAATCTGGATCGGGGAATTAATATATGCGAGGCTGCACCCTTCAGAATTGAAATAGAAAATATCACATATGAAAAATAAAAAAACCTTGCCGGTTAAAGGACAAGGTTTTTATTTTGGATTACTTGAATTTGTAACCCGGAATGTCAGACCAGTACATATTATATTATTTTATTATTTTTTTAGTAAGCTGAAGTCGATGGGGATAATAGTGGCACTCATAAAATATAAAAAACCATCATTACCTGTAAAAGGAATGATGGTTTTTAGTTTCGCTAAAAAAATCCCCATTTAATTATTTTTTATTTTTGGGGAAAGGATATTGCGTTCTTTATAACGAATATGTATAGTATAGGTAACATAGGTAAAAAGTATCAATAGTTATATATTTTGGAGGTGTATGTGTGAAATACTATATAGCATCAGACGAAAAAAATTTGAAGCAAGTAAAATCATTGATCAAGAAATTGACTTCAAAAGGATTTACTTGTGTGAATGACAAGAATTTAATTGCGAATGATGAGAAAAACCAAATAACGGACGACATTGGAGAATATGAAAAAAAGGGGATAGAGGAAGCCGATTTCATGCTGATCTTCCTAACGGCAGGAAAAGGTAATCTATATGAGCTTGGCTATGCTTTATCTTTAAATAAGAAAATAATTGTGTATTCTCCTGAGAAAGAAAATTATCATATTAATAAAAAATCAATATTTCATAATCTGCCCGAGGTAACAATCTGCAGCGGGACCTTTTATAAGCTGGTTAAATTGATACATACGCTTTCTCCGGAAGGATCTGAAAAAGATTCACTGCCTCTTAAATAAATGTCAAATGTAAAATGACCCTCTAATAAAATTTCTTTTGAACGAATTGTTTAAAGTATTAAAAATGAGGGTAAAGACCATTAAAAAAGGGAGAGGACTGTTTTGGCCATTATTGATATCGACCAATTATTGTTAGCCACTGAAGCGATAGCAGAAGAGTCAGTTCCATTCCATCTTGATACATTTGACATCGATCAACTTTTAGATAATACGGATAATTGGAATTGGTAAAGAAAAGCATGCCCATAGAGGATATGCTTTTTTTAGGCTGTTTTCACATACTTTGTTGCTATTTACCAGGTAGTGAGTTGTGGTTGATTTCCCCTCCAGATGCTCGCTTTCCGCGGGGCGGGCGGTGAGCCTCCTCGGCGTAAACGCCTGTGGGGTCTCACCTGTCCCGCTGCTCCCGCAGGAGTCTCGCACTTCCGCTCCAATCAACTTAAATAGTTTCGTTTTAAAAACAACAATCTTTACGAAAAGAGCCTTTTTTAAAGAGAAAATAGCCTGATTACCTGTATGAAAATAATACAAGAAACCAGGCAGGTGGGAGATATTTTAACGATTGGATAAAGTTAAAACCTGCGTCCTTTTACGAATCCTAAAATCACAAACATTGAAATGGTGCCGATAACAAAAATTGCTTTAATGGAATTCACTAGAATTTCATCGTACATTTGTATTACCTCCTTGTATATAATGACAGTGCGATTATGATTAGCGTTGATGTATAAATTATAACATAAAGTCAATATCTGATGGTGGAAAATTAAAGACGATATGGGTAATAATGTATAGGTTGTACAGTTAAAATATAAAAAAGATATCCTCTAATCAGTGGATATCATTGAGAAAATTATTTAAGTCCTAGTGCTTTTTTTGTTTTTGGTCCGACGATTCCATCAGAAGTAAGTTTTTTGGACTTTTGGAATTTCTTTACGGCCGTTTCGGTGTTTTTTCCAAATGACCCATCTACTCCTTTAGTGCTGTATCCAAGTTTAGTTAATCTTTTTTGCAGTTCGATAACCTGGGGGCCACTGCTTCCTTTCTTTAGGGTAGCGTTTGTATTTACCGGCAGGCTCACAGATCCGCTCACTTTGAATCCATTTGTGGCAGCTATGTTGGCAAATGATTTATTCGAACTGGCAATCAAGACTACAGTGCTCATTCTCACCCTATCGTAAAGCCATTGTACATCATTGTTATACATACGGATACAACCGGCACTTATATATTTCCCGATTGTTGAAGAATCATTATTGCCGTGTATTGCGTACGTATTTCCTGGTGTATTCCTTGCATTGATCCCCAGCCATCTTTTACCTAGAGGGTTTTTTGGGTCTCCGCCTCTAATGTTGCCTTTATAATAGGGACGATTCACAATCTTTGTCACTACTTTAAACTTTCCTTCAGGAGTGTAGGAGGCTTTCTTACCTGTCGCCACGATGAATACCCTCACCAATTTATCATTTTCGTAATAGGCAAGCTGATTATTGGCTTTATTGATGATAATCAGTTGTCTTGCTGCCGCACCTGAAGTATTACTGAACCCCAAAAAACTAAAGGCGAAAATCAATACAAATACAATTAATTTTTTCATGTTTTTCCCCGTCCCTCATTTAAGCAACCTACATTTACACATATACTATCCTATGCATGAAGTGAGGCTAAAGTGACAATTTATTAAAAAAAGGGTAGACTAATTAACTATGGGAAAAGTCAAACTTAGATCCAATTTCACTTTTATGCATATCAAAAGAATGATGGGCACTATTTTTGGCCATATTACATACATTATTGAAGGGAAAGCGGAGGTGGGAAAGAATTGTCACGCCTAAAGGTGGAGGACTATCTAGAACAAGGCATCCATGGTCCAAAAGAAATCAAGGCTGGTGAACGAAGGGGATTTCTGGGCACATTACGGGAACGCGTAGTCATCGTCTTAAAAAGAAGCCAAGTCTTTGAAACGAATGTATACCCGGAGATAGAGCAAATGATGAAGCAGTATCCCCGTTCAAATTTGTTTTTAAATGGTCAGATGGACTATCAATATCTAGGAAAATATATTAAATTGGCAATGAGTCATGATATTCCTTACAAAATCGTCCTAAACAAAGATCATAACTCCGATTTGGGTCTGGTGTTAGCGGAAAGTAACGCCATAAACAAAGAAGAAATTTATATACAGAAGCAAATTCATACCCAGCAAGTCATCAAAAAGAAAAGCTTCACAGCCTTTTTTAAACGCTGTGTTAAAAAATTATTAAAAAAACGTTGATGCAACTATCAACGTTTTTAGTTTGTCTACAAAAAAAAGGAGGGGATGGACTATTCGAACCATGATAGTAAGAATAGGTTTTCCATAATGGTTTTTTATGGTTTTATGAAATAAACTGGAACTTTTTTTGAAAGAAAAAACTGTAGGCAAATTCTCTTTCTTAAGAGTTGAACTGCCCCGTAAATGTTAGACACCAAACTAACATTTACGGGGTGTTTTTTATGGCTAATTTTTCTGCCGAACA
>NZ_JBYSYV010000011.1:143939-212773 GCF_058783805.1 Peribacillus sp. FW305-BF15 | reverse complement strand
GATTGTGGCGAAGTGGTTAACGCACCTGATTGTGGTTCAGGCATTCGTGGGTTCGATTCCCATCAGTCGCCCCATTTCGCGGGTGTAGTTTAGTGGTAAAACCTCAGCCTTCCAAGCTGATGATGAGGGTTCGATTCCCTTCACCCGCTCCAAATATGGGCCTATAGCTCAGCTGGTTAGAGCGCACGCCTGATAAGCGTGAGGTCGATGGTTCGAGTCCATTTAGGCCCACCATATTCATATTGTTCCGCAGTAGCTCAGTGGTAGAGCATTCGGCTGTTAACCGAACGGTCGTAGGTTCGAGTCCTACCTGCGGAGCCATGGGGAAGTACTCAAGAGGCTGAAGAGGCGCCCCTGCTAAGGGTGTAGGTCGCGCGAGCGGCGCGAGGGTTCAAATCCCTCCTTCTCCGCCAGTTGGCCCGTTGGTCAAGCGGTTAAGACACCGCCCTTTCACGGCGGTAACACGGGTTCGAATCCCGTACGGGTCATAACAAAAAAGGAAGCATACATTCATGTATGCTTCTTTTTTTTATTTATTTTCCTTGATATAACCATCTTTTTGTTTATAGGGAATGTCTCCAAGTTGGGATTCTATATTTTCTTCTTTCAGGGTATCTTCATATTCCTTTTGCTTTTTGTTCGGTATATCCACTCTCGTTTTTCCTTCGATATCATTTGCGGCAAATCCTTCATAGTCTTCAGGAAATCCATCCGTTTCATCCTCGTTTTTATAAAGATCATTGTAATTATCATGATCACCGGTATAATCAGATGGCGTTTCTGATGTACCGAATTTGGCCACTTCACCAAAGCTATCTTCTTTAGCCGCCATTTCGATTCCATGACGATTTTCAAAATGATCACCCTTGGATGGAATCAGTATATCCTCTTCCACTGGCCTGTCTTGTGAAAGCGTTCGTTCTGGGGCATGCTCGACACAGTAGAGGGTGCTTGGGATCGCTTCAAGCCTCTCGATGGGGATTTCCTTATTGCAGGTTTTACAATGGCCATACGATCCTTCTTCCATGGCTTTCAAAGCTTCTTCTATTTTCTCCATTTCGGATTGTGCATGCTCATCGAGTGCTTGATTCCGTTCCATCTCGAATAATTCGGTCCCTAGGTCTGCAGGATGATTATCATAGGATGATAATTCACCTACGGATTCCGTCTGGCTTTTATCCAGAACGGATTGTTCATCATTTTGAATTCTATTACATAGCTCATTTTTTTCCTGAAGCAGTTCTTTTTTTAATTTTTGCGTTTGTTGTTTCGTTGCCATATCCAATTCACTCCTTCTAAACTAAAGTCCAAATCTCTTTTTATATTGGTAAGGTGGTTGTATTATCTATTACCCGAATCGGAGTATAGGAAAACAATATGGAACGGAAGATAGAAAAAAGGACTGAGCGGATGGGCTCAGTCCCCGGAGACTATATAAGATAGCTGATGAATAATCCAATGGCCATGAGTAAACCAAAGAAGGTGTTCGTTTGGGCAGTGGCTTTCATTGCCGGCACCATCGTGATCGGCTGTGTTTTACCTACGAAGCCTTTTATTGCGGCCATTGCCTTCGGTATGCTAAGGAAGGCAAGGAGGATCCAAGCCGTAACGCTTCCGGTAAGAACGAGCCCAACAAGCCATAGATAAGAGAAAGCGAACATGATTGCCATGAATGTCAGGGCGTTTTTCCTGCCCATCACGACTGGCATCGTTTTGCGGCCATGTGCCTTATCCCCATCATGATCCCGGAGGTTATTGGATAAGTTGATCAGCCCTACCAGTATCCCACTTGGAATGGCAATTAAAATGGCTGTTGAAGAAACATCACCGGTTTGAATGAAAAAGGCGATCAGGATTATCAAAAAGCCCATGAACAATCCAGAAAAAAGTTCCCCGAACGGTGTATATGAAATGGGCAGGGGACCGCCTGTATAAAGATAGCCGACAAGCATGCAAATGAGGCCTACTGCAGCTAGCCACCAAGACGATGCGGCACAGATATAGATTCCAATGATCAAGGCGATGGCATACATGCCAAGGGCCAAGTTCATGATTAGTCTGGGGGTCATCCCATGACGGACGATCCCGCCTCCGATGCCTACGGATTCCTCCGTATCCAGGCCTCTCTTGAAATCATAGTATTCATTGAATAAATTGGTTGCAGCTTGAATCAGGATACTTGCAACCATCATGGCAGCGAATAGTAACCAATTCACTCCATCTTCCAAAAGTGCAATCACAGTTCCAAGTAAGACTGGGACAAAAGCTGCGGTTAGTGTATGTGGACGAATTAACTCCCACCAAATCTTCCAGGTCCGTTTAAGGGGAAGTCCGTCGTATTCTGTTTGCATTATTTCTCTCCTCAAAATCATTATTGGTTCTCTCGAAATTATAACAAATATTGAAATGTTGCACAAAAGGTTATCCTAATAAATGCAGGAAAAGTGGTATGGGTGTAATTGAAATTCATGGGTGATTCATTTCCAAAATCAAGGGTATTTCTCTACATTCGCTAAGATTCATATAATAAGGAAAAAAGCAGGGAAGAATCGTTCGGTAAAGGGGCGTTTTATTGACATGAGGTTCAAGGGAGGTGTATCTTTAAATAGGTTAAATAGCTTTTAAAATGTACATTTGGGGGGATTTTTTTGGCTATCTCAGAGGAAACTGAACAGTTTCAGGGACTGGCTTCAGCTATACAAAAGGCGAAGGACTTGAATGATCAAGTTCTATTCAGTCATATTAAGAAGATTAAATGCAACAGCCCCCTTTCATTTTATCAAGCTGGAAGAGAACGGTATGCAGGTGAACGCTTTTTCTGGGAGGACCCTGCAAAGGAAATAACCATCACCGGTTTAGGCAATGTTAAGAAACTCAAAGCGGCATCGAATGCCGAACGTTATAGAGAAGTCGAAAAGAGCTGGATCAAACTGCAGAATGATGCTGTCAAAACAGGAGTGACCGATGTAGAAGCGACAGGTCCTTTACTGTTTGGGGGCTTTTCTTTTGATTATGAAACTGACAGTACGCTCCTTTGGAATCAGTTCGGGGACAACCTGTTTTATATACCTGCCTTCATGCTGTCAATAGTGGGGAAACAAGCTTACTTAACGACAAACTTACTTTGTTCGCCTGATGATTCAGAAAAACTCTTCATAGATATGATAAATGAACGGGAAGCTTTCCTCTTCGAAAGCTTGGATGGCAATGGATTGGGTGCAAATTCCCTTGTTATGCAGAGGGAAGTCGAACCTGAGGAATGGAAGCGGACGGTCGCAGAGGCTGTTCAGGAAATCAAGACGACAGATCTCGACAAGATTGTTTTGGCAAGGGAGCTTCGACTTGGTTTTGAACGTTCCATCGATTCGGGGAAAGTGCTTGAACAATTGATTGCTGAGCAGCCATTGAGTTATATTTTCAGTTTGGAGGCTGGTGGTGACTGTTTTGTCGGTGCCACTCCCGAACGTTTGATTAAGAAACAGGGAAATGAAGTTTTTTCTACCTGCCTTGCCGGATCGATGCGGCGAGGGAAAGATGAGCAAGAAGATGTTTGTCTTGGTGAAGAATTGCTTCATGACCAAAAGAATTTACAAGAGCATCAATATGTCGTGTCGATGATATCCAATGCTTTTGATTCTGTATGCGAAAAGGTGATGGTCCCAGCCGGACCGACACTTATGAAAAACCGACATATCCAGCATTTGTACACACCGGTTCGCGGTATATCCAAGAAAGGTGTCACGATTTTTGAATTTGTCGAGAACCTCCATCCCACCCCTGCCATGGGAGGACTTCCAAAAGAAAAGGCTGTTGTCCGAATTCGGGAATTGGAAGGTCTGGAACGCGGATTTTATGCGGGTCCTTTAGGCTGGGTGGATACGTATGGGAACGGGGAATTCGCTGTAGGGATACGTTCTGCCCTGATACAGAACAATGAGGCATCGCTCTTTGCCGGATGCGGAGTAGTGGAAGATTCGACACCCGAAAGTGAATTCCGGGAAACGGGGATTAAATTCAATCCGATGTTAAGTGCTTTAGGAGGAAATCTTAATGAATGACCGAGATGCATTGACAGCGTATGCTGCTTCATTCGTCGATGAGCTTGCACAAAATGAGGTGAAGCATGTGGTGGTGAGCCCAGGTTCACGATCCACGCCACTGGCTTTGCTGCTAGTGGAACATCCTGATATCGAAATTCATATTAATGTGGATGAGCGTTCGGCTGCTTTTTTTGCCCTTGGTTTGGCTAAGGCCTTAAAAGAACCTGTCGGACTTCTTTGTACGTCCGGTACAGCCGCTGCAAACTATTACCCAGCCGTCATCGAGGCTTTCTATTCAAGAGTGCCGCTTATTGTACTTACCGCTGACCGTCCGCATGAATTGCGAGATGTCGGAGCCCCGCAGGCGATCGATCAAATACACCTTTACGGGAGACATGTAAAATGGTTTGTCGAAATGGCTCTTCCTGAAAGCACTGAAGGGATGATGCGGTATGCCAGAACGGTCGGTGCAAGGGCAGTGGCTACTGCGGCCGCTGAACCGGCTGGGCCTGTACATTTGAATTTCCCGCTTCGAGAACCATTGATTCCGGACCTGGATCAAGCAAAAGAGTACCGGCAAAATAAAAGGAAGCCTGCAGTGTTGATTGACAGTGGAGAACGGTCATTGTCCGCATCACAAATAGAAGCGGTTGCAACTACATTGTCAAAAGCTAAGCAAGGTATCATTGTATGTGGTGAATTACCGCATCCAGAGATGAAGGAAGCCATTGTCGCATTAGCGAAAAAGCTTGCTTTTCCGGTACTGGCTGATCCCCTTTCACAGTTAAGGAGCGGAAGTCATGATAAAGCCGTCATCATTGATACGTACGATACGTTTCTGCGCGATGAAACGGCAAAAGCGGCGTTCAGGCCGGAGGTGATCTTGCGATTCGGGGCAATGCCTGTATCTAAACCGTTATTGTTATTCATGAAAAAACAAAAACAGGCGATTACTTTGGTCGTCGATGGCGGAGCAGGCTGGCGAGAACCAGCCGGTTTGGCAACGAATATGATTTACAGCGAAGAGAAAGATTTTTGTCTGCGAATAGCTCAAAGCATTACTTCTTCCCCTGATGATGAATGGCTTCGCTTATGGCAAACCGTCAACGGTGCGACGAAGGATGCCTTAGCCTCCGTCAGGGATGAAGCGGAGTTAAGCGAAGGCAAGCTGTTCGCTTTGCTTGCTGATATGATGCCATTGGAGTCGACGTTATTTGTCGGGAATAGTATGCCTATACGTGATTTGGATACTTTCTTTTTGAATAATGGAAAGGGAATCCAAACCATTGCCAATCGTGGGGCGAATGGCATCGATGGTGTCGTTTCCACTGCACTTGGCGTGAGCACGGTATCGAAAAATACAGTGCTGGCAATCGGGGATTTAAGCTTTTTCCATGATATGAATGGCTTGCTTGCAGCAAAACTTCAAAAACAAAATATCACGATTTTGCTGGTTAATAATGATGGCGGCGGCATTTTTTCCTTCTTGCCGCAGGCGAATGAGAGGGAACATTTCGAAACGCTATTCGGCACGCCTCATGGGCTTGATTTTTCACATACTGCCCAGCTTTATGGCGGTAAATACAACAAGGTGCAAAATTGGGATGAGTTCGAGAAGGTATTTACAGAGTCGTTCGAAATTCAAGGTCTGAAAATCATCGAAGTACCGACAGAAAGAGAGTCCAATTTACAAAAGCATCGAAATTTGTGGAGCTTTGTTTCCCAGGAAATAAAAATGGTGTTAGACAGGGAAATATCATGAATATTGTCAGCAAGGATGTCAATTATGCTGTTGAAATAACGGGAAATGGGGATCCTCTTGTACTTTTGCATGGATTTACGGGAAATCGGGATACATGGAAATTTCTCATCCCGCTACTGAGTGACAGGTATACGCTGATCATGGTCGACATCATCGGACATGGCATGTCTGCATCACCAGCCGACTATCGAAGGTATGAGCTGGAAAATGTGGCTGAGGATATCAAGTATATTTTGGATGTGTTACATTTCCCGAAAGCCCATATTCTTGGATACTCGATGGGCGGAAGGCTCGGATTGGGATTTGCCTGTTTGTATCCTGAATATGTTGATACATTGATACTGGAGAGTGCTTCACCAGGTCTTTTAACAGAAGAGGAACGGGAAATCCGAAGGGGAAATGATCGGAGGCTTGCCGAACGGATTCTTGCAAATGGCATGGAAGCGTTTGTGGATCAATGGGAAAACATCCCGCTGTTTGAAAGCCAAAAACGGTTGTCGGCCAAAACCAGGTCAGCCATTCGGGAGCAGCGGCTGGCAAATGACCCTGCTGGCCTTTCCAATAGCCTTCTTGGCATGGGGACCGGCAGTCAGGCTTCTTACTGGGAACAACTGCAAACCCTTGATTTCCCGGTGCTCCTTGTAACCGGTGAACTTGACCATAAGTTTTGTCGAATAGCGGACTCGATGAAAAAAGAGCTGAAGCGCGCCGAATGGAAAATAATAAATGATGCGGGACATGCGATTCATGTGGAAGTTGGAGAAAAGTTTGGTAAAATAATAAGTGAGTTTTTAAAGCGAAATAAAAGGAGGAATTAATGTGACGATTCAATGGGAAACAATACGTGAATATGATGAGATTTTGTATGAAAAATATAACGGGATTGCGAAAGTGTCCATCAATCGACCGCATGTACATAATGCATTCACGCCAAAAACGACTGCTGAAATGATTGATGCATTTGCAAGGGCGCGTGATGATTCCAGCATTGGTGTCATTATTTTAACAGGTGTAGGCGGCAAAGCATTCTGTTCAGGCGGAGACCAAAAAGTCCGCGGAAATGGCGGATATGTGGGTGAAGATAACATTCCGCGTCTAAATGTTCTTGATTTGCAACGTTTGATCCGCGTCATTCCAAAACCAGTCGTAGCCATGGTGGCAGGATATGCAATTGGCGGAGGTAATGTCTTGAACGTGGTATGTGACTTGACGATTGCTGCTGACAATGCAATTTTCGGACAAACTGGACCGAATGTAGGAAGCTTTGATGCTGGTTATGGTTCTGGCTACCTTGCACGTATCGTGGGTCATAAAAAGGCGCGTGAAATCTGGTACCTATGCCGTCAATACAATGCACAGGAAGCATTGGATATGGGATTGGTCAACACGGTCGTGCCTTTAGACCAATTAGAAGCGGAAACGGTTAAATGGTGTGAAGAAATGCTTGAGAAGAGCCCGACTGCACTTCGTTTCCTGAAAGCGGCAATGAACGCTGATACGGATGGCCTTGCAGGTCTTCAGCAATTGGCTGGTGACGCTACACTTTTATACTATACAACAGAAGAAGCAAAAGAAGGCCGCGATGCATTCAAAGAAAAACGTACTCCGGACTTTGGGCAATTCCCTCGTTTCCCTTAATGAAACGCGTGAATCGATGAAACTGACAGCTTGGCGGAAAATCGCCGGGCTGTTTTCTATATCAAAAAGGAAGAGGGGAAGCAGTAATGGCAGAAGAAAAGTTGCCGAACTGGCTTAAAAATCGGGCGCATCTTTCACCGGATCGCCCGGCAATTGAGTTTGAAGGTCATACGTATAGCTTTCTTGAACTGTATACTTTATCGGAGAAGATGGCTGGAAGGCTTTCAAGCATTGGTCTGGGCGCTGGCGATTCATGCGCGGTTTTGCTCCGTAACCATATTGATGGTGTTGTCGTTATCCATGCACTATTTCATCTGGGTGTGAAGATTGTGATGCTGAATAATAAGCTAACGGCAAAAGAGCTGTCCTGGCAGATCGAGGACAGCAAAACTGCCTATCTGGTTTCGGAAGGGTCCTTCTCCGGCAAACTCGCTGATATTGGTGAGATTCTCCCGGATTTGAAGCTTCACTTAATGGAAGAATTGCCGGATGAAGGCACAGCAGTGATACTTCAAGAGTTTTACCTTGAGGATACCGCTACGATCATGTATACATCTGGCACGACAGGAAATCCAAAAGGGGTGATCCAAACATTCGGCAACCATTGGTGGAGTGCCGTAGGGTCTGTTTTGAACCTTGGATTGCATGAAGAAGATTCTTGGTATTGTGCGGTTCCGATCTTTCATATTAGCGGTTTATCCATCTTGATGAAAAATGTGATTTATGGCATGAAAGTCGTTTTGGCGGAACGTTTTGATGAACGGGAAGCAAACCGGAGCATCCAGGAAAATGGCGTGACGATCATTTCGGTCGTGACGGCGATGCTGAATAGGATGGTGCAGGATATGAAGGGAACAAGCTATCCAAAAACCTTCCGCTGTTTCCTGTTGGGCGGCGGCCCTGCACCCGTCCATTTGCTTGAGGTATGTAAGGAGAAAGGGATTCCCGTCTATCAAACATATGGGATGACCGAAACGTCTTCACAGATTGTGACGCTGGCACCGGAATATAGCATGACAAAAATCGGCTCTGCGGGAAAGCCTTTGTTTCCTTCGCAGTTACGGATTGAGAAAGACGGCACGATGTGTGAACCGGGTGCAGTGGGGGAAATCGTGGTATCGGGTCCGAATGTGACGAAAGGCTATTTTAATCGGATGGATGCTACACAGCAGGCCATTATCGATGGATGGCTTTATACTGGGGACCTTGGTTATCTCGATGAGGAAGGTTTTTTATATGTGCTTGACCGACGCTCGGATTTAATCATTTCCGGCGGTGAAAATGTCTACCCGGCCGAGATTGAAAATGTCCTTAGTGCGCACCCCGATGTGTTCGAAGCGGGAGTGACGGGGACAGAAGATGAAAAATGGGGACAGGTCCCGCTTGCTTTTGTTGTCCTGCATCAAGGTGCAGAGCTAGGTGAGAGCGAACTGCTCGAATATTGCAAGGAGTATTTGGCATCCTATAAGATTCCCCGGAACGTGATATTTTGTAAGGAGCTTCCCCGGAATGGAGCAAGCAAGCTTCTGAGACGGGAACTGAAGAAGGAGATGGGGGAATGGCAATGAAGTTATCCTCCATTTCCCTCAAGCTCATTAAGGCCCCTTTAAAGCGGCCATTCAAGACGCATCTTGAAACGGTAAGCGACCGGGAAGTGATAATAGTCGAAGCCATGGATGAAGACGGATTGATTGGATACGGGGAAGCCGTGCCTTTTACAAGTCCTTGGTATACCGAGGAAACGATCAAAACATGTTTTCATATGTTGGAAGACTTCTTAATCCCGCTGACATTGGCCAGTCAGATCAGGCATCCTGATGAGCTGCCGAACTTATGGAGCGGAATCAGGCGGAATGCAATGGCGAAGTCGGCTTTAGAGCAGGCAATCCTCGATTTGTATGCGAAGCAGAAAGGAGTCTACCTCGGATGGCTGTTTGGCGGCGAACGAAGGGAAGTGGCCGCTGGCGTAGTCATTGCATCGAATGATATAGAAGATGCGATGCGCCAGATCGAGGATTTTTCCGATTCCGGTTATCAGCGATATAAAATAAAAATAAATCCTCAAAATGATCTGGAGTTTTTAGCGGAAATCCGTCGGGCCTATCCCGATATCCCGCTAATGGCAGATGCCAATTCAGCGTACACTCTTGATGACATCCCGCATCTGCAGAAGCTTGATGACTTTAAGCTGATGATGATTGAGCAGCCGCTGGGGCATGACGACATTGTGGAACATTCATTTTTGCAGAAACAGCTGCAGACACCCATTTGCCTTGATGAAAGCATAAACTCATTTCATGATGCAAAAAGTGCACTGTCGCTCCAGAGCTGTGGGGTCATCAACATTAAGATGGCTAAAGTCGGCGGCTGGATGGAAGCTGTAAGAATCCATGATCTATGCCTGGGAAATGATGTTCCCGTTTGGTGCGGCGGTATGATTGAATTTGGCATTTCACGTGCACATAATATTGCACTTGCCTCATTAAAAGGGTTCACGATTCCCGGGGATATATCATCTTCATCCCGCTATTGGGATGGAGATATAATCGATCCTGAAGTCATCGTCGAAAATGGCATGATCCAAGTTCCCGATAAAGCTGGAATCGGTTTTGCCATCAATGAAAAGCGGCTAAAGGAATTGACTACATATAGTAAACTGTTCAAATGAAACATCAAAGGAGGTGCACGGCCCACCTCTTTTGATCAAATATTGATCATATCTCCTTGTACTCCCACGATCTATGCAACTTACCCAATTCGTACTTTATTGGATGGAAACCCCACCCTTTTGGAACATGATTTTAATAGGATACTAACAGTCGGAGGAAAGGGTACGGCTGACTGAAATCAACCTCAACATTTTTAATTTGTCTGCAGATTTTTTAGAAAAATCATTTAAATGGCCCGATAGACCATAATTTTTTCGGAAAATGGGGCTTTGTCTATTTTTCCTTTATTGGATTATTTTGTATAATGAATGAAAAGAAGGGCAACCAAAGGGAAAAGGAGGGGAGAGTGTATGAAAAAACCGTACCTTATTGCGGAAATTCTACTAAGAAGGGGCATGCCTGACTATGTCATAAAAGAAGTGACGGCTTTGAAGGAGTGCGAGCTGTTTCTTTTGAAGCGAAAGTGGGGCCTATATGACCGGAAGACAGGTGCATAAAGAATGATAGTAAAAAGGGAACCGTTTCAAGCCGGTCCCCATGCGTTTAAGGTTTTTTTAGCCGGTACCTATTGACTGGACGGCCTATGCTGCCATATTGAACGTCAAGCTGAAGGACTTCTTCGCCATGCAAGTATTCAAGATAGCGCCTAGCTGTAACTCTGGCGATTCCAATTCCATCAGCCACTTCTTCTGCCGATAGTGACCCAGGCTGGGTCTTTATGAACTTCGTCACTTGCTCAAGAGTCGCGCCATTCAATCCTTTCGGAACATCATATTTCGGACGCGCTTCAGAATGTGTCTTATTTTGAAAGAGGATTCGGTCGAGCTGATTTTGGGAAATTTGATGATCAGGTTCAACCTCCATCCGAAAAGCATAATATTGTTCCAGCGTATGTTTTAGCCTATCGAATTTAAATGGCTTGATTAAATAGTCAAAAGCCCCGTTCTGTATCATTTTTCGAATCGTTTTCTGATCATTTGCCGCTGAAATGATGATGACATCCACATCAATTTGCTCTTTTCTAATTTGATAAAGTGTATCAACCCCGTTTAAAGATGGCATGAAGATGTCCAAAATGACAAGGTCGGGTTTAGACTGCCTGATTTTTTCCAGACCTTCAAGCCCATTTGAAGCTGTATCAACGATTTTAAAGGCAGGCAGGCGCTCGATGAACTGTTTGTTGACCTCTTGGACCATTGGGTCATCTTCAATTAATAGTACACGAATTTCGTTAGTCATTTTGGTTCTCCTCTATATCATGCATCGGAAAAGAAAGAAAAAAGCTTGTTCCCTCATTAGGGCGTGTCGTGAATTTCATTTCGCCGTTCGCTTTTTTTACAATTTGGTCTATTAGATAAAGACCAATTCCTGATCCTTCCGCACCTTTTGTTGTAAAACCATATTCGAAAATATCTTTATGAATGTCCTCGGGAATGCCGGGTCCATTATCCTCAAGCACGATTTGACAATGACGTTCATCCTGGTAGATGGATAGATAAACCTGCTTTGTTTCCTCTGAACAATACTTTAGCGCTGCGAATGAGTTTTCGATCAGGTTTCCGATTATCAAAACAAAATCGTGATGATCCAAACCAGCGGGGAAGCGGTCCAATTTTGTGTGTTTGTCCATGATGAGCTCGATCCCGAGTTCCCGTCCCAAGGAGATCTTACTTAATATCAGCCCCACTAAATTATCATCGTGAATGTGCTTCGTTAAAAACCTGGTCAATTCCTCTTGTTCTTCCGTGATCTGAAAAATGTAATGCAGCGCTTCGTCAAGATTACCTAGCTGGATCAATCCTGCTATCGTATGAAGTTTGTTCATATGTTCATGGTTTTGAACGCGCAGGGCTTCAACGAATGCTTTGACACTAGTCAACTCTTCAGCCAGCTTCGTCACATCGGTGCGATCCTGGAAAATGGCCACGGCACCGATCGTTTTATCCGCAATCTTTATCGGTACCCGGTTGCTTACAATATTCCTGTTTTGAACGGAGATTTCCTGATTGAAGATGGGAGATGTCCGATCGAGCACTTCCGGGAGACGGGTATCGTGTATGATATCATTGATATTCTTGCCTATGACCGCACCTTCGATCTTGAATATCTGCTTAGCCTTTTCATTGAAAATCGTGATGGCCTGATTATTATCTATGGCGATGACCCCTTCATGCATGGCATTGAAAGCGGCTGTCCTTTCAACCAACATCCGTGAAATTTCATGGGGTTCCAGTTGGAAGGTTTCTTTTTTTATCCTTTTTGCCATGAGCCAAGAGCCGCAAACACCGAATAGAAGGGTAAGGACCAGGATAATCGCGATTTCGCCTTTCAGGTCCTTGATTAATTCCGGTATCGTAGGCAGGATATTCCCGACCAGCACGACGCCGATTTGCTCTCTATCTCCATCAAGGATCGGGACAAAGGCGCGGACGGAAATGCCAAGTTCGCCAGCAGCCTTTGAAAGGTATTCGTGTTCAGCGAACGCAGCGCTTTCATCACTGCTGCCAGATGGGGTCCCCAATTGACTGAACACCGGGTGGGAATAGCGTATGTGCTGATTGTTAAGTACAACTATATAATCCGCTTGATGGATTTTTCTTAAGTTTTCAATAATCGGGTTAAGCTGCGTCCATCCTTCAGGCTCACGGACCAATTTCTGTACTTCAGGGAGTTCGGCAATGGTATGGGCTGTGATCATGGATCGTTTGCCGATTTCATCTTCCCTGACCGAAACGATATTTCCGAATATAAAAATCCCGCCTATAAGTATCGAAAAAGCGACGATTACGAATGATAGCAGGGTGATTTTAATTTGAATGGGCATATGAAAGGGTTTATCCATTGGTTTTCCTCCATTACTTCTATATTTAATAGTAACAGAATTTCTATCACTTTTCGCTATTTTTCGCGCAGTGTATTACGACAGCAATAAGCTGTGATAGAATAGTGATAATGTGAAGTGAGCGGTGAGGAGTTGTCGGTATGCGTGCATTATGGGGGTATTTCTTGTTAATTGGCTTGGGGCTGTTGATAGCCGTGTATATATCGTTTCAATCGTTCTTTACAAGCTTCGGTTTCAATTTGCCGAAGGATAAGGAGCAGGTCGGGATGAAGGATCAAATCGTGATTAAGTTCAGTCATGTCGTTGCCGAAAATACACCTAAAGGGCTAGCTGCAAACCGATTTGCCCAACTTGTCGATGAATATACAGACCATCGTGTCAAAATAGAAGTTTATCCTAATCAGTCATTATATAGTGATCAGGAAGAGATTGAGGCATTACAAGAAAACAAGGTGCAGATGATTGCACCGACTGCATCTAAAATCACGAGCATATCAAAGAAATGGATGCTATTGGACCTCCCTTACGTCTTTCCAACGGATGAGGCCTTGCAGGAAGCGTTGAATGGGGAAGTGGGGGAAGAGCTGCTCAAGCAGCTGAATATCATCGATATCGAAGGACTCGCATTTTGGTCGAATAACTATAAACAGATTACAAGCAGTAAGCCGATACGGCATCCAAGTGATTTTGCAGGAAAGCATTTCAGAATCATGCCAAGTGCAGTCCTGGAAAGCCAATTCAAGCATTTTGGAGCGACAACTTCTGTCCTGGAGTTTAATGAAACGTTCAAAAGCCTTGAAATCAACGAAACGGACAGCCAGGAAAATACGATTTCGAATATCTATTCCAAGAAATTATATGAAGTGCAAAAGTATTTAACGATCAGTGATCATGGCTATTTAGGGTATGTAGTCATGATAAACGAGCAGTTTTGGAACAAACTCCCGTTGGATATTCAGCAGCAAATCCAACGGGCGATGGATGATACAACGAAATGGCTATGGATCAAATCAAATGAATTGAATCAGGAACAGCTAAGGGAAATCCAGCAAAAATCGAATATCGACATCTATAAACTGTCAGATGAAGAAAAGAAAGAATGGATGGATGAGATGACCGTCATCTATCCGGAATTCGAATCCACGATTGGAACTGAATTGATGACGAAAATGGAAAAGATCCGTGAGAAGTATTTAAAGGAATAACTAAAGTAAGGGAATCCCATTGAAAGGGGTTCCCTTCTTCTTTATATTTGTTAGGAACCGAAACTCCAAGAACTCTTTAGAGTACCGAGTACAAAAAAGAAGCGAATCCAAAGGGAGTCGCTTCTTTCTCGTCTATTGCAAGGCAGTTTGCAGTGTCTTGACGTTTTTTTCCATTAAACTGAAGTAATCTTCGCCAGCTTCGATATCTTTTTCCGTCAACACGGAAAGGTTATGGAGCTCAAGTGATTTCGCTCCCATTTCCTTTTGGATGATTTCGGTAAGTTTAGAACTGATATTCTGCTCAAAGATGACATAGTTCAAGTCTTCTTTTTCAGCCATGGTTACGATTTTCCCCAGTTCCTTTTGAGAAGGTTCGTTTGAAGACGTTAGTCCTGTGACGCCAATTTGTTCCAATCCGTAGCGTTCCTCCCAATAACCATATGCAGAATGGGAAACGATGATCTTATTGGTACGGCCCGACTCGATCGTCGTCGCGAATTTTTCATCTAGTGCCTCAAGCTTTTCGGAAAGCTCATTGAAATGGCTGTTGAAATATTCTTCCTGTTCCGGCATTTTTTTCGTTAATTCATCCTTGATGGTTTTAGCCATGTCAATGGAATAGATGGGATCTAACCACAAATGCGGATTAACGCCCCCATGGTCATGACCGTCTTCTTCATTTGCATGTTCGTCTTCATGCTCATGCTCCTCTTCATCAAGATGAACCGTTTCACCCACCGCAATTGTGCTGACGCCTTCTTTGCTTAGAATTGGTTCAGCCTTGGTTACAAAGCCTTCAAGATTATAGCCAATATAGAAAAACAGGTCTGATTCAGCCATTTTCACAATATCTTTTTGAGAGGGTTCGAATGAGTGTTCATCCGTTCCTGGAGGATAAACCGTCTCGACATTCACGTACTCCCCGCCAATGGCCTCAGTGAAGTATTGTAAAGGGTAAACTGTCGTATATATATCCAAGGCATCCTTGGTTTCTTCTTTACTCGATTCTCCCTTTGAGTTGCCGCAGGCTGACAGAAATACCGCAGTAACAAGGAAAAGGGAGAGCCATGCTCGAATTTTCATATGATATGCTCCTTTATAATTCGTATTGATTACGATTTGAATTTTATATGGTAAAAACGAAATGATTACGATTTGACTTCTGTATGATACAAAAGATTGCAAAGGAAAGCAAGGTTTTTTTTTATTGGTCCTTACTTTTTTCTTTTTTTTCGGGAACAAGGTCAATGCCCCCTGGATGAAACGGATGACATTTAAGAATCCGGATGAGTGCTAACCAGCTTCCTTTTATAGGTCCGAAACGATTGACCGCTTCCAAACCATAATGGGAACAAGTTGGATAAAAACGGCAGGTGGGCGGTTTTAATGGAGAAATGGCAACTTGGTAAAAACGGATGACTCCCATTACTATTTTTTTCAGCACGATGCTTTCAGCTCTTTTCGAGTAAATTGACTACCCTCAATTATAGCATATTTTCTAAATTTCCCAAAAGGGTAAAAAAGGAATGAGCCTATTGGCAATCCGATTGATATAATGAGAATTAATTTTAAAGGATGAAATATATTGTTATTCAAGGTAAAATAGAGATGACATACAATTAAGGAGTGAATTAAATGCCTTCAGTTGAAAGCTTTGAATTAGATCATAACGCTGTTAAAGCCCCATATGTTAGACATTGCGGTGTCCATAAGGTAGGAACAGACGGTGTTGTTAATAAATTTGATATCCGTTTTTGCCAGCCGAATAAACAAGCGATGAAGCCGGACACGATCCATACCCTGGAACATTTGCTTGCATTCAATATCCGTAAGCATTCCGAGCGCTTCGATCACTTTGATATTATCGACATTTCGCCAATGGGATGTCAAACAGGATATTACCTTGTGGTCAGCGGCGAGCCGACTGTGACGGAAATCATCGATGTTCTTGAAGATACATTCAAGGATGCTGTTACAATTACCGAAATTCCTGCTGCAAACGAAAAACAATGCGGCCAAGCAAAATTGCATGATCTTGAAGGAGCTAAGAAATTAATGAATTTCTGGCTTGCACAAGATAAAGAAGATCTTCATAAAGTTTTCGGTTAATAAAAAAGTTCCTGTCCATTTGTGACAGGAACTTTTTTCATTTTTCGGGTTCTTCTTTTTTTCCCTCATCCTCTGGCAAAGGTTTGACCGGATCGACTGTATGCTTGTAGCTGTAACCTTTTCCGATGGTTAAGACCGATAGTGCCAATACAATCAGAATCACAATAATGGAGATAACTAAAACCGTAATCATACTTTACAGCTCCTAACGTTCACAATTTAGATTCATTTTAGCATAAGAACCGAGTCAGATAATGTTTCAATTTTCGAATAGAGGGAATTATAAAGGTATAACCAACTTACGGAGGTAGATATTTATGGCCCAGAAAAAATTAGGAACTTTAGTGAATAAGGAAATAGCAAACTTCAGTGTTCTTTATACAAAAATTCATAATTACCATTGGTTCGTGAATGGACCGCACTTCTTTGAACTTCACCAAAAATTGGAAGAGTTATATAAAGAAGTGACATCCAACTATGACGAATTGGCTGAAAGACTATTGGCCATTGGTGAAAAGCCGGTTGCTACCCTTAAAGAGTACATGGAATTAACGACGATCGAAGAAGCGACAGGTAATGAAAATACAGAAGATATGGTCCAAAGCGTCATAAGTGATTTTGAAAAGCTTTCCGAAGAGTTCCTGGAAATCATCGAAGTTGCCGAACAAGAAGATCCGGTTACGGCCGATATGCTGACAGGCATGAAGAAAAGCTTAAACAAACATGCTTGGATGCTGCGTGCGTATTTAGGACATTAAGATTTAGGAAAAGCCCTGCTTCGGTAGGGCTTTTTTTTCGGTTAAACCTATAAAAAAGGCATCCATCAAAAGAGGGACACCTGACATGGTATGTATTTAATGAATATTCCTAGGCGGAAAATGTGTAGGTTTCGTGTCGCTCAAACTATTTTGAGCAAACTTCCCTTTTAACGTTTCAATAATGTAAAGGCCCATTAAATTGGTTAGTTCCTGATCATCCATCTCTTGAAGCAATTCGAAAATTTCCTTGCGGTCAAGCTGTTCCAGAACCGCAAACGTAAGCATATCAATATCTTCTTCATCACCAGTCATCTTATCACGGTACATATTGTATAATTCTTCAATTAACTTCAAAACTTTCACCTCACATTTATTAGAAATCCGTTATCTCTTTATATGTAGGTTATCAAAAAAACCTCTGGGTGCATATAAAAATCTTAAGGGATGCTTGGGCTTATTATATGTTTTACCCTTTGAAAGATACTTTAATCTATTATTTAACATCTTTGTTCTTCTGTAAACAAAATTTTCCATCGTATGAAGTGGGGAAATACGTGAAAAATAAGCGTAGGATATATGGAAAGGGTGGATGAATGTGTCTGAAGACAGGAAAAAATATTACATTTGGCTTCCGAATGGCCAGATAACACAAGATAGGGAAAGTTCTCCATGGAACTTCGAAATCGAGGCGACAGATAATGAAATCATCAAATTACGTGAATTATTTGATTACAATTATTCAATAGGGGAAGAAAATTTTTACCGGGCACATGTCCCATACCTTCAATATCATTTTGACCGTGAAAATGATAAGCAGGATATCACCCTTCAAAAAATTTACGAAATGATTTACGCCCTGGGTACTGAAGAAGGAAGACGGCATATAGAAAGCATGGGAATACTACAGGCAAAACCAACAGACGATGGCCTCGAATATTGAGGGTCCATCGTTTTTTTGATGTAATGCAGATTCCCGCTGGATAGTGATTTTTTTTACCCATATAATGAAACAAGGAGCATAGCACCATTTCTTATACGGAGAGAAGGGGAAAAATGAAACGATTTCTTGATAAGAACGGATATAAGGTCGAATTCTCCGAGAATCCTGTCTTTGGAGAGCCTTGGCATGTTTTTGTGCTAAGCCGATATAAGGGCAGGTGGGTATTGACCAAACACAGAGAAAGGGGATTCGAGTTCCCTGGAGGTAAACGGGAAGCAGGGGAATCCATTGAAGAAACGGCCATACGGGAAGTTTATGAAGAAACAGGAGGCTTGGTGGGCCAGCTGCAGTTTTTGGGACAATATAAAGTGCATGATCCAGTGAAGCCATTCGTTAAATCAATATACTATGCCGAATTGCGTGAAATAGAGAAGAAACGGAATTACCTGGAAACGGATGGCCCGATCTTTATGGAATCATTGCCGGATGTACTCGGTGAGGAGTTTAGCTTCATCATGAAAGATGAGATTGTACCTTTGAGCTTATCGAGACTGGATGATGGCACTTTGCAAAGAAACGAGTGAATGTCAGGAACTCACGAGTAAAACGGTAGAATTCACGAGTAAATCACCGAAACTCACGAGTAAATCATCGAAACTCACGAGTAAGTTTCGAAAACCCACGAGTAAAAGTCCGACTCACGAGTAAAATACTGAAATTTACGAGTAAGCTGGCGGAATTCACGAGTAAATCGCGAAAACTCACGAGTAAATCATCAAAACTTACGAGTAAATCGCCGAAACCAACTACATTCATGTTTTAACTCAGTATGAGTGAAAAACTGCCGAGGCTTATCGGCAGTTTGGTCAGTCTTTGATTAATTTTCGCTCGAGCAGTTCGACTAGTTGATACATGATTGTGGCAAAGACTGCAATGATCATCAAGGCAAGCATTACAAGGGTGAAGTTGAAGACTTGAAAGCCATAAATGATTAGGTAGCCGAGTCCTTTGGCCGAAACAAGGAATTCCCCTACGATGACGCCGACCCAGGAGAGGCCGACATTCACTTTCAATGTCGAGATGATCGTTGGGAAGGATGCGGGTAATATGGCTTCACGAAAAGCTTGTGTTCTTGTGGCGCCAAAAGTTTGGAGTACTTTCAGGTAGTTCGGGTCCACTTCGCGAAATGCAGTGTAGACGACGATGGTGGTGATGATGATGGAGATGATCGCCCCCATCGAGATGATGGATGGAAATCCAGGGCCGAATGCTACGATGATGATGGGGCCGAGTGCCACTTTCGGCATCGCATTTAAAATGACGAGATAAGGATCAAGTGTTTTGGATAATCTTGGCGACCACCAAAGCAGGGATGCCAGGATCGTTCCAAGCAGTGTTCCTATGATAAAGCCTAGAACGGTCTCGAATAGCGTCACTCCGGAATGGGATAGCAGGGTTCCGTCACCCAATTTCTGTATGAAAAGATGCCACACTTTAGTCGGGGAGCTGAAGATGAGCGGATCGATCAGTTCCTTCCTGGATAAAAGTTCCCAACTGCTGAAAAAAACGATGAAAATCAGGATCTGATAAAAGCGAATGAGCCTGTTTTCTTTTTTTAATGAGGTTTTATATTGGTTATGAAGCTGTTCAATATTCAAGGCTCTCAAGCTCCTTCCAGATCGTTTGGAATAGCATCGGATACTGCGGATGGTTGCGTGCATGGAAAGGCGTGAGTTCACGCAATTCATCGGGCACCTTGAAGGTTTTGTGCACGCTTCCCGGATTCGCGGAAAACAGAAAGATGCGGTCACTCATTGCAATGGCTTCACCGATATCATGGGTGACGAGGACGGCTGTCTTTCCGAAGGATTTCAGGGTTTCAAAAACAAGGTCTTCCAGCTTCAACTTGGTTTGGTAATCAAGAGCTGAAAACGGTTCATCAAGCAATAGGATTTTTGGGTCGACTGCCAGTGTCCGTGCCAGTGCAGCCCTTTGCCTCATTCCTCCCGATAGTTCGCGCGGATATAATTTTCCGGTGTCTCCCAATCCAACGTCACTTAAAAGTTTAAGCGTTTTTATTCTCTCGAGTCCTTCATCTTTTTTAATCAGTTTCAATCCTAATAAGATATTTTCTTCTATCGTCTTCCATGGAAATAGATAATCCTGCTGCAGCATATAGCCGATTGAAAGGTCGCTGTTGGCTTTCAGCGGTTTGTTTTCGAGCAGGATCTTTCCTGAAGTGGGCGGAAAGAGCCCGGCGATGATGGAAAGCAGGGTGGTTTTTCCGCAGCCGCTCGGACCTAGAAAAGAGACGAATTCACCTTTTTCAATGTCGAGGGAAATGTCCGCAAGTGCGGTCGCTGCCGTCTGATTTGAAAAATAAGTATGGTGAATGTCTTGGATTTTTAAAAAGCTCATCGGACATCCTCCTTACCTTTTGCTATGTTATTTTGTGACTTCTTCAGCAAAGTCGGTATTGACCAGCTCTTCATGGCTAATACGTGTTGGAAGCTCGCCTGCTTCATCCATGATGTTTTGCAGATTGTTCCATTCTTCTTCATCAAGAATGGGATCGGTGGCAAAGGATCCTTGTTCTTTGTAGCGATTGATGACTGTTTCCATCGTCTCGAGATTGGTATCCTCAAAATACGGCTGAATGACTTTGGCAATTTCGGCAGCATCGTTTTCCTGAACCCAATCTTGTGCTTTCTTCAAGGCCCTCGTGAATTTTTCGACAGTCTCTTTGTCTTCTTTCAAATAGCTTTCTTTAGCCATATAAACTGTATATGGAAGATGACCGGACTCGGTGCCGAAAGAAGCGACGATATAGCCTTTTCCTTCTTTTTCAAACACACTGGCCGTTGGTTCGAACAGTTGAACGAAATCACCGGTTCCGGAAGCGAAGGCAGTTGCGACATTCGCGAAATCAATGTTCTGGATGAGGTTCAAATCTTTTTTCGGGTCTATGTTATGTTTTTTCAATACGAACTCTCCGGCCATCTGCGGCATCCCGCCTTTGCGCTGGCCTAGGAAAGTAGTGTCTTTCAGCATATCCCAATTGAAGTTGTCAATTTTTTCACGTGAAACAAGAAACGTTCCATCCGTCTGTGTTAATTGAGCGAAGTTGATGACGGGGTCATTCGAGCCTTGTGCCTGAACGTAAATCGATGTTTCGGAGCCAACGAGAGCAATATCCGCGCCATCGGAAAGAAGCGTGGTCATCGTCTTGTCGCCGCCTGCCGTCGTTTTCAAATCAATGCTGAGGCCCTCATCTTTAAAAAAGCCTTTTTCGATTGCGACATATTGCGGTGTATAGAAAAGGGAGCGGGTTACTTCGGCAACCCTTACCTTCGTTGTTTCCTGTTCCTTGTTGCCGCATGCGCCAAGCGGGATCACCAGCACGCACAGAAGTAAAAATACGACACCTGCTTTACACCATTTTTTCAAAATGCCTTCCTCCTTGATATATGGGTATTTTGCCTACATTATCGTATGAACGGAAGAAAAAAATGTGAATGCCTCTCAGGGGATAAAAACAAGCGGATGTTTTACAATAAGAATAAAGAGAAAGGAGAGTGGAAATTGGAGAACGGAACGATTATTTCAAAACAGCGGTTTCCATCACCGCATCCACGAATCCATCTTTATTCAGTTACGTACATATCACAAGGCCTGAAGGTAAAAGGTTTGCTGGCTGAACCGGTTGATGGCGAAATACATGATGCCTTCTTATATTTACGCGGCGGGATTAAAAATGTCGGCAAGGTGAGGCCTGCAAGGATCGTGCAGTATGCTGTAGAAGGTTTCATCGTTTTTGCTCCTTTTTATCGTGGAAATCAAGGCGGGGAGGGGGATGAGGATTTTGGAGGCGAAGATCGATTCGATGCGATATCAGGATTCAATCTTCTTGAACAGCACCCCAGGGTGAACAAGGATCACATTCATATCCTCGGATTCTCCCGTGGCGGCATCATGGCCCTTTGGACTGGGATATACTGCAGGAATGCAGCGTCGATTGTTACGTGGGGAGGTGTGTCGGATATGTTTTTAACATATGTCGAACGGGTCGATATGCGTCGGATGATGAAGCGTGTCATCGGCGGAACACCTAAAAAATGCCCGGATCAATATGAATACCGTACACCATTGTTTGCGATTGATGATTTGAATATACCCGTCCTGATCATACATGGTGAAAAAGATGACAATGTCGCCATAGAACACGCATACCGGCTGGAAAAAAGGTTGAAAATGCATGACAAAGAGGTCGAAAGCTGGTATTTCCCTCAATTTACGCATTTCTTCCCGCCTGCCGTAAACAGAAAAGTAGTCGAAGATTTAACATCTTGGATGAAAAGTAAAACCGAATAATGATAGAATGAAGGATATACTAAGTATATTGGCAAGAGGAGGAGATACACATGGGCATGCCTATGGAGCTAAATACCATGATCGTTACAAAAGGGAACGAAACCCGTGAAGAAGAAAACATTTTTCGGCTGGCGAAAGCTGGTTACAGGTTATACCCTATCGATATTCCAATCGATGTCCGCAAAACGATCCAATCTGATTCAAGCGGAACAGCCGTTATCCAAAAAATTGAATGGACCAGTGAAAAGACCATCATTACGTACCAACTGCTATCACTGAATTCAACTAACTAAATAGACAAGCGCTTGCCGGGAATCGCCTCCGCTGCAAGCGCTTTTTTTGTTTTGGCGGAATTCGACAGATGCACGGAAAATTCGTGAAAAAAATCCGACTCAAGTAAAACGGGATTTTATCAGCGTGAAATCCCTGGTGGATATTCAATCTTCGAAATGATTGTCACGAAAAGAGTGGTAAAATGGTGTAAAGTGCATGAGGCGGGGTGGTTTGATGATTTTGGTGAGTTCTTGTTTAGCTGGCCTTGAGGTAAGATACAATGGTACTCACAGCTTGGATGATGGAATTATGGCATTGATGAGGGAGAAAAAAGCTATAGCGGTTTGTCCTGAATTGCTTGGCGGTTTTTCGACACCGAGGGAACCTGCTGAGATAGTTGGCGGTGAAGGTGGGGATGTCCTTGATGGAAAAGCGAAGATCATCGAAAAGTCGGGCAGGGATGTAACGGAACTGTACATAAAGGGAGCGAATCTCACGTTATTGAAAGCCCAGGAGGTAGGGGCGACATTAGTCGTTTTAAAAGAAAACAGTCCATCCTGCGGGAGTGCCACGATTTATAATGGGGAATTCAAGGGGAAGAAGAAGGTCGGGAATGGAGTGACCGCGGCTTTGCTTAGGAGGCATGGGTTCACGGTCATTTCAGAAGAAAGGTTATTCGATTATTTGGATGAAAAATGAGTAATGGCATTTTAGATAGTGCTTTTGAAAGAAGGGGAATACATGGAGGATATCAATCTCTATACTTTGCTATTTTTAGTACTTGCGGGTTTTATTGCCGCATTCATCGATTCCGTAGTGGGCGGGGGCGGGTTAATTTCCATTCCTGCTTTATTGTTCACGGGGATATCGCCTTCAGCGGCACTTGCCACTAACAAGCTGGCGGGTACCATGGGGTCTTTAACGAGTACGATTTCATTCATTCGGGCTGGAAAAGTGGATTTCAATTTCGTCATCAAGTTGTTTCCGATCACCGTGATTGGAGCGGCGTTAGGAGCATACGTTGTACATTTCGTTTCCGCAGAGATATTGAAGCCCCTCATTTTGATCTTGCTGGTCATTGTCGCGATTTATACGTTGGTAAAAAAGGATTGGGGTAAAGATGCAAAATATAAAGGGCTGACAAGGAAGAAAATGATACTTTTGATAGTCATAATATTTGCGATTGGTTTTTATGATGGCTTTCTTGGACCAGGCACAGGTTCCTTTTTATTATTTTCATTTCTGATCATTGGGTTTGATTTTGTCCAGGCAGCCGGGAATGCAAGAATATTGAATTTTGGAAGCAATATTGCCGCACTTATCATTTTTTTATCTATGGGGACCGTCAATTTTGCCTATGGAATCCCGATGGGTCTTGCAATGGTCGCGGGAGCATTGGTAGGAACGAACTTCGCCATTAAGAAAGGTGCTTCCTATGTCCGTATCTTATTCATTTGCGTCACGGTTTTATTGATTGGAAAAAATGTCCTTAATTATTTTCATATTTTTTGATGGAGTGTTCAGCGAATGAATTCCTATTAAAAATGGCCGGGGATACAAGGCGTATTTCTGGCTATTTTTAAACAAGGTTTCGCTTCTTCAGGTGTTGGGAAATCCGCTTCCCCGTAGGTTTGCAGTTCGCCATGAAATATTTCTGCATAAGAGGCCAATGCGTCTTTTGCTAATCCTCCTGTTTCGTGTTGACTATCCATTCGACAGACATTTTTTAAATATGCTTTTATTTCAGTCACCCCTTTACGCCTTGGATAACGCATTTTCACAAGAACGACTTCGTCCCCCTTCATTTCTTTACCACATTTACCACAATTGGGATCCTTCCCGAACATTACAACACCTCCAAGGTAATAGATTGACTTCAATGAAATGTTAAATCTCCCCAAACTATCACATATGTATTTACCATTTACAAACCTAAATTGGACTTGGCTTTAATCCTTCGCTAATGAAAATGGAAGCAGCCGTTTCATAATCTGGCTGAATAGAAAAAGCCTGCCGCTTACGTGACAGGCTTTTCTCTCTATTTTATTTTTTATAATGGAAGGGGGAATTTCACTTTGCAATGCGTTAATAGGATATCAACAATCCGCTTTGAAGCGAATCCATCTCCATATGGGTTGGAAGCTGTCGCCATTTTTTTATAGGTTTCTTCATTTGTAAGTAATTCTGAGGCTAGTTGATAAATTCGTTCTTCCTCAATTCCTGCCAATAAAAGGGTACCGGCATCGATTCCTTCCGGACGTTCTGTTGTATCGCGTAACACAAGGACAGGAACGCCAAGTGAGGGAGCTTCTTCTTGCACCCCTCCGGAATCTGTCAATATGAGATGGGCGTGCGCCGCAAAATTATGGAAATCGAGCACCTCAAGCGGCTCTATTAAGTGAAGCCTTTCCGTTTCACCGAAAATCCGGTAAGCAATTTCACGGACAACCGGGTTTTTATGAAGCGGGAAAACAACTTGGATATCCGTGTAATCTTCAAGCAGCCGTTTGACGGAACGGAATATCTCTTCCATTGGTTTTCCGATATTTTCCCGTCTGTGCGCTGTCATCAATAACATGCGATCTCCATTCAAACCAGATAAAATCGGATGATCATAGTCTTTACGTACTGTTGTTTTCAAAGCATCGATAGCCGTATTGCCAGTAATATGGATACAATCACTCTTTTTATTTTCCGAAATTAGATTCTCTGCCGCCTGATTTGTAGGGGCAAAGTGCAAATCGGCCATGACGCCTGTCAGCTGCCTATTCATCTCTTCAGGATATGGAGAATACTTATTACCAGTCCGCAGACCAGCTTCAACGTGACCAATCTGTATCTTATTATAGAAAGCTGCCAGGCTGGCGATGAAAGTTGTCGTGGTATCCCCATGTACGAGGACGATATCCGGTTTTATATCTTTCATGAGCGAACTCAATTTTTCAAGCCCTCGAGTTGTAATTTCTTCTAGTGTTTGTCTATCCTTCATCATATCCAAATCGTGATCTGGATTTATTTGGAAACATTGCAAGACTTGGTCGAGCATTTCCCTATGCTGGGCGGTGACCACCACGATGGTTTCTATTTCTTCTGGATGCTTTTTCAGTTCCAAAACGACTGGTGCCATTTTGATAGCCTCTGGTCTTGTACCAAATACGGTCATGACCTTAATACGTTGTTTAGGCATGCTCATTTCCTCCCCTTCTGAATGTCTCCCCCATTATAACGGGAAGTTCAGGGGAAATATAAAAACGAAACAATTATTAACAGAATTTTTACAATATTAATAATGACTTTATACTTCTTTAACCTTAAGTTAATATCTGGCATTTACAATATAAAGCAGGAAGTAAGCTAAGCAGAATAGAGGTGATAGGCGAATATGAAAAGCGTCCTGATGATCGTGCAAAACTTTTATCCGGAAATCGGAAGTGCGGGAAATAGAATGAAAAATATATATCTCCATTTGAAAAGAAACGGATTCGAGGTAACGGTCATCACATTGAAGCCGAGTTATCCTAATCAAAGTTTATATCAAGATACAAAGTTTTGGGATGAAGATAGCATTGAAGAAGATGTCATCAGGATTAAGCCGGACAAAGTGAAGAGGTATACAAGCAATATGGGGAAGCGGTTGCTTCATTATCTTGAAGCGATGTGGCTTTTCATTTATACAATCATCCGTCTCGAAAAAAAATATGATTATGTGTTTGCCACGACCCCGCCGATCTTCCCTACATTGGCAGCGTTGATCGCCAAGAAAAAGATGAAGGCGAAACTCATTACCGATGTCAGGGATTTATGGCCGGAATCGTTGATAGGTGTAGGCGTATTCAATAATAAGTGGGTATTGAAAATCGCTTTCTTCCTGGAAAGGAAGCTATATAGGCATTCAGATTTTATCATCATCAATAGTCCTGGTTTCAGGGATTATATCGTTGCAAAGGGAGTCAAGGAAGAGGCCATCCAATTCATCCCCAATTCGCTTACTGCGGATGAGCTGACGTTAAAGAACTTGCTTACACCCGTATCGGAAAAGGTAATCAAGGTCGTTTATGCGGGGAATATCGGACTGGCCCAGGATTTGAAAAAACTGATAGCCGTAGCTGAAAAGCTAAGGGAACATAAACAAATCGAGTTCTCGATGATTGGATATGGATATCGGATATCCGAAGTGGAGAAGGAGATAAGCTCTAGAGGGCTGACCAATATTAAGATGATTAATGCGATGAATCGAAGAGTGACTCTTCATGAAGTTTCAACGTCTCATATTGCCTATGTGAGCTTGGTTGAAAAAGAAGTCTTCAATAAGGTCCTGCCTGGTAAAATCATCGATTATATGTGTGTCGGAAAACCCATTGTCGGTGATGTGGACGGCAGGGCCAAGAAGATGCTCATAGAGGCGAAATGCGGGTTGGTGGCAGAGAGCAGAAATGTTGATGAAATCTGTCAGCATATATTGACAATGGCCTCAAACCCGGCCCTTCGTGAAGAACTGGGAGAAAACGGTCATCGGTATGCTAAACAACATTTTCAATGGTCTAAAAATATTAAAGGTCTCATCAACGTGATGGAAGCGTCAGGCTGAAAAATCCGGAAGTGGAGGACAACATGGCGAAGAAAGTATGTATGTTCGTGTGGAATCACTTTACGAACGATGCGAGGGTTCTAAGAGAATGCACAGCACTTACAGAAGCGGGTTATGAAGTCGATTTAATTGCCATTCATAACTGGAAAATCGAAGGTTTGGCCAAAAAGGAGAAACACCAAAATGGTTTCTCGGTCACTAGGGTGAATAACCGCTGGGAGGCGCTTAATAAGATTCTCAGGATCGTAGGCAAATTGAAGAAAAAGAAGTTTGAAATCGCCCTATTTGCCTTAGTGATCTGGAATACGTTGTGGAATTTGAACTTGATCAACGGCTGGGTGGGGTCGGGAATACTGTTCGGTGCATTTGCACTCCTTGCGCTGGGCACCCTGTTCATCACGAAAACGAAGCTGCCGACACTATTAACGAGGAGCTACATTTTTGGTCAAATGATCTATCATGGCCGGAAAAGGAAATATGATTTCTATCATTCAAATGACTTGAATACGCTCATGCAGGGAGCGATCAGCAGTAAATGGCTGAGAAGGAAAAAGCTGATTTATGACTCGCATGAAGTACAAACGAGCAGAACGGGATATAATAGCCGAATTTACGGGATGATGGAGAAATTCCTATTAATGTTCGTCGATGAAATGATCGCCGAAAACCATACGAGAGCTAAGTATAACGAAGACTTATATGGTCTGTATCCCAAGGTGGTCCATAACTACCCGATTCCAACCAATCCGGAGGAAAGTACGGCCGTGAATTTGCATGAGCTGCTCGATTTGCCAGAGAATGAACCGATATTGTTATACCAAGGCGGCGTTCAAATGGGAAGAGGGTTAGAGCAATTGGTTGATGCTGTACCGATGATCGAGGGCGGAACGGTAGTTTTTATCGGGGATGGAAGGATCAAGGATGAATTAATGAAGAAAGTGAGCGACATGAACCTGGAGCATCGTGTGAAGTTCCTGCCGAAGGTTCCGGTCGACGAGCTGCTCCATTATACAAAAAATGCTTATTTAGGTTTTCAGATATTGAATAATGTCTGCTTTAATCACTACTCCGCTTCTTCAAATAAATTGTTTGAATACATGATGAGCGGTGTGCCAGTGGTTGCCTGCAGCTTTCCTGAAATTCAAAAGGTTGTCGATACGGAAAAAATCGGTGTATGTGTCGATTCGCATGATCCAAAATCAATTGCCGAAGGTGTCAATTACTTATTGAAGCATCCTGAAAAAAGGGCGGAAATGAGCCAAAACTGCCTGAAGGCGCGACAAAAATACAATTGGAAACAAGAGAAGGAAATCTTTATCGAAATCTATCAAACAGCCTAACAAATTTGAGTGCAGCAGAAAAATAGATAGGAGTGGTTTATATGAAACTTTGTACAATCGGACTAGGTTATATAGGACTTCCAACTTCTTTAATGTTTGCGAAATACGGTGTCGATGTTGTCGGCGTGGATATCCATCCTGAGATTATTTCCAATTTGAATAGCGGCAGGCTCCATATCGAAGAACCTGGATTGGATGAGGTATTAGAAGAAGTGATTGCTTCCAATAAGTTCCGAGCTGCGTTAAGCCCGGAACATGCGGATGTTTTCATCATCGCGGTGCCTACTCCAAATAAAAAGGACATGCACCAATCCTGTGATTTAACACATGTCATGGATGCAACCTCAAACATTCTTCCTTTTATCAAAAAAGGGAATGTCATCATTATTGAATCGACGATAGCGCCAAGAAGCATGGATGATCATATTAAACCGATGATCGAGAGGACGGGCCTTACCATCGGAAAAGACATTTTCCTCGTACATTGTCCGGAACGCGTTTTACCTGGAAGGATTCTTGAAGAGTTGGTTCATAATAACCGTATCGTAGGGGGCATCACCGAAACATGCTCATATAAAGGAAGTCTTGTTTATAAAACATTCGTTCAAGGGGAGATCATTCAGACCGATGCGAAAACGGCTGAAATGTCCAAACTGATGGAAAACACCTTCAGGGATGTCAATATCGCCCTTGCGAATGAGCTGACGAAAATCTGTTTCGAGCTGGACATCAATGTTTTGGATGTCATATCGATGGCAAACAAACACCCTCGTGTCAATATACACCAACCAGGACCGGGAGTTGGCGGCCATTGTTTAGCGGTCGATCCGTATTTCGTCGTTGCAAAGGCACCAGAGTATGCGAGAATCATTAAATTGGCCCGTGATACCAACGTATCGATGCCTTATTACATCGTAAATTCCGTAAGGATGATGCTAGAGGGGATCCGGAAGCCAAAAGTAGCCGTTTTCGGTCTAGCATACAAAGGAAATGTAGATGATATTCGTGAAAGTCCCGCCATTGATGTAGTCAATATCTTGATGGGGATGGAAAACATGGATGTAGCCTTGCATGACCCGCATGTCAAATCTGGAAAGATGCCAGTCGTATCAGTGGAAGACGCTGTTAATGATGCCGACTTGATACTTATCCTGACGGACCATGATGAATTTAAACAGATGGATTATGATAAGCTATCGAATCTCATGAGCAATAAATTAGTTCTGGATACACGCAATTGCATTGATGCAACTAAAACAGATGTCCCGGTGGCCAACCTGGGCAATATATATCAATACAAAACGGTGTCCATGAAAAAAGACAGGAATAAAGCGATCATCTAAAAACTTGGACAACATCGATAACGGAATAACGATGAAGGGGGCACTGACTATCACAGTGCCCTTTTTCCACTGAAAAAAAGGACCATGCAAGAACGAGGCCCTTTCAGAACGTGGAAACGATCCAGTTGTTTTCAGATCCGCTTCCTGTACGTCAAGCCTCCTCACCGCAAGCATCCTAGCCAGAGTCTCGGCTAGCCAATTATTCGAGCACAGCCGCCATATTTCGAGCTTCAAGGCAGTTATAATTCGACGGTAGATGGCGTATCTCGAGCTGAAAGGCAGTGAATTCGACGGTAGATGGCGTATTTCGAGCTGAAAGGCAGTGAATTCGAGCGCAGCCGCCATATTTCGGGTTATAAGGCAGTAAATTCGACCACAGGCGGCGAATTTCGAGCTGAAAGGCAGTGAATTCGAGCGAAGCCGCTGTGTTTCGAGCTGAAAGGCAGTGAATTCGAGCGAAGCCGCTGTGTTTCGAGCTTCAAGGCAGTTATAATTCGAATACAGATGCCGTATTTCGGGCTATAAGCTAGTAGATTCGAGAGCAGTCGCCGTATTACGTGCTATAAGGCAGAAATTTCGACCACAGATGGCGTATTTCGAGCTGAAAGAGCCTTATTACGTGCTATAAGGCAGTAAATTCGAGCGAAGATGCCGTATTTCGGGTTACTTGGTACTTTATTCGTCAGTAGACGAGGTATTTCCCTTTCCATGGCACTTAATAAAGTAATCCATAATCATGGTTCGGGAAGTGACGTTTCTTACCGACAAACTGAAAGGACCAAG
This sequence comes from Peribacillus sp. FW305-BF15, assembly GCF_058783805.1. Classification (NCBI taxonomy): domain Bacteria; kingdom Bacillati; phylum Bacillota; class Bacilli; order Caryophanales; family Bacillaceae; genus Peribacillus; species Peribacillus sp. FW305-BF15. Next base: position 182,112 of record NZ_JBYSYV010000011.1, on the reverse strand, counting down.
CAAGAGCTTGGTCCTTTTGTGTACAATTTATTAAGCTGTCGGGCCGCCAAGTTCTTCGATTTCACTTGGAACGCTTTTGAATTTCTTGAAGTTTGCACGGAATTGTGCGGCAAGGTCTGTTGCTGCTTCTTTATAAGCGGCAGGATCTGCCCAAGTCTTGATTGGTTGAAGCACTTCATCAGGAACACCAGGAACATGAAGCGGGATATCCAAACCGAAGATATCATCTTTAATCGTTTCGATGTTCGCTAATTCACCTTCAAGCGCCGCTTGTACCATTGCACGGGTGTAAGCAAGTTTCATACGGCTTCCAGTTCCGTATGCTCCGCCAGTCCATCCTGTGTTGACAAGGTATACCTTTGCATTGTGCTCGTCAATTTTATCACCAAGCATCTCAGCATAGCGTGTAGCTGGAAGCGGTAAGAATGGTGAACCGAAGCAAGTGGAGAATGTAGCTTCCGGTGAAGTTACGCCTCTTTCAGTACCAGCCAATTTACTAGTGTATCCGCTTAGGAAGTGGAACATTGCCTGTTCTTTGGAAAGCTTGCTGATTGGAGGCAGAACTCCTGAAGCATCAGCCGTTAAGAAAATGATTGTATTTGGATGTCCTGCAATACTTGGGTTCACGATGTTATCGATTGCTTGCATTTGGTAAGCAGCACGAGTGTTTTCAGTCAATGAACTGTCATCATAGTTTGCTTCACGCGTATCCGGATCAACAACAACATTTTCCAATACAGCACCAAAACGGATTGCATCGAAAATTTGCGGTTCTTTTTCACGTGAAAGGTTGATTGTTTTCGCATAGCAGCCGCCTTCGATGTTGAATACGCCGTTAGAAGACCAGCCGTGCTCATCATCGCCAATCAATTTACGGCTAGTGTCTGCTGATAAAGTTGTTTTGCCTGTACCGGACAGTCCGAAGAATAAAGCGACGTCCCCTTCACGTCCTACGTTGGCAGAGCAATGCATTGGAAGGATTCCAGCCTCTGGAAGTAAGTAGTTCATGATCGAGAAGATCGATTTTTTCATTTCTCCTGCATATTCCGTTCCGCCGATCAGGATCGTACGGCGTTCAAAAGAAACGATGATGAACGTTTCGGATGTAGTTCCGTCCACTTCTGGGTCCGCTTTGAAGTTAGGTGCAGAAACGATCGTGAATTCAGCTTCGTGACCTCTCAGTTCTTCTTCGTTTGGACGGATGAACAAAGTATGGGCGAAAAGGTTATGCCAAGCATATTCATTAACAACACGGATGGGAAGACGTGATGATTCGTCTGCACCAGCGAAACCTTTAAAAACAAAAATCTCTTCTTTTGCTTTTAGGTAGTCAACTACTTTATTATATAGTTTATTGAACACATCTTCGGAAATCGGCCGGTTCACGGGACCCCAATCGATTTTATCTTTAACTGATGCTTCTTCCACGATATATTTATCTTTAGGTGAACGACCGGTATATTTGCCAGTTTCAGCTTTTACCGCGCCGGTTGATGTTAAAACGCCTTCATTTCTGCTTAGTACTTTTTCGACCAATTGAGGAACTGATAGTTGAGTTTGCACATTGTTTCCTGTTAATAATTGGTGTAACTCATTAGAAACATCTACAGAATTCATATATGAGGTACCTTCCTTTGTTTGAGTTTTTAGATTATAATTAGTATAACACATTCATTTAATTAGTCTATACTATTTCTTTTAATTTGTGATTATTTTCAGCTAGCCGCATTAATCATTTTAATCCGGCAGGAACCGAGTCAGGATGATCGCATATACTTTCATGAGGAAAAATTTATTTAAATAGGAAGTAAGTAAACAATTTATGTCTTAAGGAAAAGTCAGGATGTCGTTCCTTTTCGATATTCAATACTTTATTATTAATGGCAATTTACAACATTTCTATTCGTATATTGCATTGTAAACCCCTCTAGGACGTTGTATCAACATGTTTTTTCAAATGAACGCCGTTCTGGGTGGAAATGTTCTTTTTAGAAAAGCATTGACAAATTCCAGCCAGATACGATAATATCTTAAATTGTACGGATTCTCTTATCCCGAGTTGGTGGAGGGACAGGCCCTTTGAAACCCAGCAACCTGCCATATTGAACTTGACTCCAAGATCGATCGCCGAAAATAAAGCGAAGGTCTTCAAGGAATAGTGGTGATGGTGCTAACCTGAGCAAGGTAAAAAACCCTTGAACGATAAGAGTGAAAGGATAGAAGACAGAATTTTAAACCTTTCCTCATTTGCCAGGGAAGGTTTTTGTGTTTTTTATAAGTAATTCTGTGTCTATAGTTGAAACTAATGAGGGAAACGAGTTCCGTAAAAATCAGGCTTATGCCTACAACATACTAACTTCCAAGGAGGAAATATGATGTCAAAGAAACGTCTATTTACTTCTGAATCTGTTACAGAGGGCCATCCGGACAAAATTTGTGATCAGATTTCAGATTCCATTTTAGATGCTATCCTAGCTAAGGATGCAAATGCACGTGTTGCGTGTGAAACTAGTGTAACTACAGGTCTTGTACTTGTTGCTGGTGAAATTACAACGTCCGCTTACGTGGATATCCCGCGTATCGTTCGTGATACGATTAAAGGAATTGGCTACACACGTGCGAAATATGGTTTCGATGCTGAAACTTGTGCCGTTTTGAGTTCCATTGATGAGCAGTCTGCCGATATCGCAGCTGGTGTCGATAAAGCATTGGAAGCTCGTGAAGGAAACATGTCAGATGAAGAAATCGATGCAATCGGTGCAGGGGACCAAGGTCTTATGTTCGGATTCGCTTGTAATGAAACAAAAGAGCTTATGCCGCTTCCGATTTCATTGGCGCATAAACTTTCATTCCGCTTGACCCAAGTTCGTAAAGATGAAACTCTTGCTTACCTACGCCCTGATGGTAAAACACAGGTAACCGTGGAATATGATGAGAATAACCGTCCTGTACGTGTAGATACAATCGTCATCTCTACACAGCATGATGCAGAAGTTACGCTTGAACAAATTCAAGCCGATCTAAAAGAACATGTGATCAAAGCTGTCGTTCCAGCCGAGTTGATCGATGCAGATACTAAGTACTTCATCAACCCGACTGGACGTTTCGTAATCGGCGGACCTCAAGGGGATGCTGGTCTTACTGGACGTAAAATCATCGTTGATACTTACGGCGGATACGCCCGTCACGGCGGCGGTGCATTCTCTGGTAAGGATGCTACTAAAGTTGACCGTTCTGCTGCATACGCTGCACGTTACGTTGCGAAAAACATCGTGGCAGCCGGCCTTGCCGATAAAGCGGAAGTTCAATTGGCATACGCAATTGGTGTGGCAGAGCCTGTATCGATCTCCATTGATACGTTCGGAACTGGTACAGTTAGCGAAGAAGTCCTTGTTGACCTAGTTCGCGCAAACTTCGACCTTCGTCCAGCTGGTATCATCAAAATGCTTGACCTTCGTCGCCCAATCTACAAACAAACAGCTGCATACGGACACTTCGGCCGTACAGATGTCGATCTTCCATGGGAACGCACGGACAAAGCAGAAACATTAAAAGCACAAGCGTAATTCATATAAAAAAAGGTGTCCCGTTATTTGCGGGGCACCTTTTTTATGGATTAACTTAGCCGTCTGCGGGAATAATTCAAGAAATCCCAAAGAAATTAAACTTTTAGGGCCAAACTCGTGAGCTAGAGCGAAATACTCGTGAATTTGGAGCAATACTCGTGAGTTAGAGCGATTTACTCGTGAATTTAGAGCAAATACTCGTGAGTTTCAGCGAAATACTCGTGAATTTGGAGCAAATACTCGTGAATTAAAGCGATTTACTCGTGAGTTGCGTTCACGTATTCGTAATTTTCAGTCAAGTGATCGTGCATTACTTTATTCGTTCCGCCGTTTTATAGTATTGGCCTTTTTCGGCGTATTCGCGTACGATGCGTTCCATATCCTGACGATCTTCTTCGTTGATTTCACGGATGACTTTAGCTGGACGTCCGAATGCCAACATGTTCGGTGGAATGACTTTGCCTTGGGGAACGAGACTGCCGGCACCTATGAAAGCCCCTTCGCCGATTTCGGCTTCATCAAGTACGATCGATCCCATGCCGATTAAAGCTCCTTTGCGGATTTTACAGCTATGTAATATGACCTGATGGCCAATGGTTACTTCATCCTCGATGATCAATGGATTATTTGGGCTTTGGTGCAGGACGCTGTTATCCTGTATACTGACTTTTTTTCCGATGATGGTTGGGGATACATCACCGCGAATGACGGAATTGAACCAGATTGATGTTTCGTCGCCAATTTTGACATCACCTGTGACGACAGCATTTTCAGCAATATAAGCGCTTTCAGCAATTTCAGGTTCTTTGCCTTTATACGGATAAATAATCATTTTCAATCATTTCCTTTCCGAAGTGAATGTTTTTATGTATTATTTTAATATACCGTATGCAAATACACTTGGCTATTTATAATAGCAATGTACAACTTGTTAGATTTCTTTTTTGTCGAAAATCACGAATATGGTTATAATTTATATATATTATTTCAACTATCATGGATCGTACACAACAAGTGAAAAGTGAAAGGGGGATTTCGAATGTGGAAATGGGAGACAGAAGGAGACGCAAAGGGCGTCATTGTCATCATTCATGGGGCAATGGAACATCACGGGCGTTATAAGTGGGTAACACAAATGTGGCTTTCGGCTGGATACCATGTCGTCATGGGCGACCTTCCTGGGCAGGGTATGACTACTCGCGCCTACCGGGGACATATCGATTCCTTTGATGAGTATTTGGACGAAGTGAAAAGCTGGATAGAAGAGGCTTATGAATATTCGTTGCCGGTCTTTTTACTTGGACACAGCATGGGCGGTTTGATTTCGATACGCCTTCTTCAGGAAGAGGAATGGGACATTGCAGGGGTGATTCTTTCTTCTCCTTGCTTGGGCCTCGTGACGAAGCCGCGGAAGTTCCTTACAATGCTCTCGCATGGTTTGAACATCGTTATGCCTCAGTTCAGGGTGGATTCCGGATTGACACCTGAAATGGCGACGAGAAGTGCGGAAATTCGTGAATCCGATAGAAACGATACCTTATATATCACAAAGGTTTCGGTTCGCTGGTATCGCGAGCTTGCACAGGCTATGAAGGATGCTTTTGAAGAGATTCCTGAATTTCAGGATGTTCCGCTTTTGGTGATGCAGGGCGGAGATGACCGAATCGTGAACAAGAAGGCGGTTCGTGAGTGGTTCAATTATAATTTGGCCAGTGAAAAGCAATATAAGGAATGGCCGAAGCTTTATCATGAAATCTTCAATGAACCGGAGCGTGATGATGTATTTCAATATGCGCTGAGTTTTGTTGAAAACCGTTTAAAAATATTAGGGTATGTCGTTTGATTCCGTACATACTTCAGGATAAATGAAAAACTGCCGAAGTTAGCCTTCGGCAGTTTTTTTGGATCAGCCTGCGTTTTTAAGCAATTCGTTCGACTTGATGACCGGTGCCCAGAAAGTAACCGGGTACATTAATTGGTTCAAATGGGGAAGTTCCTTTTTGTTGGATAATGCAGTGGATAGGAGATAAATGGATTTGAAGGTCAAGTCATTGGCGAATAGGTCCAAAAGCGTCGCTTTCATATTCATGATCGCTTCATGGTTTTGGGTGGAAATCATTAAATCGAGCTGTGGCAGGAACTTATCAAAATGATGGTCAAATTGTTTGAGGCCCTCCATGGTTTTTTGTTCCTCTGTCAACGAGTTGAGCGAGCTGACAAAATCCCCGTATTGCTCGCTTGAATCCCTTTTGATTTTTTCAGTCAATATATCCGTCAGTAATGAAGTAGGCAAATGTTCCATTTTCTGCACCCTCTTATCTATTTTCTATCATTATAATCATTAAAGACGAAAAATTCAAAAAGTTAAGATTGGTAATTCTGCTGCCTGCGAGTTCGGATTGAAAAAACACCGTTCGAATAGAACGGTGCCAGATTTATCATCTCTTTTCAATCGCGACAATGAATGGCGGATTGTTTGCTTGGTTGATGAACCCGTATCTCAGGATATGGGCTTTCTGTTGAGGGAAGTTCTCTACATAATCCATCAATGCATCCCGTTCTGCCGATCCCCCTGGATGACCATGGTATATGACGAGGATGATGATGCCTTCAGGCGCCAGCAGTTCGAACAGCTGTTCAATGGCTGATATCGTCGTCTCGGCTTGGGTGATGATTGATTTGTCTCCGCCAGGTAGGTAGCCCAGGTTGAAGATGGCGCCTGTGACCTTTCCGGAATGTTCTTTCCTGATATATTTGCTTACATGTTCATGACCATCGTGAATGAGGGTGCAGTGCTCTTGTAAATTCTCGGCGTTCAGTTTTGCCGTTGTGTTTTCGATCGCTTCTTTTTGAATATCAAAACTATAGACATGTCCGTCTTTACCTGTAAGTCCTGCAAGAAAGACGGTATCAAAGCCGTTGCCCATCGTGCCATCTATGGTTATATCCCCGGGGCGGACCGCTTTTTCCAGCAGAATCCTGGCGAAAGGCAAAATTCGATCTAGCTTCATGATTGTACCTCCATGTGATGATTTTTCCCCTGCCAGCTGTTGCGGCGTTTCAGTTCGGCGTCAATGGCATTCAGGACATCCCATTTATTGACGCTCCACATGGGACCGATCATCAAATCGATCGGACCGTCACCAGTAATGCGGTGAACGATCATTTCTGGAGGGATTATTTCCAGCTGGTCACATACAAGGCTGACATAATCGTCACGGTCAAGAAACTCGAGCAGGCCTTTTTCATATTGTTTGACCATCGGTGTCCCTTTTAATAGATGAAGTAAATGGATCTTTATCCCCTGCACATCGAGTTTGGCGACTTCACGGGCTGTTTCCATCATCATGCCGTAATCTTCCTGAGGCAGGCCATTGATGATATGGGAGCAGACGCGGATGCCATGTTTGCGCAGTTTATCGACGCCTTCTTTGTAGCAATCGAAGTCATGGGCGCGGTTGATCATCGCCGCGGTCTTTTCATGGACCGTCTGGAGACCGAGCTCGACCCAAAGGTAAGTGCGTTCGTTCAATTCCGCTAAATACTCGACTACATCATCTGGAAGGCAATCCGGGCGTGTCGCGATGGAGAGTCCGACGACACTTTCCTGGGTCAATACACTTTCATATTTCTCGCGGAGCTCTGCCACGGGTGCATGCGTATTCGTGAATGCTTGGAAATAGGCCATATATTTTCCATCTTTCCATTTATGGTGCATCCGTTCGCTGATTTTCTTAAACTGGACGTCCAAGGGTTCAACCCTGCTGCCAGCGAAGTCACCAGAGCCTGAGGCACTGCAAAAGGAACAGCCGCCATGTGCGACGGTGCCATCACGGTTCGGACAGTCAAAACCGCCATCCAGGGCAACTTTAAAGACCTTATGTCCAAAATGTTCTCTCAGGTGGTAATTCCATGTATGATATCGTTTGTTGTCCGTTGCATATATAAACGGGTTTGCTTGATTCAAATCAGCAACCTCCTAAATAAAATAAAGCGCAACATATATTATACAACATTCTCGCAGCTAGGTCTTTTTTTGAAAAATAAGCGTATACTGTATACTTGAAGGCTAAATATTTTGCCGCTATTTCCAGTTTATCTTTGAATGACTATATCCAATCGGGAGCTGATGGACATGACCGGTCAAGTTGAAGAAGCGATCAAACAAATGAAAAAGAAATTAGCCGAAAATAATCAGGTGATCGAAGTAAATGAAGATGGGTTCACATACAAAGCCACTTGCACCTTCAATTCACCTGCTTCGGATGAGCAAATTCATTCCTTTGAAAAGAAAACCGGACTGCTTCTGCCTGAGGATTATAAGGAGTTTTTAAAAATAACCAATGGATGCCGTCTGTTCGATAATGTGGAATCAGGCGGGGAAAACGATTTATACAGCTTGGATGATATTATTAATTACACATATGAAAATTCCTACGAGGGATGCTATAAAGTGGCCTGCATTTATCAAGATAATATTGTGATCGATGGGGAAGCCGTCTCCAAAGGCGATAAGGAGTATTTAATGGTAAAAGGCCATATCGATGATTTTGAAGAAGGCGAGAAGCTCCATATGGGCTTTGCCGAATGGATCGAGCAGTTCATTTCCCATCAAGGTGAGAAGTTTTGGGATAAAGGTTGATTGCTCAAAAAAAAATGATAATCCTCCCGTTATTTGCTCAAACTAGAAAAGATGATTCCGAATCATCCAAATGAGACGCGAAGGAGAGGGTTTGAAATGGCAACCAGACAATCCGTCGATCATTTTTTAGAGCAATGTGAAGGGGCTCTCCATTTTGCAGAGTTTGAATTTAACGAGGCCTCACGGCAGGAGCATTATGATGATGAACAATTTCAAAATTCGCAAAGGTATATCGAAGAGGCTTTGACGGATATGGAACGATTGTATGCCAGTTCGAATGACCAGCAACGGGAAATGCTTTCGCGGATGAAGCAGCAGTTGAACGAATTGAGGAATGAAATGATTTTACTGCAACATTAAATGGAAGCAGGGGAGCTATGAATGAATAGCTCCCTTTTTTGCACGAATTTTCCTGAATTCGCATATATAATGAAAAACCTGTCGATAATGTTTATGTACGGCTATTGCAATTATCGGTGAAATTGACTAGAATGAAATAAAATCAATATTCTCATAAAGACTATGATGAGGAATAGTAGCGGTTTAAACCAGTAAAGAGAGTTGACGGGTGGTGCAAGTCAACCTGGGACGGTCGCGAACTCGCCTTGGAGTCCCGGGTGTGAATTAATAAGTAATGCCTGGCGTTTTAATCCATGTTACGGATGTTTTAAGCTGGGCGGATTTTAGCTATCGCCAATGTGGGTGGTACCGCGGGAAGATATACATAATCCTCTCGTCCCTATTTTGGGATGAGGGGTTTTTTATTGTTTTTTAAACGGAAATTAGGAGGAAATCATATGAGTTTTGACCATAGAAGCATAGAAACGAAATGGCAAAAGTATTGGGAAGGCAATAAGACATTCAAAACGGGTGAAGATAGCGGCAAACGCAAATTCTACGCGCTGGATATGTTCCCATATCCTTCAGGGGCCGGTCTTCATGTTGGGCACCCGGAAGGTTATACGGCAAGCGACATCCTGGCACGGATGAAACGGGCACAGGGGTATAATGTATTGCATCCGATCGGGTGGGACGCCTTTGGACTTCCGGCAGAGCAATATGCGATCGATACGGGAAATGATCCAGCTGAATTCACGGAGCACAACATCAACACGTTCCGCCGCCAAATCAAAGCCCTTGGTTTTTCTTATGACTGGGATCGTGAAATAAACACGACAGATCCCGACTATTACAAATGGACGCAATGGATTTTCTTGAAATTATATGAAAAGGGCCTTGCCTATATTGATGAAGTGGCCGTTAACTGGTGTCCTGCACTTGGCACGGTATTGGCGAATGAAGAAGTCATCGATGGGAAAAGTGAGCGTGGAGGCCATCCTGTTGAGCGCCGCCCAATGAAACAGTGGATGCTTCGTATCACGGCGTATGCTGACCGTTTAATCGACGATCTGAATGATGTGGATTGGCCGGAAAACATCAAGGATATGCAGCGTAACTGGATTGGCCGTTCCGAGGGAGCGGAGGTTACATTCAATATCGATGGCTTTGATGAAACATTCACGGTGTTCACGACTCGTCCGGATACGTTATTCGGTGCAACATATGCCGTATTGGCACCTGAACATCCGTTTGTCGATAAAATTACGACAGCTGATCAAAGTGCGGCAGTTGAAGCCTATTTGGATGAAGTGAAACATAAAAGCGACTTGGAAAGAACAGACTTGGCAAAGGATAAATCAGGCGTGTTCACGGGGGCTTATGCGGTTAACCCGGTAAATGGCGAAAAAATGCCGATCTGGATTGCCGATTATGTGTTGATCAGCTACGGAACAGGAGCAATCATGGCCGTTCCTGCCCATGATGAGCGAGATTATGAATTCGCAGTAAAGTTCGACTTGCCGATCAAGGAAGTCGTAGCTGGCGGAGACGTGACAAGTGAAGCATATACAGGCGATGGACTTCATGTGAATTCGGAATTCCTTAATGGGTTGAATAAGGAAGATGCCATTTCGACCATGATCAAATGGCTGGAAGAAAAAGAAATCGGCACGAAGAAAATAACATACCGCCTTCGCGACTGGTTATTCAGCCGTCAGCGTTACTGGGGTGAACCGATTCCAATCATCCATTGGGAAGACGGCACGATGTCTCCAGTGAAGGAAGAAGAACTTCCATTGATTTTACCGAAAACTACGGACATCAAGCCTTCGGGTACAGGCGAATCACCACTTGCGAACATATCGGAATGGGTGAATGTAACGGATGAAAACGGACGAAAAGGACGCCGTGAGACGAATACGATGCCACAGTGGGCAGGAAGCAGCTGGTACTTCCTTCGTTATATCGATCCGGATAACAAAGAAGCACTTGCCGATCCTGAAAAATTAAAAGAATGGATGCCGGTCGACATTTATATTGGCGGCGCTGAGCATGCGGTGCTTCACTTGCTTTACGCTCGTTTCTGGCATAAATTCCTGTATGATATCGGTGTCGTGCCAACGAAGGAACCGTTCCAGAACTTATTTAACCAAGGAATGATCCTTGGTGAGAATAATGAAAAAATGAGTAAATCCAAAGGGAACGTCGTGAATCCGGATGATATCGTGGAAAGCCATGGTGCCGATACACTTCGCATGTACGAAATGTTCATGGGGCCATTGGATGCTTCGATTGCCTGGTCCACAAACGGATTGGACGGTTCCCGCAGATTCCTTGACCGTATCTGGCGTTTATTAGTCAACGATGACGGGACGATCACAGATAAGATGACAGAGACGGATGACACGGGCAAGCTCGAAAAAGTCTATCATCAAACGGTTAAAAAAGTGACCGAGAACTATGAGGAATTGAAATTCAATACGGCGATTTCACAATTGATGGTATTCATTAATGATGCTTATAAAGCGGATTCGCTTCCTAAGGTGTATATCGAAGGCTTCGTAAAGCTGCTTGCACCAGTTGCACCGCATATCGCCGAGGAGCTTTGGTCTAAACTGGGCCATTCCGAGAGCATCACGTACAGAACATGGCCGGCTTTCGACGAAGCGAAGTTAGTGGATAACGAAGTCGAAATCGTCATCCAAATCAACGGAAAAGTCAAAGCGAAATTAATGGTGCCGACTGACACTACGAGAGAAAAACTGGAAGAAATCGCGATGGGTGATGATTCCATCAAAGAACAAATCGATGGGAAAACCATTCGTAAAGTGATTGCCGTACCAGGCAAATTAGTCAATATCGTCGCAAACTAAATAAAAATGATTGGAAGCTGTCCCGCATATGTTTACTGCGGGGACAGCTTTTTTTCGTGGCATTGGCTGATTATAGGGAAAAGGTCATGTTAGGATACTCACCGATTTAACTCTATTAGCGATCAATCTGCCAAATGGACATCTACTATCGTCATGAGAGGAAATCGGAACGTAAATAACTTGCCTAATTGGTTCATGCGAATCATTTTTCAGCTCTTTGGCCAAAGAAATCAAGCATTTGACATAAAAAAGGGAAAAAATTGGTTGATAAAATTTTACAGTGTGATAGTTTGGTATAGTACTATATTTTTTTAACCAATTATTGGAGGGAAAACCGTGAAATTTAAGAATGTGAGTCGAATTACGGCGTTTGCACTAATTTTTGCACTGATTTTCAGCTTGATGGTTCCACTGAATTCTCAAGCAGCAGCTGCAGCACCCATTGAAAATGTAAAAACGATTAAAAATGGGGACACTCTGGACGGAAAGTTTGAAAAACCGGATGTTCAATGGTACCAAATCAGTCCCACAACAGAAGAAGTACAAAAGTTCTCCCATATTGAGTTCGAAGTCAATTCGGACAAAATCTTGAATATCTCCGTATATCAAGATAAAGAAAAAGCAGAAAAAGATGAGAGCAATTATATGGTCTCTGCTTATCCTGATGAAAAAGCTGTAGTCGATTTCCCATATGCATGGGAAGGCACATATTATGTTAAAGTTGAATATTTCGGCGATACGGATGATGAGGGAAATCCCATTCCGGATGCGGAAAATGTAGCTGAATACTCCATCAATGCGCATTCAGTAACATTGCCGCCATCTGCCGGGGACGAAGGGGAGGAGCTTGAATCTTGCCCGGTTGAAGTGAGTGTAAACGATAAGAAAACGGGAGAATCCATGTTAAAAACACTCCGCGTGTTTAGAGATGAAGTTCTCACGAAGTCGTCTGAGGGACGTACCCTTTCCTCTTTATACTATAAAGCTTCGCCATTCCTGGCCCTTCACCTGGCTGGTAATAAAACGGCAAGGGAAGCCGTTTATAAACACTTAGTCGAGATTAAGCCGCTTATTGAGGATCTTAATGAAAATGGAGCAAGCAGTACGGCAGTCATTAGCAATAAGCAGCAAGAAGCGATCAAGGCCTTATTCAAAAAGTCGGCAGACGTTGCTCCGGCCGGATTGAAAAAGGATATGGACGCCATTGCAAAGAAAATCAATCTTGATAAGCTTGCAGGTGAGAGGATCGTTGATATCACAAGCAAAGCGGGAGTCGAACTTCCTGCTTCGAAAAATGTAAAGAACAAATATATCGTCAAACTTAAACCTGGGAAGTCATTAAGCACTGTCCAATCCAAGATAAGCGGAAAAGGATATGGAACATTATCGGCACCTAAGCAACAAGAGGTTCTGTATGATGATATGTATGTCGTCGAGTTAAAGAACCAAGCTAAAATGAGCACAGCAGCTCTATCCGGTATCGAAAAACTTCCAGAAGTGGAATATATCGAAGCGGTAAAAACGTACAAAGCACTTTCTTCCGACATTCAATCACCGTATCAATGGTCTTTGAATAACGCCGGCGGGGAAGAAGGCGTTAAGGGAGCGGACATCGATAACGAAAAACTGCAGAACCTTATCAAGAAACGCAATTTAAAAGATACGTTGGTAGCGGTTATCGACACAGGTGTCGATGATTCACTTGCGGATCTACAGAGTGTCGTTGAAATGGAGTCAGGTAAGAATTTCATCGATAAGAAAGAAAAAGCAATCGATGACAATGGCCATGGTACACATGTATCCGGAATCATCGCTGCCAAAGCAGATAACGGTTATTCCATGCAAGGAATCAATCCGGCAGCTAAAATCATGCCTGTGAAGGTCTTGGACTCTTCAGGATTTGGAGACAATGAGAAAATTGCACTAGGCATTAAATATGCCGTGGATCATGGTGCAAAGGTCATAAACCTTAGCTTGGGCGGAGAATATAGCAGGACGATTGAATATGCCTTGAAACATGCCGCTGCCAAGAATGTAATGGTTGTCGTGGCAAGCGGTAATGATGGGATGGAAGGTCTTTCTTATCCTGCATCATCAAAATACGCCATATCCGTCGGTGCAACCAATGCCCTTGATTTAGTATCCGATTATTCCAATTATGGATCGAAGTTGGACATGGTCGCACCAGGGACAGCCATCCCAAGCCTTGTGCCTAACGGGAATGTTACTTACATGGATGGTACATCAATGGCAGCTCCCCATGTTGCGGCAGCCACAGCCTTATTATTATCCGGAAACCCTGGGTTGAAAGTGAATGAAGTAAGGGAAATCCTTCATGAGACATCGGAATATGTCGCTTTTGAAGAAGAAGATAATGTAGACCCTTATGAGGACTATGTACCGGAAGATGGCGAAATCATCATACCGGAAGAAGAACTTCCTGTCGGAAAAGATTTAGTCTCTGGATACGGAAGATTGAATGCGTACAGTGCACTTAGTACAGTGGACTTGAATGCTAAAGTCAATCTTGTGATGGATACGCAAACAAAACTGACTGGTTCAGCTAAAAAAGGGTCAGTGATCGAAGTGAAAAGCGGAAGCAAAACGCTTGGTAAAGGAACGGCGTCAGCCAACGGAACGTTCAGCGTTACGATTCCGGTCCAAAAAGCTGCGCAGCTGCTTACTGTGAATATCTCTGATTCTACCAAACTAGCAGTATCTTCAATCAAAGTATTCGTGAATAAGGGTGTAACCCCTAACAAGCCAACTGTCAAAGCTTTAAGTGACAAAGATACGTATGTAACGGGTCAATCGCAAGCGGACATGAAAATCTCGATCAAAAATAGTGCCAAAAAAGTGATTGGTTCAGGTAACACGGACAGCAAAGGGAATTTCAAAGTGAAAATCAGCAAGCAAAAGGCCGGAACTAAACTTTCAGTCACGGCTACAGACTTAGCGAAACGTGAAAGCAAGGCGGCAACCGTGACGGTTCTCGATAAAACAGCCCCGGATGCACCGAAAGTGAATGAAGTAAGCGATAAAGCAACGAAAGTAACTGGTAAAGCGGAAATCGGTTCAACCGTTACCGTGAAGCACAGCAATAAAAACATCGGAACGGCAAAAGCTGATAGTAAGGGGAACTTCTCCATCAAAATCAGCAAGAAAAAAGCAGGGTCCGCATTATACGTCTCAGCAAAAGACAAAGCGGGCAATACAGGAAAAGCTGCAAAAGTAATCGTTAAAGATAAAACGGCTCCAGGAGCACCAAAGGTGAATGAAGTAAACGACAAAGCAACAAAAGTAACAGGTAAAGCGGAAATCGGTTCAACCGTTACCGTGAAACACAGCAATAAAAACATCGGAACGGCAAAAGCTGATAGTAAGGGGAACTTCTCCGTCAAAATCAGCAAGAAAAAAGCAGGGTCCGCATTATACGTCTCAGCAAAAGACAAAGCGGGCAATACAGGAAAAGCAACAAAAGTAACAGTGAAAAAATCTAAATAGCAGTGAAGGCCGTTTAACTTACATGTTAAACGGCTTTTTTTTTGTGAGAAAACGAATGAAAACACCGCTCGATGATATGCGGTGTTTTTGTCATGAGCGTGTCATGTGCCTGTGCGTTGTTATAGCATGATATCAGATCTGGAGCTTCGTGTTTTAATTCTGAAACCTCATGTACTCGCCGTTCTTTCATCATTAACTTGTTCAATAATAAATATCAGGAGGGAATATAATGAAAAAAGGAAGAGTGATAGCATAAGGTATTATTTTAGCTTGCTCAATTGGGTTAGGAACACTTTCGGTTGAGGCTGGGAATGAGCGTTTGGGGTAACTTCCTGCTTAAATCCTAATCTCTTACTATGTGCTAAAAATGTTAACATTAACAGTTTAATGCATTATAAGAATCAATCTTTTATAAATGATTCCTTATTTTAAATGTATATACCTAGGGCGGGATTTTCGAGGGTCCATATATCCGCCGTTTATTTGATGTCCGAGAGAGCTTGCAATGACTACTGCTGCAAAGAGGAGGAGGATTTTCTTCAATTAAATATCTTCTTTCCGTTTTTTATTTTTAAAGATTACACCCAAATGCCTTTTTCTTCAACCCCCTTTTTATGGATGTCGAATAATTGTGACAAACATTAAATGATCGTTTTTAACTAATGTATCAAAGATAAAGTAGCTGGTATTAAATTAGAAGTGAAAGACTTTAAATAATTCACTAATATAGATGAGAATAATAAGAGGATGTGAATTTATGGGAGTCAGCTCTTGGGGGACTCTCATATGCTTTTGGATCCGCTAATTCCACCACTTCGATATTGAATTACTCTTAAAGCATGAGTTTTTATCTAGCTTGATGCAGAATATATGTAATTCGTCGGGCTGCTAATTGGGATTACTGTAAGGCTAGGGAGATGACTGAAAGGGGAGGTCTTGATGCGGTAAATAGGGCAGAATGAAAAAACAATGCAGGGGCATGTTCGATTTAACTTGCCCCTTTAATTTGTCAGCTCATTTAGTGAATTCACTTCTCAGGAGGTAGACCACATCGTATTCCTTCAACTCGTCCATATGTCCTTCCATATCACCATAAAAACCAGTGGAAAGTGAACGTATGCCTTCATTTCCGCTGGAGTAACATATACTCGCCAATGCAAGCTTGTTTGTGCTGTTTATTATGAGCTTGCCAGCATTGCCCCATACGCTGGAATCCATTTCATCAATGGTTTCAGGATAAGTAAACGTATCCGTACCATCATGGTTTTGAATGCTTACGTTGAACATCGATCGTTTTTGATCATCATCCGTTTTCGATGTCGTAAAGATGATTGTCCCATTCTTTTCAATCCCCGTTGTCATGCGTCCCATTTCAGGTTTGACAAGTTTGCCAAATTCATATTTTTCGACCCAGACGGACATTTCCTTGTATGTATCATCCACACTGAAATCGATAAGAAAGGAATGTTCACTTGAATTCTCCAGGATGGCTTTCTCCCTTGCTGTCAGCTCTGGAACTGAAAGGATATTCTCGGACTTTTGATCATCGGCCTTACAAGCAACTAAGGAAAATGAGAGCAGGGAAAGGATAATGGATAAAATGATTTTTTTCATATTTTCACCCCTTGAATACTAATGACCTAATTAAATCCAATTCTCGTATATTATAACATTATAATGAAAAACGGAATCGGAATGCGGCAAAAAAGGCAAGCAATCGGAATGCTTGCCTTTTTTCGTATTTAGAAAGGTTGGGAAAGAGCCTTATTGGCAACATCGACGTCATTTTGAAGCAATTGGTTCAAGTCGTAAGCAGGATAGAGATTTCTTTCATAAAGGTAGTTGAAAATCTTGGCATGGGTATCGATGGCTCCATTTAAATGTTTCTTAAATACCTTTCGAAGGGAAGGGGTGGCTGTTTCCGTAATCGCCATTGCGTAATTTTTGATAGATGATTTGGCAAAGCCCAGCAATTCCCCGGCAGCGGCGGCCGATGTTTCATCTCTTGATGCGTCGTCATCCCTGCCCGTTTTAGGCGTCAACGGGTAAAATTGCAGCAGCTCCATGAGGTTTTGGGTAAGGGTGTCGATCGTTTGCTTATATATCGTTTTTAGAATGGGGTCTTTTATTTTTGGATAAGCAATTTTAAATTTCATAAGGGCATTGGACTGGGCGGCGACCAACTCATGAAGCTCGAGTGTCTCATGCCAAGCAAGATGTGAATGGGTGGGTTGCATGTAAATTCCTCCTGAACGAATAATCTTCATACATTATTCGTTCAGTGGGCTATAGGTAAGTTGTCTAGTGAAATATTTATGGGAAGATCTGTCCCATCTTTAATTTCCATTAACAGTTTTGAAGGCCAAGTTTTATTGATATTGTTCGAGAACAGAGAAGAACTTTTTGGCAAATTGGTAAAAAAGTTTTTCTGATGGAGCCAAGTCCCTGTTTCTAGGAGTGATGATGCCGACCGTCCGTTTGACTTCGGGCGTATCGATCGGGATCTTGACAGTGAGTCTTGGAATGACTTCATAAAAGGTACTGTCAGGGAGCAGACTGACTCCGATTCCGGCAGAAACGAGCCCTTTTATGGAATCCATGTCTTCACCTTCCGAGGCGATGTTCGGTGTGAAACCGGCTGCTTTGCACGCTTCGAGAGCGATAGTGTGAAAGATATATCCTTTTGGAAACAAGACGAAGGGATCATTTCTTAAATCACTAAGGCGCACACTCTTCCTATCAGCCAATGGGTGAGTGATTGGCAGTAAAGCGGATATGTTTTCCGTGAACAGGATATGACCATCGATATCTGGATCGTTTGTCGGGATCGGTCCAAGGAAGGCTAATCCTATTTCGCGATTTTTGACAGCTTCCTTTAAAGAGGAATAAGATCCCTGTCTTAAGTGGAAGCCGATATTCGGCTGCTCATCTTTAAAAGCGGAAATGACGGTAGGCAGTAAATGGGTGGAGAGGCTGGTCGGGAACCCGATTTTAATGCTTCCGTGTTCAGGGTCCAAAAACTCCTCAATTTGATATTTGGCATATTCAATCGCCTGTATCGCTGTTTTGGCATGGATCAAGAAAATTTTACCAATAGGGGTCAACTGAATATTCCGGCCGACTTTCTCGAATAAAAGTACGCCAAGCTCATCTTCCAGTCTGGAGATTTGCCGGCTGATTGCTGATTGTGCGATATGCAGGTGCTCTGCGGCTTCTGAGACGTGTTCCCTCTCGGCGACTTCAACAAAATAACGTAATTGTCGTAGTTCCATTTATTCATCCTCCTGCCATTCATCTCAAATTGAGATGGATTATACTAGAATTATATATTGTTTATATCGATTTGAAAACCTAGAATAAATGTAAGTGACATAACGGTGTAAGAATACGATGGGGGCGATTAATATGACATACAATCAAATACCAAAAGCACAAGGGCTCTACCATCCTGAATTTGAACATGATGCATGTGGGATCGGTTTATACGCTCATTTAAAAGGGCTTGCTACACATGACATCGTCAAACAAGGACTGAATATGCTGTGCCAATTAGATCATCGCGGCGGACAAGGCAGCGATCCTCTTACAGGAGATGGCGCAGGATTAATGGTACAGATTCCTGATGAATATTTCAGGCTGGCATGTCCGGAAATGAATTTGCCGGCAAAAGGACGCTATGGTGTAGGCATGCTCTTTTTCTCTAACAATGATGATGAACGGAATGAAATCGAAGCTCGTTTGAATGCATTTATCGAACAAGAGGGCCAAACGTTATTAGGCTGGAGAACGGTTCCTGTTGATGCAACGAAAATCGGGGAGGTCGGCAAGGAGACATGTCCGACGATCCGCCAAGTATTCATCGGGGCAAGCGTAGAGATTACCGATGATTTAGCTTTTGAGCGCAAATTGTTCGTTATCAGAAAACAAGCTGAAAACTGGGCCCGGGAACGCGGCAATCGTTTTTATTTTGCCAGCCTTTCAAGTGCTACGATCGTATACAAAGGATTGTTGACGCCAGAGCAGGTGGATGCTTTTTATCTTGATCTCCAACAGGAGTCTTTCGTTTCCGCTTTCGCTTTAGTGCATTCCCGCTTCAGTACGAATACTTTTCCTAGCTGGGAACGGGCACATCCAAACCGTTACCTGATCCATAATGGTGAAATCAATACGCTTAGAGGCAATGTGAATTGGATGAAAGCGCGTGAGCAGCAGTTTGTTTCGGAAGCATTCGGGGATGACCTGCAAAAGGTCCTGCCTATTCTGGATATAGACGGCAGTGATTCCTCGATTCTTGATAATGCACTTGAATTCTTCGTGCTTGCCGGGCGTAAACCGGCACATGCGGCGATGATGCTCATTCCTGAACCGTGGACGGAAAATCCGCATATGACGAAGGAAAAGAAAGCATTTTACGAATATCATAGCATGCTCATGGAGCCATGGGATGGACCGACGGCCATATCCTTTACGAATGGCAAGCAAATCGGTGCCATCCTTGATCGAAATGGTTTAAGGCCGGCAAGGTATTATGTAACAAAAGATGATTACATCATTTTCTCCTCTGAAGTCGGCGTGATCGATGTGGAGCCGGAGAATGTATTATATAAAGATCGTTTAAGTCCAGGCAGAATGCTTTTAATAGATTTAGAGGAAGGCCGTATTGTTTCCGATGAAGAGATCAAGTCGGAAATGGCCGAGGAAAATCCATACCAGCAATGGCTGGACGAACAGCTTGTTCAATTAAGTGACGAAGAACCTGTGCTCGAAGGGGAGCCTTTGAGTGATTTATTATTCAGGCAAAAAGCGTTCGGATACACGTATGAAGATGTCCAAAAGTATTTACTGCCGGTCATTAACGAAGGCAAAGATCCACTGGGCAGCATGGGCAATGACATTCCGTTAGCGGTCTTATCAGATCGCCCGCAATCGCTTTTCAACTATTTCAAGCAATCTTTTGCACAGGTAACCAATCCGCCGATCGATTCGCTGCGTGAACAGATCGTCACGTCAACGATGACATTTCTCGGTGCGGAAGGAGATTTGCTGAAGCCGGATGAAACGAACAGCCGCCGCATTCAATTGGATTCGCCTGTTTTGACGCCGGGTCAAATGCAGCAGTTGAAAGAAAATGCCTATCCTGAATTCAGGAGCAAAGTCATTCACACTTTATTTTCGGAAGATTTAGAGAGTGGACTCGATCGCATCTGCCGTGAAGCGGAACAAGCGATCGCTGATGGTGTCAGCCTTTTGATATTATCTGACAAGGATATGAGCAAAGAAAAAGCTGCGATTCCTTCCCTGCTGGCTGCGAGCGCCCTTCATCAAGAGCTGATCCGCCATGGTAACCGTACGAAGGTGAGCATTATCGTTGAATCGGGGGAAGCAAGGGAAGTCCATCATTATGCATCCCTAATCGGGTATGGAGTGGATGCGATTTACCCGTATCTTGCCTATGAAACATATAAGCAGGCGGTATTGGAAGGCAGTTTGGCCACCAGCTATGAAGAAACGGTAAGGAAATATGTAAGCTCTGTGACAGAAGGCATCGTAAAAGTGATGTCGAAAATGGGGATTTCAACGATTCAAAGTTATCGCGGCGCACAAATTTTCGAAGCGGTCGGAATCGGTGCTGATGTGATCGAACGCTATTTCAGCGGTACGGCATCGCAGCTTAGTGGAATCGATTTGGTAACGATCGCAGATGAAGCGTTGATTCGCCATAGGAAAGCTGCAGCCGATTCCCTTGATGAAACGCTTGAAAGCGGAAGTGATTTTCAATGGAGAAAAACAGGGGAACATCATGCTTTCAATCCTAAAACGATCCATACATTGCAATGGGCGTGCCGGAAAGGCGATTATAATTTATTTAAGCAATATTCAAACTTGGCGAATGAAGAGAGACTTGGGTTTTTACGGAATTTATTCTCGTTCGATCAAAAACGCCAAAGCATTTCAATAGATGAAGTGGAATCCGTGGAAACCATCGTCAGCCGATTCAAAACGGGCGCGATGTCATTCGGTTCATTGAGTCAGGAAGCACATGAAACATTAGCGATCGCGATGAACCGTTTAGGCGGAAAAAGCAATAGCGGTGAAGGCGGGGAGCATCCTAGCCGTTACCAACTGGATGAAAACGGCGATAATCGCCGCAGCGGTATTAAACAAATTGCGTCCGGCCGTTTTGGAGTGAAAAGCCATTACCTTGTTAATGCCGATGAACTTCAAATCAAAATGGCGCAAGGTGCTAAGCCGGGTGAAGGCGGCCAGCTGCCCGGAAACAAAGTATATCCTTGGGTTGCAGAGGTCCGCGGTTCCACACCGGGTGTCGGCCTGATTTCACCGCCTCCGCATCACGATATCTATTCGATTGAAGATTTGGCACAGCTGATCCATGATTTGAAAAATGCGAACCGTGAGGCCAGGATCAGCGTCAAGCTTGTGTCAAAAGCAGGCGTAGGCACGATCGCAGCCGGCGTGGCCAAAGGAGCCGCAGATGTCATCGTTATCAGCGGGTACGATGGCGGTACGGGTGCATCACCAAAAACGAGTATCAAACATACTGGTCTTCCTTGGGAGCTGGGTCTTGCCGAAGCACACCAAACATTGATGCTGAATGGCCTGCGCAGCCGTGTTGTCCTTGAAACGGATGGGAAGTTAATGACGGGACGCGATGTGGTCATGGCAGCTATCCTTGGAGCGGAAGAATTCGGCTTTGCTACAGCACCGCTTGTGGTCCTAGGCTGTGTCATGATGCGTGCTTGCCATTTGGATACATGTCCTGTCGGGGTAGCTACCCAAAACCCTGAACTTCGCAGCAAATTCACTGGAGATGCGGATCATGTCGTGAATTTCATGCGCTTCATCGCTGAGGAAGTCCGGGAAACGATGGCTGAGCTTGGCTTTAGAACACTGGAAGAAATGGTCGGCCGCACTGATGTTTTACAAGTGAGCGAGCGGGCGCAAAACCATTGGAAAGCGAAGCATCTGGACTTGACGACACTTCTTTTCCAACCGGAGGGGATTCGTACGTATCAACTCCCGCAAAACCATAAAATAGAAGAATCTTTGGATATCCGTGAGATTTTACCTGTTGTGGAGCCTGCTTTAAATGACCAAACCCAGGTGGATGTCAGCTTCCCGATTACCAATGTGAACCGTGTGGTCGGAACGATCGTCGGCAGTGAAGTATCCAAACGCTACGGTGAGGAAGGGTTGCCTGAAGATACGATCACACTTCGTTTTACAGGATCGGCGGGCCAGAGCTTCGGTGCATTCATTCCAAAGGGGATGTCGATGTATTTGACTGGAGATGTGAATGACTATGTTGGGAAAGGCTTATCTGGCGGGAAGATCATTGTCACGGCACCTTCTGGCAATCAGATCGAGGCCGGGGACAATGTAATTGCCGGAAATATCGCCTTATATGGTGCAACAAGCGGCGAGGCCTACATTAATGGGCGTGCGGGAGAAAGATTTGCCGTACGGAACAGTGGAGTCAATGTCGTCGTTGAAGGAATTGGAGATCATGGCTGTGAGTATATGACTGGCGGACGCGTGGTCATTCTGGGCGACGTCGGCAAAAACTTTGCGGCAGGCATGTCAGGCGGCATCGCTTATGTACTTGCTGATGATGCAGAAGAATTCAAGGCATTATGCAATGGCGAAATGATAGAATTCGAGACGCTTGATGATATGGATGATGCCAATGAGGTAAAAGAAATGCTTTACAGCCACCTTCATTATACAGAAAGTGCCAAAGCATCGTATGTACTGGAGAACTGGGAGGATTTCGCAAAGAAATTCGTAAAAGTCATTCCGAAAGATTACAAACGGATGATCAAAAGCATCAATGAGCAGAAGCGTGCAGGGCTATCGGATGAAGAAGCGATCATGAGTGCATTCCAAGCAAATGCCGTTCAAGATAAAAAAATCACTAAACAAGCTGTGATGCAGTAAGGAAGGGGAGAGAAAGATGGGAAAAGCAACAGGATTTATGGATTATCCGCGAGAAAAACCAAAAGACCGGAATCCTCTCACTCGTTTAAATGACTGGAGAGAGTATACAGCTCCTTTCTCTGACGAAAAGTTAAGTACACAGGGAGCGCGGTGTATGGACTGCGCCACCCCTTTCTGCCATATGGGCATGGAATTGAACCGAGTCACTACGGGCTGTCCGATTCATAACCTTATTCCCGAGTGGAATGATTTGGTGTACCGCGGCAGATGGAAAGAAGCATTGGACCGTTTATCGAAAACGAATAATTTCCCTGAATTCACCGGGCGCGTCTGCCCGGCCCCTTGTGAAGGGTCTTGTACGGTAGCGATAAGCGATCCTGCCGTTACCATCAAGAACATAGAACGGACCATTATCGATAAAGGATTTGAAAATGGCTGGATAACGCCTCGCATCCCTGAAAGCAGGACCGGCAAGAAAATTGCCATCATCGGTTCGGGCCCGGCAGGAATGGCGAGTGCCGACCAGTTGAATCAAGCAGGTCATTCGGTTACGGTTTATGAGCGCTCAGACCGTGCAGGCGGGCTGTTGACATACGGAATCCCGAACATGAAACTTGAAAAGGATATCGTTGCACGCCGAATCAAATTATTGACCCAGGAAGGCATCGATTTCATTACCAATACAGAAGTAGGCAAAGATATAACAGCCGAAGAACTGCAAGATCAGTATGATGCAGTCATCCTTTGCACAGGTGCCCAAAAGCAGCGTGACCTGGTAATTGAAGGACGGGGGGCATCAGGCATTCACCTTGCAATGGATTACTTGACTACATCGACTAAAAGCCTGTTGGACTCCAATTTTGAAGACGGCAAGTTTATAGACACAAAGGGGAAGGATGTCATCGTCATCGGCGGCGGGGATACAGGAGCTGACTGTGTCGCAACTGCCCTTCGCCAGGGATGTAAGAGCGTCGTACAATTCGGGAAGCATCCAATCCTTCCGACGGCCCGTACATCTGATAATATGTGGCCGGCCTACCCGAATGTCTTTTCCCTTGATTATGCGTATGAAGAAGCGGAAGCGAAATTCGGTGCAGATCCGCGTCAATATTCAATCCAAACAAAAAAAATCGTCGCCGATGAAAATGGCAACGTTAAAGAACTGCACACAATCTCCATGGAAAAAATCAAAGGCGATGACGGAATGTACATTTTCAGGGAAGTTCCAGGAACTGAAAAAGTATGGCCTGCACAATTCGTTTTCATCGCAATCGGATTTGAAGGAACGGAAATGCCGCTATTAACTCAATTTGGCGTAGAAGCAGTCAATCAAAAAATTGATGCCGTCTATGGCGAATACAGAACGAATGTCGAAGGGGTTTTCGCTGCCGGAGATGCAAGAAGAGGGCAAAGCCTCATCGTTTGGGCAATCAATGAAGGCCGAGAAGTGGCAAGAGAAGTGGACCGCTACTTGATGGGGGCAACCGTATTGCCTTAAACTCAAAAAAAGAAGTGCCATTATGGCGCTTCTTTTTTCTGTGGTGGGAAATATGTACTCACGAGTAAAGCACCAAAACTCACGAGTAAATGCCCGGAATTCACGAGTAAAGCGCCGAAACTCACGAGTAAATGCCCGGAATTCACGAGTAAAGCGCCGAAACTCACGAGTAAAGCACCAAAACTCACGAGTAAATGCCCGGAATTCACGAGTGAAACGCCGAAACTCACCTCACGTATAAAGATACCGTATTGATGGTATACAAAATAGGCGAGCAGCATAAATACTGTTCGCCTAATTTACTTTCAGTCAGCTTCTATAGTCAGCTTCTTGAAGAACGCCAAGTGATGTGTGATTCAGTGCGTGGACAGCCGCTATTATTTTCTCTGTCTCTACTTCATCTCCTATGGCTTTATGCAATTTTTCTATTAGCTGGGGTTTTGTTAATGGGTTCCCAGGACTTCCTTTAGGTGTATCGATTCGTTTCGATAGTACGTCCCCACTCGTTGTGGTCACGGTCACAATTGTAAATCTTCCCACTGGGAGTGCTGCTTTGGAAGGCTTGATCGTTGCATCCGTCTCCCTATTTACTTTTTGCAAGGATTTTCTCCATGAATGGGGAAGAGGTTTCGATTCAAAAGAAGCAAAGGTCAGGGGCTTGCCTGTAAGCGCGAGCCATACAATATACTCAATCGAAAATCTTCCTTCTTCACCGGTTGAAGGGCTATGGTGAATCAAAGCGGAATCACCATTTGGAGGAAAGCAAACACTCACCGATTCAATATCTTCTTCCGACAAATCGTACGTCTTATGTAAAAAGACAGCTGCATCAGCGCCATGTGCCGCAGCAGAACAAAAAGGGTACTGTTTAAACCATAATCCCGGTGTTACGATCCGCCATGTCTTTCCCCAATTTTCCGTCAAATCGGGAACTCCATTTTCTGCATATACCTCAAAGAATCCATTCTTATCATTCAAAAAGTCGGGGTTGCTATGTAATCCCATCCGAATCCAATCAGCGGAATCCACAGCGTTTTTAGCAGCAATCCCTACATGGAGCGGCTTTATTACAGTGCCAAATTGGAGTCGTAAACCCGCCGATTGGGTAGCTGCAAGACTCATGGTTTCAGCTATTAAGCGTGGTGAGTATTCCCGTAAATACGCAACCGCACCAGCTGCAGCTATTACGCCAAGTGTAGCTGTATTATGCCAGCCTTTTGTATAATGATATGGGTTCATAGCTTCCCCGAACCGAGCCATGATTTCCACACCAACCACATAGGCAGCTAAAAAACGTTTTCCTGTCATTTCAGGTTCTCCAACTGCTAACAATGCAGACAAAATGACTGCGCTTGGATGACCTCGTACGTCTGAATGTACATCATCATAATCTAGTAAATGAGCTTGAAAGCCATTGAAGAGTGCGGCCTGGGATCTTGTTGCATGTATGTGACTTCCAATCAAGTAACTCGTCCCATTTCCGCCTTCTTCCAAAATGATTTGCTTTAAAATCGTAATTTCCTTTTCGGATTTCGTTTGATAGGAAACAGCAAGATAATCAAGAAGTCCATCAATTGCAGCTTGTAATACTCCTTCATTTACCAACGGATTGGAATGATAAATCATTTCAGATAACCTTTCCGTGTTCATGCACTTCACTTCCTTTTTTGCCTGGCAGATCCTTCCGTTTCATCTCCCATCTGCCGTAAAAAACGCTGAGTTCGCGGATTAAGAGAATGCTCAATTACTTGTTCTGGGGTGCCTTGTTCGATAATATGTCCGTCTGCCATGAATATGACATGGTCAGCAACTTCCTTGGCAAATTGCATTTCGTGCGTCACGATCACCATTGTGGTATCCTCTTTCGCTAACTCCCGTATGACTTGTAAAACCTCATTAACCAATTCGGGATCTAGAGCGGAGGTAGGTTCATCAAATAAAATGGCATGTGGTTTCACAGCTAATGCTCTAGCGATGCTGACACGCTGCTGTTGTCCGCCGGATAAGGTAGCGGGGTATTGTTGGGCTTGTTTTTCCAAGCCAACCCGATTCAATAAATCAACGCCGATTTGAATGGCTTCCTCTTTTTTCATTTTTTTGCTGACAAGCAATGCTTCAATCACGTTTTTTAAGGCCGTTTTATTTTTAAAAAGGTTATAGTGTTGGAATACCATCGCTGTTTGCTGTCTTAATTGATAGGCGTCTTTCTCTTTATATTTTTGGGTATCCAATTTTACATCCTTGATTTCGATGGTGCCGCTGTTGGGCTTTTCCAACAAGTTCAGACAGCGTAATAACGTTGATTTTCCAGAACCTGAAGGGCCAATAATGGCGACAACTTCCCCGGTTCTTATTTCCAAGTTAATATCGTTCAATACTTGTTTATCACCAAAATATTTAGATAAGTTTCTTACTTTTATCATATGATCACCTTCTAAGTGGTTTGCTGAGCCAAATTTCCAGGTATTTTTGTATCCAAGAATAAAGAATAACCAATAGCCAGTAAATCAAGCCAACCACCAAATACGTCTCGAAAAAGCGCATGTTAGCGGATGCAATAATTTTTCCCTCTGCAAATAATTCCGTAATTCCTAATGTAAAGGCAAGGGACGTTTCTTTAATCAAAGATATAAATGTATTCCCTGTTGCGGGCAATGCATTTAAAGCAGCCTGTGGTAATATGATTCGCGAGTAAATCTGCACTCTTTTCATGCCTGTTGCAAGGCCCGCTTCCATCTGCCCTTTGTCCACGGAGTTCAAACCAGCTCGGAAAATTTCTGCTAAATAAGAGGATTCCTTCAAACTGAATCCAATGATTGCCGCCGTCATTGCTTCCATCGTTGACAACGACGGGAATAACTGTGGTAAACCGTAATAAATGATGAATAATTGTACCAATGTTGGCATTCCACGGAATAAAGAGATATATAAGCCTGCCAATTGGGTGATTCCAAAAATATTGCTATTTCTTATCAAGGCTACTACAAGTCCGATAATAATGGCTAAAGCCATCGAAATGATGGCTAAAACCAGAGTGATTGGAATAAATTTTGCGATTTGCAGGGAAATTTCCAACATATATTGTAAATCAAAATTCATAATGCTTTAAAACCTCCGCTATGCTTATTCGCCGGAATTCGTGGTGATGTCTTCACCAAAATATTTATTGGACAGCTTCGCTAATGTACCATCTTCTTTAAGTTTTTTGATTTCTGTCGTGAATTCATCATTTAATTTTTTGCCTTTTTCTGTTTTGGTAAATGGATACCCTACATTTTCATAGGCCACTGGATCGCCAACCAGTTTTAGCGGAAGATCATTTTTCTTTATCTCGGCAACCAGGATTGGGCGGGAATTGATATAGCCATCTACACGGTTGTTAATGGCATCTTGCATCGCACCATCCCGGGTTTCATAGGTTCGTATTTTGATTTCGCCATTTTTATCATATTTTTCTAGGTTTGTGACGTTATTAGACCCCAGCACACCGGAAACGGTCTTGCCTTTAAGATCAGCCAAACCTTTAATATCATCGTTTTTTGTGCTTGATACAATTTGTGCACCATAATAACTATACGGCTCTGTAAAATTAAATTGCTCTTCGCGTTCTGGTGTTATAGCAACGGCATTCGCAACGGTGTCCAGTTTACCTGATCCCAATTGCCCCATTATCCCACTGAAATCAGAAGTGACCCACTCTACCTTGTATCCTAAATTCTTGGCGATGAGTTCTGTAAGTTCTACGTCAAAACCTATTAATTTACCATCCTCTTGATAACCATTTGGATAGCTTTGGCCAGTGGACCCTACTTTAATTGTTTTTTGTTCGGAATCATTGGCCGCATTCTCTTGTTTTGAATTGCCACATGCTGCAAGTACTAATATGAAAAGTAATGCAAGTCCAAGGGAAAGAATTTTTTTCATCGTTATTTACCTCCTGTTATTAAATGGTTTGATTATGTTTTTCGGTCCAAGCTTGATATTGTCCAGGCTGCAAGATTTTCCTCAAATAAATTGTGAGATGGCCTTTGCCTAAATCTTTTTGCCCGATCTCTTCAAATCCACTTTTTTCGTACATTTCCTTTAGCCATGGATGATTATCCGCGGTTCCGAGCGTAACCGCAGGGGCTCGCAGTTGCTTCTTCAAAATTTCTTCTTCGAGCCATGACAGCACTTTTTTTCCTATTCCTTGACGCTTATACGCAGGGTTTGTAGCGAACCAGCCTATGTGTGGCAATACGAGCGGGCCAGGATTAGGGCCCCAAGGCAACCGGATCGATACGGTCGAAATAAATGTCCCGCTTTCCTCCAGGACATATACCTTATTTTCGGATATATGCTTTATCGCTTCCTCCCTCGTGGCCGTTGCTGCAGAGAAGTGAATATCCAACTCTCTTATACTCGCATAAGCATCCAATGTTAATTGGAGGAATTTATCCACATCTTCTACACGTACTTCACGAAATGTTTGACTCATCTTGCGCCTCCTATACTCTATCTAGTTAATTCCTCTTCGGGTGGGTGATTCCGTCTTTGAGAACTATCCGCCAGGTGTAAGTGTTTAAAGCTGGGAATATTGGTTGGCCGGTTTATCCAAGCCAAGATTCCCTCGTAATGTGTTGCTTTCATATTCAGTACGAAAAATTCCTTTCGATTGCAGTTCAGGGACAACAAGTTCTACAAAATCCGTTAAAGAATCAGGCAAGAGGGCTGGCATGATATTAAAGCCATCAGCCGCATTTCCATTCACCCAATCTTCAATCTTATCTGCAATCTGCGTTGGTGTTCCAATTGCGATATGATGTCCACGTGATCCTGCAACCCACTGATATGTCTGACGTAACGTCAAATTTTCATTGATCGCCCGTTTAACGATCAAATCATATTTACTTTGGATGCCGTCTACATGTTCTGGTAGCGTAATATCAGCGAACGGTGTATCCAAAGGGATGTTCGAAAAATCCACATTTCCAAAATATCTTCCCATAACAGCCAATCCTATTTCGGGAATGATCAGCTCCTGCAATGCCTCGTACTTTTCTTTGGCTTCCTTCTCGGTCTGTCCCACAATCGGGAACAAACCTGGCATGATGCTCAAGCTGTTTTTCTCCCGATTGAAAGCGGCCAATTGACCTTTTAATTCATGGTAAAATGAAACCGCGTCCTCCTTGTTCTCCTGGGCAGTAAAGACGATCTCTGCGTGCTTTGCTGCAAGCAATTGCCCAGGGCCAGAAGAGCCTGCTTGTACAATGACCGGATGCCCCTGAGGGGAGCGGGAAATATTTAATGGTCCTTTTACATTGAAAAACTCACCTTGGTGATTGATTTCATGAAACTTGCTTTCATCAATGAATTGGCCAGTTTCTTTATCGATGACCAATGTATCGTCTTCCCATGAGTCCCACAATTTCTTGGTAACTTCAACAAATTCAGTCGCCCTTTTATAACGGAGTCCATGTTCTAAATGTTCTGATTTATTGAAGTTTACTGCAGTGGAGGCAAGGGACGTTGTGACTACGTTCCAGCCAGCGCGGCCGGAGGTAATATGGTCTAAAGAAGCAAATTTCCTAGCAACATTAAAGGGTTCTTCGTAAGTGGTGGAGGCCGTTGAAACCAAACCAATATTGGAAGTCGCCGAGGCTAGATAAGATAACAAGGTCAATGGCTCGAATCGAGTCAGAATATTAGGATGCGAGTCCTTTGCAACTGACAAACTATCTGCCAAAAATAATAAGTCAAATAAACCTTTTTCGGCAGTCTGGGCCAACCCTTTAAAATAATCGATGCTCATATTACCTTTCGGATTGGCGTTAGGATGTCTCCAGGAAGCAACGTGATGTCCTGTTCCGGCCAAAAATACACCAAGCTTTACTGTTTTCTTTTTCATGTGTCAATTGCTCCTTTATGTCTTCACTTTTAAACGCAGGGGATTTATAATGGTAATATCCTTACTGGTTTACTATGAATTAATGCTGAAATAAAACCCGCTTCAGTTTAGAAGAGGGTTTCTTCCGACTATATATTTCCTTACTTGTTTTCTACTAAATTGAATCCTTTTTCGGGTTGATACGTTAATATAATATAGAAATTAAATCAAATGGTAGCATCTTATATAATAAATTGTCAATGTTAAATATTCGGAATATACACATTTATGATCTCCGGAAAATATTGTTATGGTGCTTATGACTCGACCTAAATTAGAGCTCAGTTTTTATACGTTAATCAAATAGCTTATTTGAAAGCTGTTTCAATTGATATTCCTTGGCTATTAGCTTTCGTTCTTTACTATTCGGATTTTTAAGGAGATGGACAACCGTTGACCATGAGCAATGTAGAATTGGAAAATTATTTATTGGAATTCAGACGCGATCTTCATATGACACCTGAATTATCAAACCAAGAATTTGACACGACAAAAAAAATTAAAGAAGCGCTTCAAACTCAAGATATCAAGATACTTGATTTCCCATTGAAAACTGGTGTCGTAGCTGAGATAAAAGGGAGTAAGCCGGGACCTACGATAGCACTTCGCTCCGATATTGATGCTTTACCAATTTTAGAGCAATCTGAGGTGGATTTTCCTTCAAGGCACAGCGGCGTTATGCATGCATGTGGTCATGATTTTCACACTTCCGTCATTTTGGGGACTGCTTTTTTATTAAAAAAAGAAGAAAGAGATCTATCCGGAACGATTCGCTTGATTTTTCAGCCTGCGGAGGAAACGGGGCATGGTGCAAGTGCTTTAATGGAAACCGGTGTGCTGGATGATGTGGATGTGATTTTTGGCCTTCATAATGATCCGACATTGCAAGTTGGGGAGTTAGGGACAAAACATGGCGCTCTGACAGCGGGAGTCGATCGCTTTGAAGTGCATGTTAAAGCAACTGGTTCCCATGCGGCCAAACCGGAAGAGGGTAATGATCCGATTATCATAACAGGACATATTATCTCAACGTTGCAAACCATCATCAGCCGCAATGTGGCGCCAAAAGAGTCCGCGGTTTTGAGCATCACCCAAATTCATAGCGGCTCAACGTGGAACGTTATCCCGGATAGTGCATATATGGAAGGAACCGTCCGCACCTTCAGTAAAACTCAACGAGAGTTCATTCAGAAACGTATGAAACAGGTCCTGCACGGTATTAGTGAAACATTCAATGCAAATGTTGAATTATCATGGCATCCTGGCCCGCCATCAGTTGATAATACGCCTGAATGGGCAGATTTGGCGCTTCAGGTTGGAGACACAGCAGGTTACACGACAAAAACCTTGGAAGCTAGTTCAATAGGGGAAGACTTCGCTTTTTACCAAGAAAAAATTCCAGGTGCTTTCGTCATGATAGGGTCGGGCGGTCCTTATGACCTGCATCATCCTAAGTTTATAGTAGATGAAAAAGCACTTTTTCCAGCTGCTTCTTATTTCCGCTTATTGGCTTTAGAAGCGTTAAAAAAAATTCCTGAATGAAATATTAGAAGAGAAGGTGGTCCAGTCATCAAAACGTATCCATTGAATGAGTCGATCGTGATTTAATAGA
The DNA here is from genome assembly GCF_058783805.1 of Peribacillus sp. FW305-BF15. Classification (NCBI taxonomy): domain Bacteria; kingdom Bacillati; phylum Bacillota; class Bacilli; order Caryophanales; family Bacillaceae; genus Peribacillus; species Peribacillus sp. FW305-BF15. The sequence goes on along the minus strand of NZ_JBYSYV010000011.1, from coordinate 150,196 downwards.
AGCTGCAAGTGCAAAAATTAGAGATCTTTACAAGGAAAATAGGCATCATGTTGGCGCTGCATTAAAAACGAGTTCAGGAAAAAAGTTGCTGCGGTACATATTGAAGCATATATTGGCCGGGTTACTGTAGTACAGAAGCCATTGCGATCGGCAAGGCGATATCGGACGGGGAAAAGGGATTCGATACCATCGTGGCGGTTAAGCATCCCTATTCCGATGATGAAGAAAGAGCTTTTAAAGTGGTTAGCCTGTGTGGGATGTGTCGGGAATTAATCTCGGATTATGCAAAAGAGTGCTTTGTCATCCTGAATATTAATGGGGAAACGGTAAAGACGAAGATCGGTGAATTAATTCCGTATAAATACACGAGGGATTCATGATAAATGCAACGGAAAAAACACGCTTAGGGGAATTCCTAAGCGTGTAAGTGTATTATTTCAAGCTAGATGACAAGTATTGTTCACAGATGGTGATATCATCGTCTTCTAGAACATAAGGATGTGTTTCCAGCAAAATGGTTTTCAGGTATTCTGGCATCCTATCACCTTTGTACGCACAAATTAATGTAAATGACAGCAGATTTACAGCTTTGTCTACTGTTCTCTCAAATTCCTCTATGATATGCAGGGGCTCTTCCAAGGTTGTCCATTCCACATGTGCCCATGATCGGAAAGAGATTTTATTTTCGACATAGGGCTGAACCGTTTTATTAAAGTATTCTTCGATTGCAGGAGGATGATAACTGCCGCTTGAGCAATAGAAATCGAAGTTGTTCACAAAGTGAAGGAGCTTCATTTGATCTTTTGTTAACCGAGTGCTTAGTTCTTTATGGATAATGGGGTAAATACGGTCATTTTCAACAAGAATGACGTAATCCCCCGCCGTGATGCCATCTTGGATATAACTTAAAACTTGTTTAATGTAATTTTCCATTTCATTATAGGAATATAGCACATGAACATTTTTTTGGTCTTCGAACAACTGATTCATTTTGCTTTTCAATATATCAATCCTTCTTTCATGTATCGTTTCCATTATACTAGAATTCCATAGCAAGAGTTTTTTAACAAGGGCAAAAAGCAATCCTTCTTCATTGAAGGATTGCTTTTCCGTTTTATTTCAGCCGTTCGATCAGGTCGGTCATTTTATCCAAAGTGGTTATGTTCTGGTTGCATTTCATGCTGTCCAGACAAATATAATTCCCTTTTTTAATGAATGTCCCTTGGACGGTTCCTTTTGTTTCAGACATGAACATCCCTACTTCTTCAAAGCGGCTGCATATGGCACAGATCCCTTTTTTGTTGGCAGGTTTAATGGTTCCATGCAATCCGGTGAGTTTATGATGATGGGGGGCAATGATGAATTTCTTTCCGGATCCGACATCATCCCATCCCAGGTATGAAATCTCTCTCAAATCGATGTTTTCCAACAAAGGGGTTTTTAATTTCTTTGCTTTAGGAAATAGTTTTTTTATCGTTTTTTCGGTTACTTCTTTAAATGGGATCACAAATGGCTTTACCTGTAGTAGAAAGGCTTCGGCTTGTGCGGGATCTTTGATGGTATCCACTGGGTCCAGCAGTTGTTTTTGCTCTTCGCTCAAGTCACTGAATAAGCTTAGTACCCTTTCTTTGGCGACTGTTTTCAGGGTGTTGATCACATCCTTATCGTTGGCAGTCGCGTGTCCATTTATGAGAATTTGTGTTTGGGATTTTATGAAGTTATACTGCTCGCTCCTGATAAAAGGTTCCATTTTCTTCACTCCTGTTTCTTCAAGTGTTACCGTTTCTCTTTACTTTACATAAATTGCATCTGCTTTAAAAGGGGGGAAACGACTAAGAAACATACTCGGCATACAAATAGCACTGATATCATTATCAGTGCTACCCGTGTAATTTTTATTTAGAATATACGATTTTCTTGATGGTTTCCGCGGAGAGAAAATGTTCCTCGGCTAATTGATGGATGGAATGCCCGTCTTTGAAAGCATATTTTATAGAGGCATTTCGGTCATCGATCAATTCCCTTGATCCCGAACGGGTTCCCCATTTGTGATGGGCTTTTTCGGGTTTAGGGATATATATGGTTTCACCTTGCACATACTTTTGAATTTCAACGATCAGCTTTTCAGGTAAAACGGCCGTCGCTTTTACATACTTCATTTCTGCCAGCCCCTTATTCTTTATTAAGAATGAAATAAGGTGCAAAGCCGAATATTAGAAATGATAAGGCGGGCGATTAAATTTAGCTTAATTCAACCCCATGCAAAGTATCGCCTCCAATACTAGGCTTTGCATGAGACGCTGCAGAAGGTGGCATTAACATTCGTATTGCCATCTTTACACCTCCCCTTTGTGTTTCTGAAGAACACGTGTTGTTCTTATTATAAAATAGAATAGGGTGAGTTGCCAAACTTTTTCCAATGTTAAAGCTGAATCGGCGGGCTGATTGTTTGATAATGTTCTGAGTCCATGAAATAATTTGGAGGGAAACCAAACTAAACATTATGGGAGCTGACTTTATGAAAGTATTCGTAGTTGGGGCAAATGGGCAGATCGGTAAACATCTTGTAGATTTATTAAAAGACAGCCCGGATCATAGTGTACGGGCAATGGTTCGCAAAGAAGAACAAAGTGAGCATTTAAAGAAAAATGGAATTGAATCTGCAGTCGTCAGTTTAACTGGATCAGTGGATGAGATTGCGAATGCGGCAAAAGGCTGCGATGCCATCGTGTTCACAGCAGGGTCCGGAGGTAGCACCGGTGCTGATCAAACGCTGTTGATTGATCTGGATGGTGCAGTTAAAACGATTGAAGCGGCAGAAAACCTGGGAATCGACCGATTCATCATGGTGAGTGCTTTTCAGGCCAATAATCGCGAAAACTGGAATGAAGCCATCAAACCATATTATGTGGCCAAGCACTATGCGGATAGGGCATTGTTACAAAGCGATTTAAATTATACGATCATTCGGCCTGGCGGTCTGGTTAATGAACCGGGAACGGGCAAAGTGACCGCCGCCGAGGAATTGGAAAGAGGATCGATTGCCCGTGAAGATGTGGCTCGAACGATTCTTGCTTCATTGACCGATGAAAATACCTATAAGCGTTCATTTGATTTAATCTCTGGCGATACTGCAATCGCGGAAGCCTTGAGGAAAATTTAACGTAAAACAGGGGCAGAGCCACTCAGTGGACTCTGCTTATTTAATTCCTTCGATATTCTTGATGACCTTCGCTGGATTTCCACCGACAACAACGCCTTCAGGAACATCCTTTGTTACGACGGCCCCTGAGGCGACAACGGAATGACTCCCTATTGTAACGCCAGGATTGATGATGGCCCTTCCTCCAATCCATACATGATCCCCTATCGTAACCGGTTTTCCGTATTCCACTCCAGAACTGCGTTCAAAGGGATCCAGCGGATGTGTAGCTGTATAGATATGCACTCCGGGAGCCAACATGCAGTCCCTGCCAATTTTCACTTCGCAAACATCCAAAATGACACAATCAAAATTAGCATAAAAGTTTTCCCCGACAGAAATATTGTATCCATAGTCACAACGGAAAGTGGGTTCAATATATACATTTAGCCCAGTGGAACCTAAAAGCCGTTTCAGCAGTGCGGTCCGTTCATCTCCTTCGCTTTCCGTTGTCTGATTGTATAACCGGGTCAACTTTCTGGCATTTTCCCTATCTCTGATTAATTCCGGATCAGCGGCGATGTAAGGTTTCCCGCTCACCATCTTTTCTTTTTCAGTATTCATGTATGCGCCTCCTGTTTCTTTTTTTATATAGTTTGAAAAAAATCTGAATATTAAAACATTTTTCCTGCAAAATAAATTGCAGTGCTTTTTACTCAACTTTTCTGTTGAATCTAAATGCCTCTCTCGTTTTTTAAAAAAGAAGTTAGAAAAGAAAGATTTTTCCGAATAATGAATGAAATAGCTTTGACAAACGTTCCACCGGATTTTATAGTAAGAAGAGTTATGGATGATTCATAGTTTCATGAAGGTCCATTTTAACAGATCAGTAGAATGGTTCGAAGTTCATGTCATTTTTTTTCGGAAATTGTGGACAACTCTTTTCTTGGTTAAGATAATCACAAAACAATGGAGGGCTCTATATGTCACAGAAAGCACCGCTGTCATTCGTCATTGTAACAGGATTAATGCTTTTTGCTTTATTTTTTGGTGCAGGAAACTTAATTTTCCCTGCCATGCTCGGTCAATCAGCCGGGACCAATTTATGGTCAGCCAGTTTAGGATTCATCATTACTGGTGTTGGACTGCCATTCATTACAATATTGGCCTTTGGTTTTTCAGGAAAAAATGATGTTCAATCGCTTGCAAGCAGGGCACACCCCTTATTCGGCATCATTTTCACCGTCGTTCTTTATTTATCTTTGGGACCGCTTTTCGCACTTCCCAGAACGGGGAGTGTATCCTACGAAATAGGGATTAAACCTTTCCTATCTAATGATGTCGGTTTTTTACCATTGCTGATATTCACGATCATATACTTTGGGATTGCCTGTTTATTATCCATCAATCCATCAAAAATGCTCGATATCGTCGGAAAAATATTAACACCTTTATTATTGATTTTCATCGGGATTCTCATTGTGGTCGCAATTATTAACCCAATGGGTGAAATCCAGGCCCCAGCGGCTGATTATTCAGATAATTCTTTCTTTAAGGGATTTAAAGAAGGATATTTGACCATGGATACGCTGGCCGGATTTGCATTTGGGATCATCGTCATCAATGCGATCAAAGATAGAGGGATAACATCAAGAAAAGAAGTGTTGGGCTTCTGTCTGAAAGCCGGCTTAATCGCTGCCAGCTTGTTGGTGATCGTTTATGCGTCTATAACTTATGTCGGGGCAACAAGTGTGGAAAACCTCGGTCAACTGGGTAATGGCGGAGACGTTTTGGCCCAAGCCTCGAACCATTTTTTCGGACCGGCTGGTGCCGTGTTGTTAGGGTTGATTGTGATCGCTGCTTGCCTGACTACAAGCATCGGTTTGATAACGGCTTGTGCCACGTATTTCAATAAAATACTGCCTGCCGTATCGTATAAATCATATGTCGTCATCTTCTCCGTTTTCAGTGCGGCCGTTGCCAATGTAGGTTTGACCAAGCTGATTTCCATTACAGTGCCTGTGTTAACTGCGCTTTATCCCGTGGCGATCGTTTTGATCGTTCTTACGTTCTTCCATTCCTTATTTAAAGGGAAATCGGAGGTATATTTAGGAAGCTTATTATTAACGGCCATCATCAGCATAATGGATGGAATAGTGGCATCAGGCATTAAACTGGATGCCATTTCGGACCTTTTCACTCAATACCTTCCACTATATAGTGTAGGGGTGGGCTGGGTGATTCCTGCCATCATCGGCGGTGTATTGGGCTATATGGTATACCTATTGAAAGGTGACCCTAAGGAAGCCTATTAAGGGATATCAGAGTGGACCTCGAATAACGTTGATTTCCACTCCAGGCACTCGCTTTCCGCGGGCGATCCGGGAGCCTCCTCGGCGCTCTTTGCGCCTGTGGGGTCTCCCTTGGCCGCGCTTTTCCACAGGAGTCTCGTACCTTCCGTTCCAATCAACTGGATTGTCTTTAAAGAAAAAACTGTAGTCGGCGGAAAGGGAGCGGATTTCAGAAATCAAGCTGAAACGTCTTTTACATAAAAAAACTGCAGCGAACTAGTTCTATATGGTTTTTTATTGTTTTATGAACCCTTGTTGGATTGAAGAAATTTGCGACACTCCTGCCGAATATCTGGCTAGCCAAGACCCCACAGCCGCATGCGGTGAGGAGGCTTGGCAGACAGTCGGCGGAAAGGGAGCGGATTTCAGAAATCAAGCTGAAACGTCTTTTACATAAAAAAGCTGCAGCAATCTAGTTCAATATGGTTTTTTATTGTTTTATGAACCCTTGTTGGATTGAAGAAATTTGCGACACTCCTGCCGAATATCTGGTGGCTAGCCAAGACCCCACAGCCGCTTGCGGTGAGGAGGCTTGGCAGACAGTCGGCGGAAAGGGAGCGGATTTCAGAAATCAAGCTGGAACGTCTTTTTCATAAAAAGCTGACGCGAACTAGTTCTATATGGTTTTTTAATGTTTTATGAACCCTTATTGGATTGAAGAAATTTGCGAGACTCCTGCCGAATATCTGGCTAGCCAAGACCCCACAGCCGCTTGCGGTGAGGAGGCTTGGCAGACAGTCGGCGGAAAGGGAGCGGATTTCAGA
>NZ_JBYSYV010000011.1:76800-143841 GCF_058783805.1 Peribacillus sp. FW305-BF15 | reverse complement strand
TAAATCTGCTGGAACGTCTTTTTTAAAAAAACTGCAGATAAACTAGTTCTATATGGTTTTTTATTGTTTTATGAAACTCTTATTGTATGGAAGAAAGCTGCGACACTCAGTTTGTTTTGATGATTTTGGTTAGAGTAAGGAACGGACTTCTGAAATGAAAAACTCACTATACTCCGGGTTTATCTACAGTCGGGGAGCTGTCTTGATGACAGCTCCTTTTCTTAGTGTTTGTTTTTAATGGGAAAGAGCCTTAAAATGTTCAGAAAGGGGTGTAGGAACATAATGATCAATCGATTACCAACAGAAATAGCAAATATATTACAAGCAAGCAAAAAGAATCCTGCTCAATTTGAGGAATTGATCAGGAGCGGCGGATATCTCCCTCCCGAGATGGAGTTGATGGTGGATGCCATCACGGCCTTGAGCATGGGGAAGAATATCCTTTTGAAGGGTCCGACAGGGGCTGGAAAGACAAAGTTTGCCGAGACTTTATCGAACTTATTCAATCAGCCGATGTTCAGCGTCAACTGCTCAGTCGACTTGGATGCAGAAAGCTTGTTGGGCTTCAAGACGCTGGCTTACAAAGAGGAAAAACAAGTGATAGAATTCGTACCTGGACCAGTGACCAATTCGATGAATCACGGTCACTTCTTATATATAGATGAAATCAACATGGCAAAACCGGAGACTCTGCCGCTTATCAATGGTGTGCTTGATTACAGAAGGACGATAACGAATCCGTTCACGAATGAAGTGATAACGGCAAAAGAGGGCTTTAATGTGATTGCTGCAATCAATGAAGGGTATGTCGGGACAGTGCCGCTGAACGAAGCGCTAAAAAATAGGTTTGTCATCATTGAAGTTCCTTATATCGAAGGGGAGCAGTTAAAGCAATTGATAGAAACCAATACAAAGCTGAAGGACCCAAGAAGTATTGATTTGTTCGTTAAACTGTCGAGTGATTTGATAAATGCCGTGAATCAAGGGAAGGTGGCTGAAGATGCGGCGTCGATCAGGGCTTTGCTTGATGCTTGCGATCTGAGTGTGTTGATCCCGCCGAAACGGGCGATCCTTCGTTCAATTGTGGATAAGTTGGACGAGGAACGGGAGCGTGAGTTCGTGAAGAACTTGGCTGACACATTATTCTAACTAGGAGAATGCCTCATGAAGTATATCCGGTTCAATGATTCAATAATAGATACGGCACTTTTTTTACAGCTTCAGGATCTCTCGACTGTTTTATCCGGCATTCCTGAGCTGGAATTCGAATACAATTATGGTTCCTTCATTGATCTGATTGAGAATAAGGTCACTGCCAGCCACTTTTGGGAAAATGGCAATAAGGAAGTGAAGGAAGCAGGGCTGAAAACGGACGTGCTTCTTAGAACGATAGGCACGCTGCATCATACAACAATCCGGAGCATGAAGGAGTACCAGGACAGCATCGGAGAAAGTTCACTTCCAAAGTTTGCAGCCCAATTATTCGCTTTGCTGGAAGATTTGCGATTGGAAGAATTGGTGAAGAAAGAAAGACCAGGCACGAAAAAATGGTTTTCGGTAAGGGGGGCTTACCTTAAACAATATTTCGAAAGCCAATTGGCGACGAATGTCACAAGAAGTTTTGCACTGGATGAATTATATTGCCTCATATATTTATTACTTCAATCCGACAGGCCGGATCCGATTTTTCCGAGAGCCAACGAAAGGCAGCTGGAAGAACTGGAGAAACTGAAACCGCTCATCCATTCAGTCTTTGAAGCCACTAGAACCAGTGATATCACGAGGATTTGCGAGCAAATCGTTTTCCGTGTGAACGATGGGTACGAAGATACGATGAATGAATATTTCATTTTCCCCATTGCAAGTGTGGAAAAGTATAAAGCAAATACCTTATTTGATGAACTGACTAGAAATGATGAACTGTTGAACGATGATACAGATGATGCAGACGAAGAAAAAAGTGAGTTCATTGATGAAAAATTTTCGACTTGGCATCGGGAGAACAAGAACGGTGAAAGTAATTCGACGTTTCTCCAATTTGAATTGGAGCAGGGAACGAAAACAAGCCTGATGGGTGGAGGTGCCCGGGAAGCGGAAGATGCCGACCAAGCACTGGCTTCGATCCAGGGTTCATCAGGGGAAAGTCAACAAAAGGAATACAATCAGCAAGAAACGCTGGAGAAGAAACAAACCAATATGGGCAAAAGCGGTGAACATCCATTTGGTGAAGAAAATAAAGACGTCGTTCAGGTAATCAAAGAAGCCAAAGTACCAACACTTATGGAAGAGAAACGCTACCGAGAGTTTGTTGCGGATATCGAACCGTTCAAGAGGAAACTCTCCAGCACCATTGAAAAGACGCTGGAAAATAAAAAGAACGCACCAAGAAAAGATTTGGTTTTTGGCCGTTTATCAAAGAAATTACTGCCGCTTGTATTTGAAGAAAATCCAAGGGTCTTTTATAAAAAGAACCAGGATTCCAATGAAATGGATGCGGTATTCACATTGCTTATCGATTGCTCGGCTTCCATGCACAACAAAATGGATGAAACGAAACGAGGGGTCGTCCTGTTTCATGAAGTGCTGAAGAAATTAAGGATCCCCCACTCGATCGTGGGTTTCTGGGAAGATGCCAATGAAGTGAGGGAAGGATATCAGCCAAACTACTTCCATGTGATCCAGTCCCATTCCGATTCTCTTTATCTAAACTCAGGAGCTAAAATCATGCAGCTTGAGCCAGAGGAAGACAACCGCGACGGATACAGTATCAGGGTTGCCACAATGGAATTGGAAAAAAGGCGCGAAAAAAACCGTTTCTTGCTCGTATTTTCCGATGGTGAGCCGGCGGCAAGCGATTATGATCAGAATGGAATTGTCGATACACACCTTGCTGTTTCGGAAGCCAGGAAAAAGGGCATCGAAGTCATCGGCCTGTTTTTAGCGGATGGAGGCATCGATGAGAGTGAAGAGATGACGATGAAAAACATCTATGGCAAAGAACGCCTGATGATTCCGAGTGTAGCAGAATTGCCAGAGCAATTTACACCGCTGTTAAAAAAATTGCTGCTGAAGACCATTTAAGAAATATATAGATAAACACGCAGTAGGATTCAAGTTTTGGATCTTACTGTTTTTTTTTGCTTTGTCAGCTTTTGGTGGAAACTTAAAATGAACGTCGAATGGGATTTCTTTTGTCGTGATTGGGGTAAACCATAGATGAGGAAGTGATCATTTTGATGAATGTACTTTTTATGCTGCTTTATTTTATAATCATTGTTCTTGTAATTGAAATATCGGTCACCTTGATGAAATTGACTGGATTAAAAGGCACAGTGGCAAGATTTCAGGTTATTTCCATGCTGACGGGCACTGGTTTTACAACTGACGAGTCAAAATCCATTATCGATCATCCCGTTCGAAGGAAAATAAGCATGTTCTTAATTTTATTTGGTGCATTCTCGCTTGCTGTCATCATTTCATCGATCAGTACATTGCTTACAGATGATCTGCGTTTGATGGAGTTAAGCATCATTATTGGAATCCTGCTGGTTTTAACCATTTTAGTGAAGGTTCCATTCTTGAATAATAGATTATCTAATAAGATGAAAAGTGAAATGTACAATCATTATGAATTATGGGAACACCCGATAGAAGAGGTCTTATTTTTAGAAGATGAAGACGTGGTCATGGAGATCGATATTTATGAGGACTCGGAGTTCATCGATGTCAAAGCCTTTGATGTCATTTCAGATGGAGCCGACATCAATATTTTATTTATTGAAAGCGGAGAAGTGAAAATCAGAAAAGAGCTATATGAGTATAAAATCAAATTAGGGGATAATCTCTTTTTATATGGAAATAAAAAAGAGATAGAAGAAACATTCTCAAAAGAAATCGAAGAGATGAAGAAGAAAAGTGCATCAGAATGAAAAGATCCCAGCCTATATTAAAGCTGGGATCTTTTGAAGATTGTCTTCATTAGTGTTTTTTATTCGGTAATTTCTGAGCGGGATTCCCATTACCTTGACGGCGCATATTGCCTTCTTGCTTTTTTTGCTGCTCTTGTATGCTTTCAACAAACTCCTTTGAACTTTTCATGGAATGTACCTCCTCCGTTATTTTCTTTTTTACTATAACCAGAAGAGGTGGAATTCATGAGTATGCAAAAAGGAACGGTGGTCATATATGGACGTAAAGTGGAAATTTTGTTCCACAAGTGAGTCGAAAAGAATATGGGTCAATCGTTTTAAATATCGCTATATCTAATGTTAGAATACATTACATTATAATATTTTGAATATTGACAAAAATATGGGCGATATCTATAATAATCAATAATAATATCCATGAATAAACGTTTATTGGGGTTTTGCCTATGGAACGGACAATGACCGTCCGGGATTTATGTGCATTGCATACTCATTTATTGAACAGTGATATTCAAATTCTTGAAAACCTATCAACGAATTTACCGTTGATAGCCGATTTGAATAAAGCGAATGTGTTTATTGATTGTCCGGTGCGTGAAGGGAAGCATGCCATTGTCGTTGCAGAGGCATGCGGACACTCCGTGAAATCGGTTTACGATCATCCGGTTGTCGGTAAATTTGCTTATGAGGCATTCGAACCGGCCGTATTTTATGTATTGCGCACCGGAAAGGACATGTTCGTGAATCGGGCATTGACTCAAGAGGGAGCGATGGTCCAGCAAAGTGTCGTTCCAATCAAGGGGGAATGCAATCGGGTCATCGCCGTTTTGATCATGGAAAAGGTGATTCATGAAGAACCTGAATCTTTCAATCAGTTTGATAGGCAAGATCAACAAAATTCCTTAGTTCCTGAATTTATCGAGGAGTCCATTTTCCTGATTAATAACCAAAACCGACTTGTTTATACGAATCCTGCTGCCATTAATTTAGTATCGGAAATATGTTTGACGGACTGTGTTTTAGGTGAATCGATTTTCGATTATTTTCCTGGCTTTGCCGATGTTCTTGCTTCAAAAGAGGACATTTTGATGAAGGAAATGAACATTGGTAAAAAGATTATCCAACTAAAGAAGTTCCATTTGGGCAACAAGAATTCCAATGAAACGTTCATCATCATCCGGGACCTGACTGAACTGCGGGATAAAGAAAGGGAGCTGATCAGCAAGTCAGTAGCGATTCGTGAAATTCATCATCGGGTGAAGAATAATTTGCAGACAGTGGCCAGTTTACTTCGGCTGCAAATGAGGTTAGGAGCCCCTGAAGAAAGCAAGCCCCATTTATTGGTCAGTTTGAACCGGGTGTTAAGCATATCGTCGGTTTATGAAATCATTTTGGCAAGCAGTCAGGTTGATCATGTGGATCTGCTGGAGCTTATTAGAAAAATAGGCGATATGATCGTTCATACGGAGGGTCAAGCTCGCCAATGCGTAAGCATTGAATATAGGGGTGAGCTTCATTCGATTGATTCCGACATTGGCATTTCGGTCGCGCTGGTGGTGAATGAGCTCATTCATAATTGTGTGAAACATGCTTTCAAGGAAGGGACGGAAGGGAACATTACCGTATCCTTGCAAAAGGATGGTCCTGAATTGGAACTTCAAGTAAGAGATGATGGCATCGGATATTCACCTCCAGTGAAACCTTCTTTGGGGCTGGATATCATCCGTATGACGGTGGAAAATGATTTGGATGGGGAGTTTTCGATTCAGCGGATTAAAGAAGGTACACTGGCTTCTGTAAGATTTCCATACAAGAGGTAGGTGGGAGAAGTGGACAAGAGGATTTTGGTCGTGGAGGATGAATCGATTGTTCTGCTTGATATAACGATCATGCTCAAGGATGCAGGCTTCGATGTGGTTGGACATGCCCGTAATGGCGAGAAGGCGATTGAATTGGCACATGCACTGCAGCCGGATCTCGTTTTGATGGATATCAAAATGCCGAAAATGAATGGGCTTAAGGCTAGCGATGTAATATCCAATACCTTTCAGATTCCGGTCCTGCTTTTAACTGCATTCAGCCAGCGTGAATATATCGACGAGGCGAAGCGAGCGAACATCGTCGGATATCTTGTAAAGCCAATTACGGAGGCGAATCTGATTCCGGCAGTTGAGATAGCTTTGCTGCAAGCAGCCAATACAAAGAAGTATCAGGAACGAAATGCTCAATTGGATGAAACGCTCACAAATCGCAAAGTCATTGAAAAGGCAAAAGGAATCATCATGAAAAGGAAGAATGTCACCGAAGAAATCGCTTACAATAAACTGAGAAGGCTTAGTATGGATAAGCAGCTTTCCATGGAGACGGTGGCACGTCGAATCATTGCAAATGATCAAAAACAAGTAAATAGATGAAGCAATGGCGCTTTGATGGACCAAATTGGTTGTAGGCAGGCATTTCTGCCGAAAAACCTAAGTTTGGGCTATAAGAGGCGTCTTTTTTATACCCTTTTTTTAAGTCGATAGGCCAAATCAAATCGGAATTCAGGGGGAATATGTATGGAGATGGTAGGTAAATTCGTTATTTATATCATTATGGTGTGTGCCGTTGTCGGTGCTATTGCATCGATTAAAGACAGTGAGCAGGGCTTGGGGAAACAGTTCATGGAAGGTTTGCATACCGTTGGCCATATATTTATCCCGGCAGCTGGAATCATGGCCTCGATCCCTTATTTATCTTGGTTCATCAATACAGTATGCGGCCCGGTTTTCGCTGCGATCGGTGCAGATCCAGCCCTCGCCGCAACAACGATATTGGCGACGGATATGGGGGGTTACCAATTAGCGGCCGAGTTGAAGGAATCATATGAAGGCTGGATCATGGCGATGATTGTCGGCTTTATGTCCGGGGCAACGATTGTATTTTCGATTCCAATGGGGCTTGCGATGCTGGAGAAGCGTGATCATAAATACATGGCACTTGGTGTCATGTCAGGAATCCTGACGATTCCGATTGGCGCTTTTATCTCAAGCGTGCTGGTGGTGGCGACGAATTCGAAAATCCGCGAGGTGATTTCCACGAATGCGGATTCTACATACGAATTCGCGTTGAGCTATTTGAAAATTGCCCTGAACCTTTCTCCGCTTCTTATTTTTGTGGTCTTGCTCGCGTTAGGCCTTTATTTCCTGCCGGATTTGATGATCAAAGGTTTCATGTGGTTTGGAAAAATATTGGACGCCGCGATTAAACTAGTGCTCGTGTTTTCGATCGTGGAAATTTTTACCGGATTGTTTTCCAAAGTATTTGGTGCTTGGGGCTTCCATCCGATCATGGCCGATAAGGCAGACCAGTTCCGTGCCCTGGAAACGGCGGGGTATATCGGGATCATGCTGGCAGGTGCATTTCCAATGATTTACCTGATTCAAAAATATGCAGGCAAGCCATTGGAAGCGATGGGCGGGAAAATCGGGTTGAGCAAAGCCGGGAGTGCAGGGATATTAGCCACGGTAGCCAATATATTGGCAATGTTCAAGCTTGTTAAAGAAATGCCGCCGAAGGATAAGGTCATAAACATATCCTTCGCTGTGTGTGCGGCCTTCCTATTGGGTGATCATTTATCATTCACAGCCAACTTTCAGCCTTCCTTAATATTACCGATCATTGTCGGGAAGCTATCTGCCGGAGCGATTGGAATCGGTCTTGCTTACTGGCTGTCCGTTCCGAAAGCTTTGGAATTAGAAGAAAAGGATCGAGCAGCAGGAGTTATCGGCATAAATGAATATAAAACGAAAAACGAGGAAGAAAACAGCAATGAAATCCAAGTGGTGTAAAACTGGGGTGTGATTTTAGTGAATGAACAGGTGGAACGAATCATCAGTGCAGGAATTGATATTGGCACCAGTACGACGAAACTTGTTATCAGCGAGCTTTCGCTTAGGAATGTGGCGGGTGGCGGACAGGTGCCAAAAATTGAAATTACCGATAAGGAAATTCTGTATCGAAGTCCCATTTTCAGGACCCCCCTTGTATCCGAGACGGTAATTGACATACCTGCTGTTCAAAGAATGGTGGAAAGTGAATACCAAAAAGCAGGAATCACGATCGAAAACATACAAACAGGGGCTGTCATCATCACTGGGGAAACGGCAACCAAACAAAATGCAGAAGAAATGGTGTACCGGTTATCTAATGCGGCGGGTGAATTCCTTGTAGCGGCAGCCGGTCCGGATTTGGAAGGGATCATTGCCGCCAAGGGATCCGGCGCCTATCAACATTCCATCAAGACAAGAAAGACTGTAGCGAACATAGACATTGGCGGGGGGACAGCGAATATTGCCGTATACCGCTCAGGCATGCTTTGCGGAACCTGCACACTGCATATAGGAGGCCGTTTGGTGGAGTGGGAAGGAGCGAAGGTGAAGGTTGCTCCTTCAATAGGAAAATGGCTGAAATCAATAGGGCGCTCTCCTTTGAATGGTGAAGCGGCAATCATCGCAAATGAAATGGCGAAGGTGCTTTCGAGGTTTTTGGCTGGCTCCTTCACAAAGGTAGATGAACTTCTATTAGTTGGGAAGGAGCCATCTTGGACAGAACGAATAGACGTGTTGATGTTCTCGGGCGGTGTCAGTGATTGCATCTATCATGAAGAACGGGAGGACGAAAGCTTCCGGGATATCGGCATGATGCTTGCCGCCTCCATCAAGGAAAGTGAAGAATTGGCCGCATGGGGGTGGGAACAGCCTGTTGAAACGGTCCGGGCGACTGTACTTGGAGCAGGCGCACATACAACTGAAATCAGCGGAGCAACCATCGAAGTGAATGATTCTCATCTGCCAGTCCGTAATATTCCAGTCTATCGGGTCGATTTTCATGGCGTGCTTGATGATGTAACCGCGAAAATGACACAGGCTGTTCAGGATGCGATCACAATATACGACGCTTTGCAGGAGGGGCTGAATTTTGCCTTTTATTTAACGAATTTACCTTATCAATCATTTCGGGACATTCACCGGCTTGCAGTCGCTTTTACCGAGGCACTGAAGCAAAAACCGAATCGGCAGCAGCCTCTGATCATTGTCATGGATAGTGATTATGGAAAGGCACTTGGTCAAACCATTCTAGCGAACCAAGCGGATCTGCCGGTCATCTGCATTGATCAGACAGAAGTGGAACATGGTGACTATTTAGATATAGGAAGGCTGCTGCGGACAGGGGTCGTTCCGGTTGTAGTAAAAACGCTAACCTTCCACAGTTAGGAAAAGGAGGATCATACGATGAAATTATCCACTCAATACTTTGGGGAAATCCATCAATTCAAATCGTTGAAAGAAGTCCTGGCCAAAGCGAATGAAGAGAAATCAGGAGATAGGCTTGCGGGAATTGCAGCAGATTCCGTTCAAGAACGGATTGCGGCGAAAGCGGTGCTTAGCGAATTGACTTTGGCGGACATCAGGAACTATCCCCTGCTTTCCCCGGAAGAGGATGAGGTGTCGCGGATCATAGATGGTCTCATCAATGGAACCATCTATCAATCCGTGAAGAATTGGAGCGTTGCCGAACTGCGTGAATATATTTTGAGTGACGAAACGACAGGCGAGGACTTAAAGCGATTAAGCAGGGGATTGAATAGTGAAATGATTGCAGCGGCAGCCAAGTTGATGTCGAACCTCGACCTTATCCATGCAGCCAATAAAATCGAAGTGCTCACCAAGAATAATGGCACGATCGGATACAAAGGAACGCTTGCTTCGCGCCTTCAGCCTAACCACCCGACAGACAATGTGGATGGTATGCTGGCTTCTTTAAAAGAAGGCCTCTCCTATGGAATCGGGGATGCACTCATTGGAATCAACCCTGTCGATGATTCGGTCGAAAGCGTAAAGCGGCTGCTTCATGCGACACAGGATGTCATCCAGAAATGGAACATCCCGACACAAAATTGTGTGCTTGCGCATGTGACCACGCAAATGAAGGCCGTTCAGCAGGGGGCGCCTGCTGATATGATCTTTCAAAGCATAGCCGGAACGGAAACGGCCAATCGCTCTTTTGGAATTAACGTACAATTGCTCGAAGAAGCTAATGAGATAGCGAAGGCCTATGGCACCGGCACAGGCCCGCAGCATCTTTATTTTGAAACGGGGCAAGGCTCCGAGTTATCGGCCGAAGCGCATTTCGGTATCGATCAGGTGACGCTTGAAGCCAGGAACTATGGATTTGCCCGTTATTTTGACCCGTACATTGTCAATACGGTCGTCGGTTTCATCGGACCTGAATATCTATATAACAGCAAGCAGGTCATCCGGGCTGGGTTAGAAGATCACTTCATGGGGAAAATGCATGGACTGCCGATGGGGGTGGATATTTGCTATACGAATCATATGAAGGCGGATCAAAATGATATCGAGGACTTGGGTGTACTTTTAACGGCGGCTGGTGTGAATTTCATCATCGCTACTCCGATGGGTGATGACTGCATGTTAAACTATCAGTCTTTGAGTTATCACGATATAGCGACTTTGAGGCAAACGATGGATAAGCGGCCTGCCCCATTATATGAAGCTTGGCTGGAGAAGATGGGGATTATGGAGAACGGAAAATTAACGAAGCTTGCCGGTGATCCAACTATATTTAACCATTAGGAGTGGATGATATGGGAATGAATAATAAGGAAGATTTGGATGCCATGATAGCGAAAACCCCTGCGCGGATAGGGGTAGGCAGGTCAGGGACCCGGCCGAAAACGGATTCGTGGCTGAAATTCCGTTTTGACCATGCAGCGGCCGTCGATGCTGTATATGGTGAAGTCAGTGATATTCTTTTGAAGCGCTTGGATTTATTCAAGGTGAAAACGAAGGCCGATGATAAGGAAGTCTATTTACGGCGTCCGGATTATGGCAGGAAGCTTTCGGATGAAGCAAAGAGGGTGATAGATGCCAAATGCATAAAGGCTCCGACGGTTCAAATCATCATTTCCGATGGCTTAAGTGCCAAGGCAATCGAAGAAAATGTCGAGGACGTCTATTTATCTTTCAAACAATCTTTGACAGTGGCAGGTCTGGATACGGGTACACCATTTTATATTGAAAAGGGCCGGGTTGCCGTGATGGATGATATCGGTGAAATCCTTGGACCTGAGGTCATTGTCCTGTTGATCGGTGAACGGCCCGGTCTTGTCAGTGCTGAATCATTGAGCGCTTACATTTGCTATAAACCACGTTTGGGCACCATTGAAGCGGAGAGGATGGTCATTTCCAACATCCATAAAGGAGGGATCCCCCCTGTTGAAGCTGGAGCGCATCTTGGCACGGTCATTCAAAAGATCCTCAAATACCAAGCGAGCGGCATGTCCCTCGTGAAGAAGGAACATGAAGAAGAAAAGCGTGAAAAACTCGGTTGAACCCCTAGTGTCTAAAAAAGGAAGTTCGGATGGTCTCATTTGACGATCATTAAGAATAGGTCGTTGATTTCCTCTCCAGGCACTCGCTTTATATGTTTTTTTATTGTTTTATGAATCCGTTATTGGATGGAAGAAAAGTGCGACACTCCTGCCGAAAAGCTGGCTAGCCAAGACCCCACAGGCGCTTGAGCCGAGGAGGCTTGGCAGACAGTCGGCGGAAATGGAGCGGATTTCTGGAATCGACTGGAGTACTTTTTAAATAAAAAAACTGCAGGCACTCGCTTTATTTGCCTGCAGTCTGGGGGGAGCAGATCGCTCCCCTATTTACTTGTCCCTAAATTCCATAAACCAAACGGGTTGTAGAAGGGATGTTCTTCTTCATATCTAAAGTCTTGAAGGCCCGTCAATATAAAGTCGGGTGCATCTTGCTGAATGCTAAAGGTTTCGCCATTCTTAAAGAGAGGCCGTTCACCTACATGGTAATAATTAAATGTGTTAAGCAGGGCAGCCGCCTCTTTCGGACTCATTGTGTTAAGTGTCACGGCATCCGGAAGACCAAAGGCTTTCATTCCGAAAGAACAATAATAGTCTTCCTCTCCGATGATCGTGACAAAATGGGCATATACCGAGAGAATATCCGGGCTATGATGAAGATGCAGCCAATCTTCCTTTGAATGGGCAATTCCCGCCGTTTCTATTTTCACTGCCATTCCGCCTGCCTTGAGGATCGCTGCCCCGGCATCGATCAAATCGATAACAGTTCCGGTATCGGATACATCGGCTATTATATAAACGGTAAAGGTATGGCCATTGATTTCCTCTAATGCATTCTCTGAAAAGGCGTCTTTACTGGCGTAAGAAAAGCTCTCTTTTAAAGTGGGTTCATAATCATGGATCTCCGCCTGAAACGTAATGTTCTTATCACTGTTATGAAAAACATTCCCGGCTAACAGATACCCTTCGCTTTGGGAAGCAACCGTTTGAATCAATTCTGTCCGGTCCTTCCATTTCCCGGGTATCCCGATGATGATTTGGTTGTCCTTCATGGATCATCTCTCCTTTCCAATCACTTCATACTATACCACTACTGATGTTTTCCATAGCATTTCATGAAAAATGGCGTAAAGTACCGATAAATGCCAGTGAGGGATGTGCAGGACTTTTTCAAAATTATACAATTGATGTATAATATAATCTAGTAAACGTATAGCCTATCTTCAAAGGAATTCCCCTTGTGGGTTTTCTCATAGGGCCGTATCTTAATTATCTATTCGTATATATCAATGATGAAAGAGAGTGTTTATAATGGGTCGTAAGTGGAATAACATTAAAGAAAAAAAAGCGTCAAAAGATGCTAATACTAGTCGGATTTATGCTAAGTTCGGACGGGAAATATATGTAGTGGCAAAACAAGGCGAACCAGATCCAGAATCCAATCAGGCATTAAGGGTCGTACTTGAGCGTGCTAAAACGTACAATGTTCCAAGAGCGATCATTGACCGTGCGATTGAAAAAGCCAAAGGCGGTTCGGAAGAAAACTATGACGAACTTCGTTATGAAGGATTCGGTCCAAATGGTTCAATGGTCATCGTGGATGCATTGACAAACAACGTGAACCGGACGGCATCCGATGTACGTGCCGCATTTGGGAAAAATGGCGGGAATATGGGTGTCAGCGGATCTGTTGCTTATATGTTCGATGCAACGGCTGTCATCGGGATTGAAGGTAAAACGGCTGATGATGTTCTTGAACTGTTAATGGAAGCGGATGTTGATGTACGTGACATCATTGAAGAAGAAGAAAGTATCATCGTTTATGCCGAGCCTGAACAATTCCATGCTGTACAACAAGCATTCAAGGATGCAGGAATCAGCGATTTTACAGTGGCAGAGCTGACGATGCTTGCACAAAATGACCTAACCCTTCCGGAAGATGCACAAGCACAATTCGAAAAAATGATTGATGCATTGGAAGATCTGGAAGATGTTCAACAAGTTTATCATAATGTAGATCTTGGTGAATGATAAAATGAGCAGGCCTTTGCTATATGATCAAAGGCCTGCTTATTTCATTTGAAAGGAAAGAGCCTGTTTACGAATCACGAAACAGGCTCTTTCCTTTTATTATTCACTTATGGTGATTCCGGAAAGTTCACGGTCTTTCTTTACCTTTTCCAATTCTGAAATAGTGACAAGTTGATAATCTTGGTCATGCAGTTGTTTAATGATTTTTCCTGCAGCCTGGGCGCTAGTTTGATAGATATCATGCATTAATATGACTCTGCCATCTTTGGCTTTGCTCATCACTTTGTTTACGATTTTCTTTTCATTGCGTTCTTTCCAATCCTCTGGATCGACATCCCAAAGTGAGACTTTCATATCCTCCATGTATTCCCGCACATTATGGTTAATCGCTCCATATGGGGGACGGACGAGATTTGGCTCAGTACCTGTAGCTTTTTTTACAGCGTCTTGGGTCTTTTCGATTTGATCTTCGATTTTGTTCTTGCTTAAGCGCGTCAGCTGCGGATGATCCCATGAATGGTTGCCGATCTCATTTCCTTCCTGCAGCATTTTTTGCAGAACTTCCGGATAGTGCTGTACGCGGCTTCCAAGTACGAAAAACGTCGCGTGACCATCATACTTTTTCAGGACTTCCAGGATGGACATGGTATGACTTGGATGCGGCCCGTCATCGAACGTCAAGGCAATGACCTTTTTTGAAGGGTCGATCCATTCATTTTGCACGGGCAGTTTGGCGACGATGTGTTTCGGCTGCCATTCCTTTACACGATCCTCATTCAAATCTTGACTTTGATATGAATCTAGCAAACTATCTTTAAAAAGATCCTTCTTGATGGCTATTGTATGGGTCTTAGTTGAATCATCAGTCTTAACGTAGAAAACGAGCGTATTTTTCAAGACTGAAAAAGAATTGAAGTTGGCTGCCTTCAGTTTGTTTTCCTTTTTAATGAGACTGTTTGAAATGCCTTCTTCTTCCTTCTGCGTTAACTCTTCAAAAACAATATCGGATAAAACGGATAAATAATCAGTATCCGTGGCAAAGATGTCTTCTATGGAGAGCTTTTGCTGAGATGGAATATCATAAGTGAAGATCTGGGTTCCAGACTGCTTCTTTCCTTCCACTTGCTCATATTTATCGAAGGAAATCGTAATGGTCTGTTTGCTGAAATGGAGGATCGTATAGGTGAGGTTAAGCTCGGAAGCTTTTCCGTCGGATGCTTTCCATTTCTTTTCATAATCCTTAATTTCTTTCTTTATGTAGGCTTCTAGCTGCTTGTCGATATTTTCTAAATGCAGAACGGGCCTGCTGGCTGAATACCCGCCTTTCGTATTATCTTTCACATACGTTTGAATATCGGCTTCTGGGTAATTTTTATCAGTTGTATAGGCCGAAACGGTTCTCTTCTTATCAAAAGCAAGGCTTTTGATGGCTAACCCCATCGTTCCTGCAGCAGCTGTTAGACAAAATAGAAAAATAAAGACTTTTTTATAATTTAATTTCCTCATGATGCACTCCACCTCGATAATCATTCTACTATATAGACGCGCCAAAAGCCTTAAAAGTTTGTAAAAAATTTCATTTTTTTATATTTATATATTTTCTTGCTCAGTTTCAAACTTTTATGGCTGCACCAACGTCTATTCTTTGTACCCAGGATACGTAATTTAAATGTAAGGAGCTCTAACATGTAATGAAAAACCCAGAAATGAATCAATTAATCGCGGCCCGGATAACCGAAAGGCAAGAGAATTTGTACAGACTTGCTTTTTACTATGTCAAAAACCAAGAGGATGCCCTGGATATCGTGCAGGAATCAATCAGGAAAGCGCTAGCCTCCAGCAGCAAAATCAAAGACGCCGCTTCTATAGATAGTTGGTTATATAAGATCATCGTCCGAACGGCACTGGATGTTTTGCGGAAGCAGAAGAAACTGACCGTCGCCGATGATGAAACAATAGAATACTTGCGCCGCGGTGAGGAGGATCACTATCCTGACCTGGATTTGCAAAAGGCCCTGGAAGGACTTTCAGTCAAGTACAAAACGGTAGTCGTCCTCCGTTTCTTTGAGGACCTGAAGCTGGACGAGATAGCGGAAGTGCTGGAAGAAAACGTAAGCACGATTAAAACGAGATTATATAAAGCGCTGCAACTATTGCGGATCAACATGACTGAACGGGAGGAAACGAAAAGATGGAAAAAAAATTAAAAGATCTGCGGGAAGAATATCTTAAAATACCGATACCAAAGGAATTGAATGATGTCGTTCAAGCAGCCTTGAATGAAAAGCCAAGGAAAAAGCCGAGGATTGGCAGGAATATCCTCGTGACAGCGGCTGCAGCGCTCCTGATCGTGACAGCTTCCGTAAACATCAGTCCGGCAGCGGCGAAAGCCATGAGTGATATACCGATAGTCGAGAAGGTCATTAAAGTGATTACCTTCGTCGAATGGAAAGAAGAAGCGAATAATTCTTCGGCAGTAATCAAAACGCCTGCAATATCCGGTCTCGAGAATAAACAGCTCGAAGATAGCTTGAATGAAAAATACTTATCGGAAAGCAAGCAGCTTTATAAGGAATTCACGGATTCCATGTCAAAACTGAAGGAAGGGGAAAAGGGCAATATCTCGGTGGAAAGCGGATATGTGATATTGACGGATAATGAAACGATATTATCCGTACAGCGTTATACGGATACGATTTCTGCTTCCAGTTCTACAGAAAGTCAATTCGATACAGTCGACAAGAAAAACGAAGTGCTGTTAACGCTAAATAGCTTATTTAAAGATGATCGCTATCTTCAGGTGATCAGCGAAAACATCAAGGAACAGATGAAGCGGCAGATGGCTGAAGATCCGGAAAAGATATATTGGGTGGAAGATGATGATTTTACTGCTTTTAAAGGCATCGATGAAAACCAAAACTTTTATATAAACGAAGATGGCAAGCTAGTCATCGCCTTTAACAGCTATGAAGCTGCGCCGGGGTACATGGGGGCCGTCGAGTTCATCATCCCGACAAAGGTGCTGTCAGACCTTCTTGTTGGCGATCAATATATCCATTAAAACGGCCCTATTGTAATTCTATGATGGGCGGAAGGTTTTTAAAACGGCACAATATCCATTAAAAAAGACGAACAACGTTACTACTTACAGTAACCTTGGTTCGTCTCTTTTTTGTTCGAATTTCATCTGGTCCAGTTCCAGCCTCATTTTTTCCGTCTCCATAAGGAAGTTTTCATGTTTAAGTTTTTCAAGCTCCAGTTCAACTTGCAGCATCTTATGTTTGTTTTTTGACTGTTTTTCGAAATGGCTTGTCAGTATTCCGAGTATAGGGATGGAAAAAATCATTACCACGGTTATGATCCCGAACATTATGGTGCCTCCTCTTTTTTTATATCTATTATACGGTGAATATAACGGTTGTGGTGGGGTTATTTCAAAATTCATCATTTCCTTTTCTCGTTAAAAAGTACATGGCAACCAAAGTGATATCAAGCGTAATACCATGGATGAAGTTAGGGTAATATATCATTGATGGCCGCTTTCTATTAGATTATATGGACTGTTTTTTAGTGCGAAATCCGGACTTTTGCTTGTATGGTGGAAAGTCTACTTCTATTTATTTTGAAATTAATTATTTAAATATACTAAATATTTGTTTACAATAGTGAAATTTAAAGTTATTATACAATAATAAAAGGAGGGCTAGGTATGGCAACGATAAATAAACAGAAAATTGTGGATAGTGTACCTCAAAAAGGTTTTTTTGGAAACCCTAAAGGATTATTCACCCTTTTCTTTACTGAGTTCTGGGAGCGTTTTTCCTATTATGGCATGAAGGCCATTCTTGTTTACTATATGTATTACGAAGTTTCTAAAGGGGGATTAGGCCTTGATGAACCCACGGCCCTTGCCCTTGTATCCATCTATGGATCTTTAGTATATATGTCAGGTATAATTGGCGGCTGGCTCGCCGATAGGATTTTCGGGACTTCAAAAGCCGTATTTTACGGCGGTATCTTGATCATGCTCGGGCATATTGTCCTTGCTGTACCAGGCAGTCTTTCCATGTTCTTTGTGTCCATGGTACTCATTGTTCTGGGTACTGGTTTATTAAAACCGAATGTTTCCAGCATTGTCGGGGAAATTTACGCAGAAAATGATGAACGCCGGGATTCCGGTTTCAGTATATTCTATATGGGTATCAACATGGGTGCATTCCTTTCACCATTTGTTGTCGGTACAGTCGGTATGGACTACAGTTTCCATCTTGGTTTTGGACTTGCAGCAATTGGTATGTTGATTGGTCTCATTGTCTTTGTTACAACAAAGAAAAAGAACCTGGGCTTGGCTGGAACTCTTCCTGCTAACCCATTATCACAGGATGAAAAGAAAAAAGTATTCACTAAATTGGGGATAGCCGCACTTATCATAGCTATCATCATTGGCATCACTGCTTCTGCAGGCATCTTAACGATTGAAACTTTTATTAATCTTGTAGGTATTCTAGGAATCGTAATTCCGACCCTTTATTTCATTTTCATGTATCGCAGCCCGAAAACGACTTCTGTTGAACGTTCACGCTTGATTGCCTATATTCCTTTGTTTATAGCAGCTGTCATGTTCTGGGCGATTCAAGAGCAAGGTGCAACAATATTGGCAAGCTATGCAGACAAACGGACACAGTTGAACTTTGCAGGATTGGAAATAAACCCGGCATGGTTCCAATCTTTGAACCCTTTGTTCATAATCACCCTTGCACCAGTATTCGCATGGTTATGGATTAAATTAGGAAAGCGTCAGCCGACCATTCCTCAAAAATTCTCGATAGGCCTACTGTTCGCCGGTTTATCATTCCTGGTGATCCTGCTTCCTGTTTATTTCAGTGGATCAGACGCATTAGTCAATCCGTTATGGCTTGTACTTAGCTATTTCCTTGTAGTGCTTGGAGAGCTTTGCTTATCGCCAGTCGGACTTTCAGCCACTACAAAATTGGCTCCGGCCGCATTCTCGGCACAAACGATGAGCCTGTGGTTCCTGGCTAGTGCAGCAGCACAAGCACTGAACGCACAAATCGTCAGATTCTACACTCCTCAGACCGAAATGGCTTATTTTGGAGTGATCGGTGTTGCTTCAATCGTCCTTGGACTAGCCCTGATGGCCTTATCACCAAAGATTCAAGGTTACATGAAAGGCATTCGCTAACACATTAAAAAAGATGACCTCCGAACTTAACGGGGTCATCTTTTTTGTTTTTGATAATATGGGCAAACGCCCAACGCATTCGGCTATTTGCCATTTCATCAATGGTTTTCTTATTGGTTTTATTCGTTTTAGTCATTGAATATATTCCTGCTTTTATAGTATTTGAACTGAATTTTATCTTTGTACACCTTTGTTTTTGCTCGCAATAATTGAAGCTGCAATTGCAAAGGGAAGTAAAAAGAAAGCCAATATTCCATATCCAGCTCCTTCAAACCCTCTGATGTTCACAAAACCGATGTAAAACAAAATAATTGAAGTTATAACGGTTAATATGCCTGGTAAAAGCCTAACAAATAAAGATAAATGTAATTTCCTAAACCACCATGCTAAAAGTATTACTAGCATACCAGGGACGCAAGCAACCAGGAGGGGAACTCCGAACATCATTTTGTAACCTCCTCTAATTCATCATGTGAATAATGCCATAATAAGTAAATTTTATATTGTATTTTAACATGAAAAAGACAGCCGGTGGTGGTCATTTTCTTGGATGCGTGCGTGAGGGAAACAAAAGTCGAACGTAAAGGTGAGGTTAACTAAATTCTTAATATTGTTGGATAGGGGTTCTATTAAATTTTAAAACAAAGTTGATTGGAACAGGTGTGCGAGACTACTACGGAAAAGCGTGTCTAGAGGAGACCCCGCAGGCGCAAGCCGAGGGCAGACCGCCTACGGAAAGCGAGTGCCTGAAGCGAAAATCAACATGCAATTCGTAAAAGACCTCAAAAAAACTGGAGGCAAAATCAATTAGTTACCGGGTTTGTACAGACAGACAAGTTCACTTACACGGGTGATCGGCCTTTTTTTTATCAAAATCTCCAAATAGCCAGCTGAAAAGTACAATACCTGCTACAAAATAGAATGCATATCCTAAATTCCCTGACCACCTTATCGTTTCGCCACTGAAGTATTGCAGACCAGACTTAGCAAGAAACACGAATATGATACCCACTATACATCTTATGAAAAATCTTTTCTTTGTTATCGACATACTGCAAATCTTCTCCTTTGCTTATCCAGTTTACAATAAATATCCAATCATTTACATCTGTGGATATTTTAGTGAAACAGTCTTTTTACAATGAGGAGTGGATGACCAATGGCTCCGCATAAAAAAGTCATTTAAACATAATTATATATAACGATAGGTGTTTTATGGGTAGGAGGGAAGATATGGAGGGAAGGAAGTACAAGTATGAGCTACTATTGAGAAGCGCCAGGAAAGTCGGGTCCAAACCTAAAGGTACTGAAATGCCATCTTCACCTGTATGGAGTCCCGATCATATAAAATCAGCTAAGGATTGGATCGGCAGGAGCCCTATTCTGGAACCGTATATTAATACATATCTTGGACTTAAAAAATAACCCCGTGAGTCATCAGGGGTTATTTTTAATTTACATGTGATAATACTTTTTTTACTGACGGACTATTCGGTGTCAACTTGTTCGAATGATAAGTTGGAATAACGACCTCGTGAGGCTGTGACTTACCAACCTTACTTGCGGATTTAAATAGTTTGGATTTACTATATTTTCTTTTAGGTAAAGACATCGTTATCACCTCTTTCCTTTATTTTACTTAATTTCTTCCTCAGATTCAACATCTTCCTCTTCTTGAATAGCCAAAGATGTGTGATATCTTCGGTATAATTCATATGTTAATGAAGCTAAGCCTGATACTAAATGGCCGTCATATTCATCAAAAATGGTTCGATAGCTCTTTAGGACAATGACATAAGTAATTAAGCATTCTTCCTCAGTCAAAAGATTTTCCTCGACGTTAATTGTGTGGATCATAAAGTTTTTAAAGTGTATGTATCTATCATTCTCTTTATTGATAGGAAGCCCGATTCCTTTCACTTTTGCAGAGGGAAGAGATTTTTTAACAAGTTTAGGAGCTGAATAATTCTGTTTAAACTTGGTTTCCGTCACTATATCAAATTCAAAATGGGAGTCCCAATTATTTTTATAGTGATCTCTCATGTAAAAGAGCATTTCTTCAAGAAAGTCCTTATAGCTTGTATTATCCCTTTCAACTTCTAAAAACAATGATTTAAAATCCTCTTTTAACCAGTAAGAGAGAAGTCCGAATTTATCTTGTTGAATGGTCAAATTCTTAGCTACCTCGATGGCTTGGGATTCTCTTTCAACTTCGAGGGTCATGAATTTAAATCTTTTAACGCTCAATAGCGGGATTGGTATGAGTATAAAAAGGAATAGCAGGATTAAAAAGTAACCGACATGTTCAAATATGATTTTTGCTTTTGGTGATTCCGCTAATGGTTTTAAAACCAGTGATGTTACGGTGGGGTCCTTTTCAATGACTTTACTTTCCTTTACTTTTTCACTGTTACTTGATTGTTCCTGTTTCGACTCTTGAACATTACCAGCAGGTGCCTGAAAATAGCGAATAATTCCAGAGACGATAATTAGAATGAGCAGACTTATATAAGCAAAAGTATAAAAAGTCCTGATCCAGTCTTTTCTGGTAGGGGAATCATACGCTTTTTCTATGCCTGACAAAACGGCTCACCTCTTTCCTTTTACCCTGATTATAGCAGAAATACCCAAAAATATTAAAAATATCAAGGTTAAAATCTATAGGTTTGTAAAACTGAAAAAGAGGCTAATGAGATTTTAGCCGTGCAGACAATGGAAGGAAATCAGGATATGTACTCCGAATTTCCAAAGTGTTTTGTGAAGAAAGGAAAGAACCGGATGAGCTCTGCTCTTCCGGTTCTTTGTGCATCAGTTTGCTGCTGGAATCAATCCTTTATGAATGGAGTCTTCCTGAATGGCACGGTAGACGGTTTCGACCATGAAATCGAGTTCTTTTTCTGACATGGAAAGGATTGGCATCATCGTGATGACTGGACCAAGTTCCCGGATGATCAGGCCATTTTCCCGTGCTGTATGGATGATTCCGGAAACGACGTTTTCTTGGAGGGTGAACGTTTCTTTTGTTTCACGGTCTTTAACGATTTCCACTCCAATCATGAAGCCGCGCTGGCGGATATCGCCGACTATCGGAAGTTCGTATAGCGCTTGCAGTCTTTTTGATAGGTATTTTGATTTTTTCTGGATGTCTTTAATGAGATTGCGGCTTTCCATTAGCTCGATATTCTTCAGGGCCAGGGCACAGGCAAGCTGATTTCCTGTATAGGTGTGACCATGATAGAAGGTTTTATGTTCTTCCCGTTCCCCCAAGAAGGATTGAAAGATCTGCTCGTTCATGATGGTGGCGGCGAGTGGCATATATCCCCCAGTGATCCCTTTACCCATGCACATGATATCGGGGACGACGTCTTCCTGTTCGCAGGCAAACATCGTACCGGTGCGACCGAACCCTACAGCCACCTCGTCACAAATTAAGAGGATGTTGTACTTTTTGCATAATTGCCCGACCTCTTTCAAAAAGCCATGGGGATGGGTAATGATGCCTGCTGCTCCCTGCACGAGCGGCTCGATGATCAATCCTGCAATTTCCTCGGATTGTTTCTGCAGTAACTTCTCCAGTTCCTTCAAGCAATGGTTTTTCACGGCTTCGGGATCTCCATATTCAGTCATGTGATAGGCATATGGTGAAGGGGCTGAAATCCGTTGAAATAAGAGGGGCTTAAAGATTCTATGGAATAGATCCATTCCGCCCACACTCACGGCACCGACAGTATCACCGTGGTATGCTTCGTCAAGGGAGACGAATTTGTTTTTATTCCGATGCTTGACGGGATCGATATTCTGCCAATATTGATAAGCGACTTTAAGGGCGATTTCCACAGCGGCTGATCCCGTGTCGGAGTAAAAGACTTTCGATAAAGAACCAGGGGTGATCTCTGCCAGTTTTTTCGCCAGTAAGATCGATGGTACATTCGCAGATCCGAGCAGCGTCGAGTGCGCGACTTTATTCACTTGCTCAATTAGGGCGCCGTTTAATTCCGGATCGTTATGCCCGTGCACATTCACCCATAATGAAGCATAGCCATCGAGGTAGCGTTTGCCATCCACATCAATCAGGTAGCTGCCTTCGCCACGTTCGATGATAAGCGGTTTACTTTCCCGATACGTTTTCATTTGTGTGAACGGATGCCATACATATTCCTTATCCCATTGTTCTAAATCCTGACTGTTCATGCTTCGAACACCTCTTTCAGTTGTTGGGTATATTCTTGATCACCAAGCAAATCAAGGATGCAGATCCTCAAGTCTTTTCTAACATCGGCCAGTGTCGGGATGCAGGCTAGGCCATTCAGCCCAGTCAGCTTTTCAATGGTTTCGATATTGTCTTGGTGAATCCGATCTTCTGCCCGGTAATGATTATACAAAATGGTTTTCACGTTTATATCATGGACTTGGGCATAAGAATGGGTCGTCACGACATCATGAATCGCCCCTAAACCGCTTGTGGATACGAAGAGGACAGGCATCCCGCAATCCCTTATGAAATCGGCCGTCATATAGAAACCTTCCGTTCGTTCAATAAGCGGCACAGCCAATCCTCCAGCGCCCTCGACTAATACGATGTCATACATTTCCTCAAGTTCATGAACCCTTTCCACGACTTTCTTCTCATCGATGAGACTGCCGGTTAATTTAATCGCCAAATGTGGGGAGGTTTCGGGTTCCAGTGTGTAAAACCCCGATTCCTTTACACCGAGTTCCTGCTCAAACCAAGATATATCCGGGTATGTATGATTTTCCTCATTGATACCAGTTTGAAATGGTTTGAATATCGTAACGCTTTTTCCCAATGTTTGAAGAGACAGATAGAGTGCACTCGTGACGATGGTCTTTCCAATATCCGTGCCAGTTCCGGTTATAAAGTAGGCTTGGCCCATGGGTGATTCAGCTCCTTTACGTTTATATATCTTGCAATTCGCGGACGTACTTGCTGAATGATGACAGCACATAGAATGCATAGCATTAAATCACCGGGTACAGGTAACAAAAAGCCGTAAAGAATCGTTTGGCTGATGGAAAGCGGCGTTTCCACAATCCACTTCATGGCACCATACAGCCAGATGCAGCCGAAAAGGTAAACGGTCAGCAAAGTGGCGGCATTAGCAAAGAATATGGAACGAATCGTGGAGAGGGAAAACCGGTTGATCAGCCATCCATTTACATAGGCTCCCAGTATATATCCGAGCAAATAGCCGAAAGTGGGTTTGAATATATAGCCGAATCCCCCGCCTTCAGCAAACACGGGCACCCCGATAAGTCCGATCAGGACGTAGCATAACTGACTGAGCATCCCAAGCCGGGGCCCCAACAATGCGCCTGCC
Organism: Peribacillus sp. FW305-BF15; assembly: GCF_058783805.1. Taxonomy (NCBI): domain Bacteria; kingdom Bacillati; phylum Bacillota; class Bacilli; order Caryophanales; family Bacillaceae; genus Peribacillus; species Peribacillus sp. FW305-BF15. The sequence goes on along the minus strand of NZ_JBYSYV010000011.1, from coordinate 119,949 downwards.
AAATAGACTGCCAGAATTTGCAGCGTGAATGGTATGTAAGGGATAGGTATCTTAATAAAGGCGCCAATGGCAGTTAGCGCGGTAAAAAGGGCCACATAAGAAATCGTCCTTGCTTTCAAGTTTTTACCCCCCCTTTTTTTGAAAGTGTTGGCAGAATGCCCACTATTAGTTTGCCTGATTCCTGTTTTATATGTCAACTAATTTGTTATTCGGTTAACATATAAAGTGCCAGTTTTTTTAGGATTTAAAGGACAACTAGGAAAATATTGAAAAAAGGCCATTGAATAATATTTTGTATGTATGTTATTATTCTAACGATATGTTAACTTGTTGTAATTTAGGTTAACAAATATTATCGCTCCATTGATACTGCTAAATGTTAATTGCCCATTGAGGCTGATGGTGCACATGCAACCGGTTGGTTGGAGGGGAAAGTGATTTAGGTAAACTCGCGGCTGGAGCAGCAGGTTGCAGGAAGCGGGTCTATTACTGGATATCTTCCGTTTTATGTGCGGAGAACCGGAACAGGATATGTTCTTTTTCAAGGAATGGCGATTCGGCACAAAATAAAAGAAAAGAGGGATAGGTTTGGAAACATTGGTAAGGGATTGGAAGATGTTAGCGGAGAACGTTATCAAAGGATATAAAGTGACGGAGGAAGAGGCATTATCCATCGTCCAAGCCCCAGACGAAGAGGTTTTGGAAATTCTGAATGCAGCCTATCTCATACGTAAACATCATTATGGGAAAAAGGTAAAATTGAATATGATCATCAATACAAAATCAGGATTATGTCCCGAAGATTGCGGCTACTGCTCGCAGTCGATCGTCTCGGAAGCCCCGATCGATAAATATGCTTGGCTGACTAAAGAAAAGATTGTCGAGGGAGCGCAAGAATCAATTCGCCGGAAAGCGGGTACTTATTGCATTGTCGCTTCTGGCCGTCGTCCGACCAACAGGGAAATCGATCATGTCATTGAAGCGGTAAAAGAAATCCGCGAAACGACGGATCTTAAAATCTGCTGCTGTTTAGGTTTCCTGAATGAGGAACATGCCGGTAAACTAGCGGAAGCAGGCGTTCATCGCTATAACCACAACTTGAATACATCACAGGAAAACTACAGTAAAATTACATCGACACATACATATGAAGACCGGGTAGATACAGTGGAAGCTGTGAAAGAAGCCGGAATGTCCCCATGCTCTGGAGCCATTTTCGGAATGGGTGAATCTGAGGCGGAAGCGGTGGAAGTCGCTCTATCCTTACGCAGCCTTGATGCAGATTCCATTCCTTGTAATTTTCTCAATGCAATTGACGGAACGCCGCTAGAGGGAACTTCCGAGCTGACCCCCACTAAATGCCTGAAATTGATTTCGATGATGAGATTCGTTAATCCTAGTAAAGAAATCCGCCTGGCCGGGGGCCGGGAGGTCAATCTCCGTTCCATGCAGCCCATGGCACTTTATGCTGCCAATTCCATCTTCGTCGGCGACTATTTAACGACAGCTGGTCAAGAACCCACAGCGGATTGGGGAATCATTGAAGACCTGGGATTTGAAATTGAAGAATGTGCCCTTTAATTGATAAAGAAGATTATTGAGAGAAACTAAAAAAAACACCCTTAGGGTGTTTTTTTTAGTTTGTCGACTAAAGGGGTGGTCTGGTCCCACCCCGAACAATAATCTTAAACATAACTAGTTTATCCTTCAGAGTTTTTTACAGTAATCCTTAAAGGATGGAAGAAATTTGCGGGACTCCTGCCGAATAACTGGGTAGCCGAGCCCCCGCAGGCGCTTATGCCAAGGAGGCTCGGCAGGCAGTCGGCGGAAAGGAGCGGATTTCCGAAAGTGGGTATGTGTAATGATTTCCACTCCAGGCACTCGCTTTCCGCGGGCGGTCCGGGAAGCCTCCTCGGCGTTCGCCTGCGGGGTCTCCCTTGTCCACGCTTTTCCCGCAGGAGTCTCGTACCTTACGTTCCAATCAGCTGGAACTTCTTTTTTAAGAGATATTTTAGGAAAACTGGCTCTTCTTCTCCAATTCGTCTACAGTCTGGCGGTTCCATCAATTTTCCGGCAAAAGGAGTTTCGAATTGCTCCCACCCCGAACCATAATCTTAAACATAACTAGTTTATCCTTCATAGTTTTTTACAGTAATCCTAAAAGGGTGCAAGAAATTTGCGACACTCCTGCCGAATAACTGGCTAGCCGAGACCCCACAGCCGCAGCCGTTTACCGGCGAGGAGGCTGGCAGTCAGTCGGCGGAAAGGGAGCAGATTTCTGGAATCAACTGGAACGGTTTTTTTTAAAAAAACTTCAGACATTGCTGTAATAGAACTAATAACCATCAACCTTTACAAAAATAAAAAAATAATGATAAGTGAAAATAATGAAAAAAAAATGCTAAATTGTTAGTGAGGTTTTATAATGAATTACCTGAATACTATAACATTTGCTGCATTGTAGTAAAAGATCATGATATAGGGAAAGGAACAGTATTGGTAATATCAATAATGAGAGGATAGTTTTGTGTGATGCATATATGGCTGATTAGTTTTATTATTTTATTATTGCTATTAATATTTTATACTATTATCCCAACGGTGCTAATTCGTGTATGCAGCTTGGGAATAACCAAAAAAATCAATTCGAATAATGGGATTGCGCTAACTTTCGATGATGGCCCAAACCCTGAATATACCATAAAATTACTTGATCTTTTAAAAGAATATGAGATAAAGGCCACATTTTTTGTTGTGGGCAGTAAAGTGAAAAGTAATCCTGGGATTATTAAAAGAATGCATGAAGAGGGACATACGATAGGTATCCATCATTTTCATCATATTTCAAGTTGGGTCCTATCACCAATTCATCTGCGAAAACAGTTGGAAATGACTGAAAAGGCGATAACGGAATGCACGAATGAAAAGGTGATTTTTTATAGACCGCCATGGGGCCATTTCAATATGTTCACCCCACTATTCAGTAGGAAATATAAAGTGATTATGTGGTCCGGCATCTTTGGGGATTGGAAAGTCGAACATTGCAAAAGCACTCTGCTTGATCAGCTTCGAAGCGCTTCAACAGAAGGTTCCATCCTGTTGCTTCATGACTGCGGCGAAACCTTGGGGGCGGATAAAGAGGCACCAGGCTATATGATTGAAATGTTAAAAATATACCTGCAGGAAAGTAAGGAAAAAGGAACACGCTTCATTTCTTTAAAAGACTTATAACTAATTCTGGGGGTATTATGGATATAGATACGCTTTTACATTTTATTGATTCATATGGATACCTGATCATTTTTCTTTTTTTATTCTTCGGCATTGTGGGAGTGCCTGCCCCAGAAGAATCACTTCTATTTCTAATTGGGGTGCTGGTTGTCCAAGGTAAGCTCTCTATGGGTTTAGCGATGCTGTGTGCAATTCTCGGTGCCTTTATCGGAATGCTTGCAGCTTATGCATGCGGAAAATATGTGGGGTATCCATTTATAAATAAATATGGAAGATTCATTGGGATTACGGCTGAACGCTGGGAGAAAGCAAAGAGAAACTATACGGATAATGCACGAAAAACGTTAGTGTTGGGATTTTATATTCCGGGGATGAGGCAAATAAGTCCATATTTTGCAGGAATCTCTTCTATACCCTTTCGGAAATACTTCCTCTTTTCCCTATTAGGCTCTATACTATGGACCGTCCCTTTTATAGTGGCCGGTTATTATGTGGGGGATGCTTTTAATGTTAATCCCAAATATGTTCCATATTTAGGTGTTGTATTTTTAGTTATTTTTGTACTCTATGTTACTATCAAATACATTAAAAAGAGAAAACAAAGATCCAAAAGTTGAGTCGGCTCCTTATTAAAAAACGTCGGAAATAAAAAATCGATTTAAGGAATTTGTTCAACGATATTGTAAGAGGAAGATATCATGAACTATATATTTTGTATTTTCAGAATGATTTCTTAGGAGATGACACATATGAAGAAGATTTTGTTTTTACCTCTCTTTCGAATGCAGTCGGGACATCATCAAGTGGCAGAGGCATTGATGGATATGTTAAAAAAGCATTCGAATGGGATTGCTTATAAAAAAATCGATCTAATCAGCTATACGAATACCTCTCTAGAAAAATTCATTGCAAATAGTTATCTGACATGGATCCGTTATGCGCCGGAAACCTATAATCTTGCCTACAAGAACCTGTTCTATGTTCACTCGCCAAAGGAAAGTGTATGTAAATGGTATCAGCAATTATTCATGAATAAGATGGAACGATTGATAGCGGAAGAAAATCCTGATTTAATTGTGTGTACACACGGTTTCCCTTCATATCTTTTGAGTCAGTTAAAGATGAAAGGGAAGTGCAGCACACCGGTAATAAACGTGTACACGGACTTTTTTATTAATAATGTGTGGGGAACCGAAGGGATAGATGCCCACTTTCTTCCTAGTCAAGAAGTGAAAGAAAAGCTGATGAGTAAGCGTCAAATACCAAAACAAACGATGATGGTCACTGGCATTCCCGTGCACGAGGAAATCACAAAAAATGCCCGTGTCCAAAGAAACACAGAACGGCCAAAAATTTTGATATCCGGAGGAAATAGCGGTCTGGGAGGGATTTTGAACTTAGGTGATGAGTTAAAGAACTCAAGAGACTTAGATTATTTAGTTCTTTGCGGAAATAACAACAAGCTTTATGAAGAAATCAATACATGGAACTTACCTCATATCAAACCATTGCCCTATATCTCATCAAGGTCTGAAATGAATAAGCTTTATGAAGAAGTTGACGCAATCGTTACGAAACCGGGCGGTGTCACGATCAGTGAATCATTGCGAAAAAGGCTTCCGATTTTTGTTCATTCCAGACTTCCGGGGCAGGAGGAAATCAATCTGCAGTATCTAAAACAGCAGGGCCTTGTATTTAAACTTAATCAGAAAACGCCTTTTGAAAAACAATTGCTGAGTATATTGAAGGATCAGAAAAAAATGAAAAAATGGAACACATCCATAGAGTCCTATCATAAGGAAATAGAGTTGGAGAAACCTGAGGGAATAGTGGAGGTCATGAAATTGATCCTTGATCTTAATCAAAAGGGTACGCCTTCCTATCTAGCCCGACAGCCCAAACTTCTTTATAGCTAAATGCATGGTGTTCCAGAATGGATACGGAAGGCTGCTGAATTAACAGCCTTCCTATAATGAAAGGTCGGAAGGAAGAGTGACTTTGAAAAAAACATACCTTATGATTTTTTTGATGATGATGCTTGTGATGGCGGGGGCAGGGTGTTCAAGTGATGAAACGGAAATGAAGCCGCAAGCCGGAGGAAAAGTGGAACTGACGATTTCGGCAGCTGCAAGTTTGCAAGATTCCTTGAATGATATAAAGAAGTCTTTTGAAAAAGAGAATGAAAATGTGAAAGTTCATTATAACTATGGAGCCTCTGGAGCGCTTCAGCAGCAGATATCCCAAGGAGCACCTGTTGACCTGTTTTTCTCAGCTGCAGAAGATAAATTTGATAAATTAGTAGATGAAAATCTGATTGAAGAGAAAAATGGAATCGACTTAGTAGGAAATGAACTGGTGCTGGTGGTCCCAAAGGATTCTGATAAAGGGATAAAATCGATAGAAGACCTTACTAAATCTACTAAAATTTCCATAGGTACCCCTGAGTCAGTACCTGCAGGACAATACGCAAAGCAAACATTAGAAAAACTAAACCTCTGGAAAGAGATTGAAGGAAAACTGGTCTATGCTAAGGATGTTCGTCAAGTGCTTACATATGTAGAAACGGGAAATGTGGACGCAGGACTTGTTTATAAAACAGATGCCTTAAGCTCAGAAAAAGTAGAAATCGTTGCAGTGGCTGATAAAGACTTGCACGATCCTATTATCTATCCGGTAGGCATGATTAAGGATAGTTCTCATCCAAAAGAAGCACAGCTATTTTACGACTATCTTCAAAGTGAAGATTCTATCAAGGTTTTTGAAAAATATGGATTTGAAGATTTAAATTAATGCCGAAGTTTTGTAAAATAAAGATAAATTGCATTCTATAACAAAGGCCACCAATTTGGTGGCCTTTTCTTTTGTGCGTCCGGCATGGGTGCAATCTATAGGGTGAAACCCGAATAGGAAAGCTATATCAAGTAAACGTAGGAGCTAGATCGGGGAAAGATTGTACTTTTTCCCAGAGGTCTGTGACCTGTTCAGTGATGGACAGCTGAATTATCAGAACTTGACCTACCTCTACTCCACAACTTTGCTTTCATCTTTTCTTGTTTTGGTCAAATAGAATACCAAGCCTAAGATAATTACGAGGAAGATCAAACTGGTTCCCGTCGTACCTAGACCAAGGCCACCCTTATCACGAGGTTGTGACAGATAGTCGCCAAGAGAGGCGCCGAGAGGACGAGTCAAGATGTAGGCGATCCAGAAGGAAAGCACTGTATTTAGTTTGAAACCGTAATGGGCGATGGTCACCACCCCAATCAATGCCGCAAACATAAGTGCTGACTTCCAATAGCCCATGTTGAGACCTTCAGCTATGAGATCACCAGCTGCGGTACCCAAGGCGAAGGTGAACAAGATGGCCAACCAGTAGAACGCTTCTCGTTTGGACGTGTAGATAGAGTGAATGGACAGTGTCTTCTCACTCGCATACCAAGCCGCAAACGTCGCAAGCATCGCAACTGTGAAGATGATAGTTGTCGTCACCAGACTGACCCCAAGATTGTCCACGAGGTTGTCGGTAATCAGCGTGCCTACAACGCTAATCATCACTACCGTAAACCAGTAAATCCTTGGCACATACTTACTCGCTTTGAATTGGAAGAAAAGCGTTATGATCAAAAGGACACTCATGATTAAAGTTGTGTTGGTCAAGCCCAATTTCAGATATCCAATCAGGAAGTCTGCGGCCGTCTCGCCCACAGTGGTTGCCATTATTTTGATGATCCAGAAGTAAATGATGACTTCCGGAACCTTGTTCAACATCTGACGCCCGATGGATGGGCTTTTTGTATCATTCATTTATGAATCCTCCTTATCTTCTTTTGTTTTATTACGTTTTCGATAAAACCTTATTGGATAGTTCTTTTGATCGATATATTCACCATATCAAGTCAACCTTAACGCAACTTGAAAAAAGGATTAAAAATCAATTAAAAGGCGAAATTAAAAGCAAAATAATGCTAAATTGTAGAAAGAGCATTTCAATAATTAGTAAAAGCGAGTAAAATGCAGGACTTTGGAGCAAATATAGAAGGGTATTGAATTATAAGCGGACGACAATTTTCTGTATTTAGGATGGAACTAATATTCCTAGCTAAATTCGATAAATACATGTGGATGTGGCTTCCTTTCCATATTGCACTCAAGTAGGAGGGTTTTAAATGAAACAGCGTATTTTGGTTGTAGAAGATGAAGTCCAGATAGCAACGATATTAAAGATAGAACTCGAGTACGAAGGGTATGAAGTGCTTGTGGCCCATACTGGTAAGGCGGGGTTGGAAGCTGCATTACAGGGGAAATTAGATTTAATACTTTTAGATGTTATGTTACCTGAGATGAATGGTATTGAAGTTTTAAGAAGAATACGAAATGAGAACACCTTACTGCCAATCATCCTATTAACAGCTCGTAATATTACGATGGATAAGGTGACGGGACTAGATCAGGGAGCCAATGACTATATAACGAAGCCTTTTGAAATCGAGGAGTTATTGGCAAGAATACGTTCTTGTATTCGTCAGAATTCAATAGCTGCCAAAGCTTCAAAAGTAGAGGAATCGATCTTATCAATTAAGGATCTATTCATTAATCTCGATACTAGGGAGGTTAACAGGGGCGATTTTTCTATAGCGTTAACCCCGAAGGAATTTGATTTACTCGTTTATTTACTATCCAATAAAAATAAAATAGTGACACGAGAAAATATCTTGATAAATGTATGGGGTTATGAGTATGAAGGGGAGACCAATGTAATTGATGTGTATATCCGTCATTTAAGAAAGAAAACGGAAGAAGGTTTTTCTGATCCAACGATTATTCAGACGATAAGAGGAATTGGCTATACAGTAAGGGAGAATTAAGTAATGAAAATTACTACAAAAATTAACCTGATCACGACTGCTTGGATACTCTGTGTGTTGGTTGCCGTTAATGCAGTTGTATTTATTTCTTTTATGAAAATTACTGTAAATATGGAAGAGGATATATTAGTTCACAAAGCGCAAAATATTATTGCTGAAATTCAAAAGGATGATTCTCCTCAAGAGATAGAAAAAAAATTAACAACATATTTAACGAATCATTCATTTATACGGATCATTCAACCTGATTCTCAAATTAGTAGTGAAGTATCCAGTGACCATTATTTGATTACCAAATTTAAAGGAGAATTTTCAAGCGAACAAGAATCGCAAAGAAGTACAATTAGACAAGTTCATAAAGAAGAGCAAATATTAATTGTTAGGGTTCCTATCCTATCTAAAGGTAAAGTTGTTGAAACTTTAGAAATTGGAGATAGATTACTAGGACTGGAATTAGGGAAGGATGTATTACTTTCCATTTTGACATTTTGTACGCTATTAGGGGCGGGGTTATCGTTGCTAGGAGGCAGGTGGTTATCGAATGTGATTATGAGACCCATTTCCAATATGATTGATACGATGGAGGATATTGAACAAAGCGGTATACCAAAAAAAATCATCATCCAACATGAAACAAAGGATGAACTGCAAAAAATGGCTGTTACATTCAATCGGATGATGGGCAGATTGGATGCAAATTTGGATAAACAGAAACAATTTATTTCGGATGCTTCTCATGAAATAAAGACCCCGCTTACGATTATAAAAAGTTATGCTGATCTACTGCGTAGACGTCGTATACAAAACGAAGAGAAAGCACTTGATGTTATAAATGTAATTCATTCAGAGGCAACCCGTATACAGAAAATGACGGAAAGGCTGCTAGAATTAGCCGATACAGAATTGGAAAATACTATGGATTATAAATCATTGAATGTAATAACTTTATGTCAGAACGTGTTTAATCAATTCAAAGAAGTCTATGATCGGGAAATAGATTTTCATTATCAAGAAGATTCCATTATGGTTATAGCAGATGAATTGAAGATAAAACAGGTGATCATTATCCTTTTAGATAACGCAATCAAATATAGTACTGACAAAATTGATGTGTATGTAAAGGATCAGTTAGACTCTACGGTCATTAGGGTAAAAGATTATGGGATTGGAATACCTGAGAATGAAATAGAAAATATCTTCGAGCGTTTTTACCGGGTGGATAAGGCTAGAAGCCGGGAGACAGGTGGAACAGGGCTAGGTTTGTCGATAGCCAAAAATATAATGAATCAACATAATGGGGAAATTAAAGTGGTTAGTACCGATGGAAAAGGAACAGAGGTGGTATTGTCCTTACCCAAAAGGTAATCTGCTACTTGCTAAATGATTAAGAAGGAGCAAGATAATTTGCCGCTAAATACAAGAATGAGGTGTTCTGAGAGTGACACTAATATGATGGTTAGCTTGAGTTTCTTATTATTGCTATTTCTCGTTTATACGATTGTCCCAACGGTATTTATTCGTGTATGTGGACTGGGCATAACCAAAAATATCAAGAGGAATAATAGGATAGCCCTAACTTTTGATGATGGACCTAACCCTGAATATACGACACAATTACTTGACCTTTTAAAAAGGTATAAGTTAAAGGGTTCGTTTTTTGTTGTGGGCAGTAAAGTGAAAAATAACCCTGATATCATTAAACGAATGCATGAAGAAGGACATACAATTGGAATCCATCATTTTGATCATATTTCAAGCTGGGTCCTTTCGCCATTTCATTTAAGGAAACAGTTAGATATGACTGAAAAGGCCATAATGGAATGTACCCATGAAAAAGTCACTTTTTACAGACCTCCATGGGGCCATTTTAATATTTTTACGCAAATTGCCAGTAAGAAATTTCAAGTGATCATGTGGTCAGACATTTTCGGAGATTGGAAAGTGGAAACATGTAAAAATGACCTACTTGATCAATTGCGAAAAACGTCAACAGAAGGTTCCATTCTCCTGCTCCATGACTGTGGGGAAACCTTGGGGGCGGATAAAGAAGCACCTCGATATATGATTGAAGCATTGGAAGTTTACCTTCAAGAAACAATAAAAAAGGGAACACAATTTATTACATTAAAAGACTTATAAACTGATTCGAGGGGATTTTATGAATATAGATAGTATCTTACATTTTATTGACTTATATGGCTATCTTATCATTTTTCTTTTTTTATTCATGGGCATTGTGGGAATTCCCGCCCCAGAAGAATCTCTTCTATTTCTAATCGGAGTCTTGATTGGACAAAATAAGCTCTCTTTTGGTTTAGCCACGCTGAGTGCATTTCTTGGAGCCTTTATAGGGATGCTTATCGCTTATGCATGTGGGAAATACGTTGGGTATCATTTTATAAAAAAATTTGGAAAATACGTGGGCATTACAAATGATCGATGGGAGAAAGTACAGGGAAAGTATATGAAAAATGTCCAAAAAACAATTGTGTTTGGATTTTATCTACCAGGAATAAGACAAATTAGTCCGTATTTTGCAGGAATCAATCATATCCCCTTCTGTAAATTTCTCCTCTTTTCCCTGCTAGGCACGGTTCTCTGGACTGTCCCTTTTATAGTGGCAGGGTATTATATGGGCAATGCCTTTCATATAAATCCGGAATATGTTCCACTTTTAGGTGTCGTATTCATAATTTTTTTATTGATATACGTTTCTATCAATTATATGAAAAAGAAAAAAAAGAATGCCCAAAAATAGACCCCACTTCGTAAGGATGATTCCCGTCCCGATTGGAATAACCAGTTTCTACAATTGGTTTTCTAATCGGGCTATTTAGTTTAAAGAAGGGGACTTAAGATACATTGAACGTATCATTAAAAATTGATTAAAAAGAAAGTTTTTAACAAAATCAGTGATATATTGTAAGAGGAAAAAAGCTCTTGAACATGCAAATAGTCTTTTTTCTTAGTATGAAATCATCGTATTAAAAGAATGATTTCTATAGGAGATGACATATATGAAGAAGATTTTGTTTTTACCTCTCTTTCGCATGCAGTCAGGACATCATCAAGTTGCAGAGGCCTTAATGGATATGTTAAAAAAACATACAAGCGGAGTTACTTTGAAAAAAGTGGATCTGTTAAGTTATACAAGTAACTATTTAGAAAAAATGATAACAACTGGGTATTTAAAATGGATCCGTTATGCACCTGAAACCTATAATCTCGCTTATAAAAACCTTTTTTACGATTCCTTGCCAAAGGAACGTTCCTTTAAATGGTATCAATATATATTCTTGAAGAAAATGGAACAATTGATAGCGGAGGAAAAGCCAGATTTAATTGTGTGTACACACGGGTTCCCTTCCTATCTTTTAAGCCAGTTGAAAATAAAAGGGAAATGCAATATCCCAATTATCAACGTGTATACGGATTTCTTTATTAATAATGTGTGGGGAAGCAAGGAGATTGATTTTCATTTTCTTCCTACCCAGGAATTGAAAGAAAAGCTAATAATCAAGAATCAAATACCGAAACATAGTATGATGGTAACTGGTATTCCTGTGCATGAGGAAATCACTAAAAGAGCCCGAGTATTAAAAAACGCAGATCGCCCCAAAATTTTAATCTCAGGAGGAAACAGTGGCCTGGGTGGGATATTGAATTTAGCTGATGAGTTAAAGAAATCAACTGACTTTGATTATTTTGTACTTTGTGGTAACAACAAAAAGCTATATGATGCAATAGATACGTGGGATTTAGCTCATATTAACCCATTACCTTATATCTCATCAAGGTCAGAAATGAACAAACTTTATGAAGAAGTGGACGCAATCGTTACGAAACCCGGCGGTGTCACCATTAGTGAAGCACTTCGAAAAAGGCTACCGATTTTTGTTCATTCAATGCTTCCAGGACAGGAGGAAATTAATCTACAGTATTTAAAAGCCCATAAACTTGTATTTGAACTCAATCACAATTTATCATTTGAAAAACAAATACTCAGTATTTTAAAGGACCATAAAAAAATGGATCAGTGGAATATATCCATCGAATCTTATCAAAAGGAAATAGATTTGGAAAAACCTGAGGGAATGGTGGAAGTAATGAAATTGATCCTTAATCTTAAACAAGCAAGTAAGCCGTCATATTTAACCAATCAGTCAAAAGTTATTTATAGCTAGGGTTCATTCAGTTCCAGTAACATGATGTTAAAATTATCTGTTCTGTATTTAATGAATCGACGGGAAGATTCGTATAATCAGCAGCAATTTGTAGAGGGTGCCATTGAGTGATCTACAAGGGGAATTATCAACAACGGTCGAGATTTTTGAAAAGCTGAAAATGAAAGAGGGAAGCTGATTTATGAACGATTTTATCCAATCTATCCTACTTACACTTATGGATTATGGGTACCTTGGAATTACCCTCGGTCTTATGATTGAAATCATTCCTAGTGAAATTGTATTATCTTATGGAGGCTTTTTAGTATCCCAAGGAAACATCAGTTTTGTAGGGGCGGTTATTGCCGGAACAATTGGTGGAACCATCGCTCAGATTTTTGTTTATCTAATCGGATATTATGGTGGAAGACCATTTTTAGAACGATACGGAAAGTATATTTTCATACACAAGAAACATATTGAGCTATCGGAATCTTGGTTTACTAACTATGGACCAAGTGTCATTTTTACGGCTCGGTTCATTCCGGTTGTCAGACATGCTATTTCGATACCAGCAGGGATTTCTAAAATGTCTTTACTAAAATTCACGAATTATACGCTACTAGCCGTACTTCCATGGTCTGTGCTTTTTGTATTTCTCGGGATGAAGTTAGGAAGCAATTGGGGACAGATTAATGAGATGGCCAAGCCCTATATCCAGCCAATCACAGTAGTTGCGGTTCTTATTATTGCAGGAATGTTCATTCGCGGGTACATGAAAAAAAAGAAAAACAAAGTTTTATGAAGTTTATGGATTTAAGGAAGGGTTGTTATGAAAAATAATAGGATACTTACAAAAGCCTTTATAACAACAGGAACCGAACCGATAAACGTGAAAAACTTCACAACGTTTCATCGATAATGACGGTAATAGCCTTCCAAGGGGACACTTGATGGAAGCAGTTGGGTTTTATAATATGAATTAATTAAAATGACCACCAATTTGGTGGTCTTTTTTTGTGATTCATGGGGAAATAGATTGGTATTTCTTCCTTTATTTTGAAACTTTATCATCCGTAATCCGTATATAAAGTGAACGAAAGTAGTGAAAGTGAAAAATCAACAAGGCCACATTTAAGAAAACACCATTTGAAATGGATGGGGTTAACTGTCGTTGTTAGGTTTCCTCATAATATTAGGATTCTTTTATTTGTAAATTTGATTATGGGAAGGAATATAGAAGCAATAGAATACTTATAAATAGTATAGAAAATGTATTAGTAATATTTTTTAATAGGACAAATATTCAAATGGCAATGGAACTACTTACTAACATGTACTAGCCCTTAGAAAGGATGCTTTCATTCATGGAAATAAGGAAACCAACTGATTATGAACTTCAAAAGGTTGTATCACTTTCGCCACAAGCTGTTTTTGACGGCACATTAGGTGAAGTGAAGCCAACTAATCAAAAAATCAAACAACTTGTTGAACCACTGCTTGCAAAAGGGAGTTATTATGTCATTGCGATAGAAGAAAGATCAACTAATGTGGATTCTATTAGGAGCAAGTAAAGATCAGTTTACGGATAAGATGAATGGATTTATTTATGAACTTTTTGTAATGGAAGAATACAGAGGGAAATGTATTTCTAAGAGATTAATGGAGTCAGCAATTGATTTTTCTAAAACAAGATGGACAATCTGAAGTCCGTCTAAGTGCTTTTGCCCAGAACAAAGCTATTAAGCTCTACGAAAAAATGGGCTTTAACATTAGAACCATTACGATGAGTTTGCCGTTATGGCTCTTTCAGTGGATGTTTCGCAATAGAGGAATATGTACTTGGAGGATTCCTTAGTTGACTATGGGCTGATAATCCTGATAAAAAAGCAGATTTATTACATAAAAAACGATAGTAATTAACCGTCCTAAAGCTTTTATCTATTAGTGTTAGACCTAAACAGGGGGGATAAAAAAGTGAATGAAGCAATAATTAGTTTTCTTATTATTGTAATGTTGATCATTGCGTTCACATACGGTCTCATAAGACAAATACGGCAAATAGTTAGTATCAGAAAAGGAAATAAATCAGATTATGTTCATTACAAAAGAACAGTAGTTGGAAACTATCTGAGCTGCATTTCATATGCGGGTTTTCTTATTGCCTATATCTTAAATGTACTTCTTGCATCACGTATTATACCTAGTGTGTTTTTTACAAGTGATAACACCAGTTTCAGTTGTTTTAGTTTTTTTGCCTTACTATCGATTGCGAAATTTGGAATTATTCCTAATGATTCAAAACAGGGGGATTTACAGAATTGATGATGTCAGAGGATGTTCAATATTCTTGTGAATACAAATACGTAATTAAGAAAGAGGAAATATGAAAAAAATTCCGCTAACACTATTAATCATCGGAATATCCATTACCTTTGTCTTAAGCTTTGCCATGCCAGAGTTGGCAGGCAAAGTAAAAAACGATATAAGCTCTATGAAAATCCTATACTCCTACAGCGTTACAAAGTCATTCTTGGAACAAACCGAAGAAACAATCGAAATGGCATCTGTACCTCTGGGTAAAATAAAGACCCAAGATGTTAATATCCGCACAGATGTTCAGCTTGAAGAAACACCACTGAATATTCAGGGGGTAGTGAAGGGAAACCTAAACAAGCCAGAAGAGTACAAACACGAAGTAACCTTAACTGGCCCCGAAAAAGGTTTTACCTATCGGAAATATTATCTTACCAAAAATTACGATAAAGGAACTTACACAGTTATACGGACTAATAAAATAACTGGAAAAGAAAAGGAGTATGCCGGAACGTACTATGAACCGAGTATTCAGGATCCTATCATCGCGTGGTCACGTGACAAAAAGTAAAAAAGGTATGTGATTGATTACAGCTCTTATTACTACGCTTATCCCATTGTTACAATAGTAAAAACGATAGTCTAAAACAAGAACCCCATTCTAGGGGGAGTTTTTAATTAATGAACATGATTAACATGAAAGTCGGGGGGGAAATGGAAAAACCAATTATGATTGAGAATTACAACCCTAATTGGGTTACTGAGTTCGAACAGGAAAAAGCAAAGATTAAGGAAGTCCTAAAGGACAAACCTATTTGTGTTGAGCACATTGGGAGTACATCCGTCATGGGGTTGGGGGCTAAACCGATTTTGGACATCATGGCTGAAGTCCAGCATTTAGATGAAGTGGACAAGTTTATTGATCCCTTAAAAACCATTGGCTATGAATTTGTGGCACACAAGGAGTTTCCCGAAAGGCGTTTCTTTAGAAAAGGCCAATGGAGAGCAGGGACGCATCATTTGCATATCTATAGATTCGGAAGTGAACAGTGGAAGAATCAACTTTCATTCAGGGACTATTTAAGAAGCCATCCGGACGTACGGAAACAATATCAGCAATTAAAAATGTCCTTAGCAGAAAAGCATCCTGCAGATATTGTGGGGTACACAAAAGCGAAAGCGCCATTTATCCTAAATGTCATGGAATCAGCAAAAGGCGGTTGACTTCCAAGGTGAAGTTCCTTGAAAAATGGTAACGGCAGTGGTATAAACTGCCGTTTTTGTATGAACAATTAGCATGAACTTCGAACGATGAGTTCGGGGGCAAACCGATAAGTAATGTACGGGGCCTGATCCGAATTGGTTATCCGGTTCAATAGTAACTCAGCTGTTTTAATTCCCATTTGCTGAATGGGCTGTCCAATTGTCGTGATGGATGGTTCATAAAACTCCGTATAAGCGACATCATCAATGCTGACAATGGCCACTTCCCCAGGAATCGAGATTTTTTGCTTTTTTAAATAGCTAAGGATTTCACGTAATACTAAATCATTTCCTGCCACAATGGCTGTCGGTGGATTTTCTGCATCGAGTATCCGGGCCAATTTTTCTTGAATTTGGTTTCGGGGTAAAGAATGAATATCATCCTCCCTTACTTCCAATTTATGAGATGCCATCGCTTTTTTAAATCCTTCGATCCTCTCCAGCCTTGGTGTGATCGGGATATCAATCGGTAAGGTTAAAAATGCTATGTTTTCGTGTCCTTTTTCGGCCAGCATGGAAACAGCTAAAAAGATTGCAGCATGATTATCTAAAAGAACGGAATCGGAAGTTACCCCATCAACCAATCGATCGACGAATACCATTGGAATGGAATGATCGATCAAGTAAT
This sequence comes from Peribacillus sp. FW305-BF15, assembly GCF_058783805.1. Taxonomy (NCBI): domain Bacteria; kingdom Bacillati; phylum Bacillota; class Bacilli; order Caryophanales; family Bacillaceae; genus Peribacillus; species Peribacillus sp. FW305-BF15. The sequence goes on along the minus strand of NZ_JBYSYV010000011.1, from coordinate 103,483 downwards.
TATAGACTTTAAAATCATTTCCTACCGGAAAGATGATGATTCCATCCACTTGCGTAGAAACGAGCAAATCAAGGTATTCTTTTTCTTTCTCTGGATCATCGGCAGAGTCACATATGAATACTTTCATGCCGTGCTGCTGAAGCTGTTCTTCTACGGTACGAATGATTTCAGTGGATAAAGTATGTAAAATATTAGCTACGAGTATGCCAATGACCTTTGTTTTTTTCACTTTTAAATTCCGGGCATTATCATTGGGACGAAAGTCAAGTTCTTGGATGACTTGCTCGATTCTGTCCTTTGTTTCAGCACTCATATAACGAAAACGCTGGTTAATATATTGAGAAACCGTACTTTTGGAAACACCGGCCTTCTCAGCAACATCTGATATGGTAGTTTTCTTTTTTTTCATGATGTTCTCCTAAAGGATATTATTTCTTGAACTAGAACGGGATACCTTCATCATAACAAAGGAGCATGACGATTCCAACGCCAGTTACCTGATTTTGTTAAACATTGGATGTAAGAAACACCCTAAGCACTTTGGCTAAGGGTGTTAACCTTAAACTATTGATTTAAATATCTTGATCAGCGGATTAACGAACGAGCCAGCCTCCATCAACAGCGAGGATATGGCCATTCATATAATCAGAGGCCTTGCTGGAAAGAAAAACGACAGTTCCCATGACATCAAAGGGTGTTCCCCATTTTTCAGCCGGGATCCTTGAGAGAATGTCTTTGTTCCTTAACTCATCTGCACGAAGCGCGGCAGTATTGGCCGTTTCAATATAACCTGGTGCAATCGCGTTTATTTGAATGTTTTTAGACGCCAATTCATTAGCGAAGGCTTTGGTCAGCCCGGCAACGCCATGTTTACTCGCAGTATATGCGGGAACGAACTTGCCTCCTTGGAAGGTGAGCATCGAAGCGATATTTATGATTTTCCCGCTGCCTTGTTCAACCATTTCTTTGGCGACGAGCTGACTGAGAAAATACAAGGAATTAAGGTTAATGTCCATTACTGCATTCCAATCCTCGTCTTTATATTCCAATAAAGGGGCACGGCGAATCGTTCCTGCATTATTAACAAGGATATCGATTTTTCCGTATGCATCAAGACAGCCTTTTACAACACCTTTAAGGCTTTCCTTATTCGTGAGCTCCGCCTGATAAAAGACAGCTTTTTGCCCGGTCGTTTCGATTAAATCCTTTGTTTCCTGCCAATTATCACCATGGGCAACGATAAAAAGATCTGCACCCGCCTTTGCTAATGCAACCGCATACCCTTGGCCCAATCCGGTATTTCCTCCTGTTACGATGGCAACTTTCCCTTTTAAACTGAAAAAGTCCATTGAAAAATCCAGTAAACTCATCTTGTTTCCCCCATCCCCATATGGATTAATAAACCACTCTTAGTCTTACTTCATATCTGAAATAGGAAAGGTATCCATATCTTCATATGTATAATTCTCTCCAGCCATTGCCCAAATGAATGTGTAGTTGCTTGTAGCGGAACCACTATGTATGGACCATGGAGGTGAAATGACAGCCTGTTCATTTTTCATGACAATATGCCTTGTTTCATCGGGTTCACCCATCATGTGGAACAAAACTGCATCATCTGCCAAGTCAAAATACATATAAACTTCCACTCTGCGGTCATGAACATGGGGGGGCATGGAGTTCCAGACATTTCCTGGAGCCAATTCAGTCATCCCCATACACAGTTGGCAGCTTTGGATTCCTTTTTCATGAATCATTCTGCGAATCGTCCGCTTATTTGCCGTTTCCTGTGATCCCATTTCATCACCTTGCACTTCCTTGAACGCTACGTGTTGAATAGGGTAATTTTTATGTGCCGGAGCAGAGGCTAAATAAAATTTAGCAGGTTCGGAGTCTGTGTCACTAATGAAAATCAGCTCCTTACAACCTAATCCTATATACAGACAATCACGATTTTGAAGGGGATATACTTTCCCATCAACTGAGATCCTTCCTGATCCCCCTATATTAAATACACCTAATTCTCTTCGTTGGAGAAAATAATCAGCTTTAATGAAATCATGGCCCTCAAGCTTGACCTCTTTAGAAACAGGTTTGATTCCTCCTATGATGATCCTGTCATCAAGGGAATAGCATAAAGAAACGTCGTCATCGAGAAATAATTTTTCCACTAAAAAGTTTTTGCGGATTTCACTTGTATCAAAGTGTTTGGCTTGTGACGGATGAATGGAATAACGTTTTTCCATATGCATATAAATAACCTCCTATTTAGTAAAACGGTTTATCGTGAATAACCAAAATGTTAGCGCTACCAATATTAAAAATATATATAATATTTTCCAAATAGTCAATGATAATAGAAAAATTTAGTAGATTAATCAGTATAAAAGAAGAAATTAATGATTGAAACTATGCTTTTATACAAAATAAAAATATAAAGATTAGTATTGTTAAAAACTGGTTTATATGGTAATCTGACTTTATTGAAAAGAAAGCGCTTTCTTATGGTTTTGGTTTACTAAACCGTAATACACCTTTTTCAGGGGGAATTAGGAATGAAAGAATTAGATGTGATCACCTTTGGGGAACCGATGAACATGTTCTATGCAAATGAAGTAGAGCCTTTACATGAGGCTAAATCCTTTTCCCGGGCGATTGCGGGAGCCGAATCAAACGTGGCTTGCGGATTGGCGCGTCTTGATTTAAATGTTGCTTATATGACGAAACTTGGCAACGATAGTTTCGGAAAGTTCATCATCGGAGAATTGAATAAAGAAAAAGTCGACACGACAGGTATCCGTTTTACAAGTGATCACCCGACAGGAATGCTCATTAAATCTAAAGTGCATGACGGAGACCCGGAAGTGGAATACTTCAGAAAAAATTCAGCTGCTTCCACTCTGAATATCGACGACCTTTCAGAAGAGTATTTTCGGCAAGCTAAACATCTGCATGCAACAGGTATCCCATCCGCATTATCTGAAAGCTGCCATGAATTTACCGTTGCTGCCATGAAACTTATGAGGAATCAAGGAAGAACCGTTTCATTTGACCCGAATTTACGGCCTAACCTATGGCCGGATAAACAAAAAATGGTGGATTGCATTAATGAGCTTGCTTACATTTGTGATTTATTTCTGCCAGGCATGTCCGAAGCGGAAGTTTTAACAGGGCTCCGAACACCTGAGGAGGTGGCCGAATTTTACTTGAACAAAGGAGTTAAAATGATTGTCATCAAGCTTGGAGCAGAGGGAGCTTATTATAAAAATGCCAATGAAGAAGGGTATGTTAAAGGATTCGCACCTGAAAAAGTCATTGATACGGTAGGTGCCGGCGATGGTTTCGCCGTCGGTGTGATCAGCGGCTTGCTTGAAGGGAAGTCCACGATTGAAACCGTTACTCGGGGCAATGCGATTGGCGCCCTTCAAGTCATGGCTCCCGGTGATATGGATGGCATGCCCAGCCGGAAAAAATTGCAGGACTTTATTGAAAGCCAGAACAAACTATTAAACGTTGAATGATCGATAACAGCAGCCAGTTAACTCCACAACTAGACTTCCAATTACAAATAATCATAAATTTGATAATGAAGTGGAGAGATTGTGATGAGAATAAAAGCCGCAATAGAAAAAATCCCTGGTGGCATGATGGTTGTCCCGTTGTTCATAGGTGCTTTGATACATACTATTTTTCCTGACACGGCAACCTTCTTTGGTGGTTTTACAGGTGCCATGCTAACAGGTACCGCATCGATATTAGCCGTCTTTTTCTTTTGTGTCGGAGCTACGATAGATGTTAAGCAATCCGGTTATATTGCAAGAAAAGGATTTACATTGCTTATCGGTAAAGTCGTATTTGCGGCATTATTGGGATATGGTGCAGCTTTGCTGCTTCCGGAGAATGGGATTCAAACCGGTCTCTTTTCCGGTCTTTCGGTTTTAGTGCTGATAGCGGCTTTTAATGAAACGAATGGCGGTCTTTATACCGCACTCATGACAAAATTGGGCAGAACGGAAGATGCTGCTGCATTCCCGTTCATCAGTATTGAAAGCGGTCCGTTCTTCACGATGATCATCCTCGGTGTTGGAGGGCTTGCAACGTTTCCGTGGCAAACAATTGTCTCCACATTGATTCCATTTGCAGTCGGGATGATTGTAGGGAATATTGATAAAGAGTGCCGGGAATTCTTTGGACAGGCCGTACCGGTCCTTATCCCGTTCTTCGCATTGGCTCTAGGATTCGGGTTGGATTTTGGCATGATTCTAAAATCCGGATTCATGGGTATTTTAATGGGCGTTGCCGTCGTCTTCCTGTCCGGTGGCGTCTTATATCTACTGGACCGTTACGTTACTGGCTCCGATGGTGTTGCTGGGGTCGCCGCTTCTTCAACGGCGGGTGCCGCAGTTGCTGTACCTTTCATCATCGCCGAGTTAAACCCGCAATTCGCTCCTGTAGCAGAATCGGCAACAGCAATCATCGCAACAAGTGTATTGGTGACGGCAATCCTGACACCGATGCTGACAATGTGGGTTGCCAAGAAACAGGAGGAAAGAGGCATTCCGCAGCGAAGAGGCATGAAACCAACTATTTTGAAAGATCAAAATGTGGCTTCCATACAAAAAGCGAAGTAAAACAAATGAAATGTAAGCGTTATCCAAAAAGCAACTGGGGTTATTATCCCGGCTGCTTTTTTGTGATGCATGCACATTGGTGTTAAAATTAGGAAATGGTAAAACGGAATGGGTAAACGCGAATTCCTATCAAGGAGGCTTTCATGAGAAAGGTAGAGGTCGTACCATATAAGAAAGAATGGTCAAAGCTATTTCATGATGAATGCCAAAAATTAGAGGATATTTTCGGGCCTGAAATGATGAATGTATACCATATTGGCAGTACGGCCATCCCGGCAATACATGCCAAGCCTGTAATAGATATTTTGGCAGTGGTGAAAGATGTGGAATGTGTCGCTGACTTTAATAAAGAGATGGAAGAGCTGGGGTATGATGCCAAGGGGGAGAACGGAATCGCTGGACGACGGTTTTTTCGAAAAGGCGGGGATGAGAGGACGCACCATATTCACATGTTCCAAAAAGGACATGAAGAAATTGCCCGACACCTCGCTTTTCGGGATTATTTGCTATCACACCCTGATGAAGCACAAGATTATAGTAGGCTGAAGCAACGCTTGGCAGCGGAATTTCCAGATGATATTAAAGGATATGTAAACGGGAAAAATGATTTTATCAAAAAGGTCGATGAAAGAGCGAAACATTGGGCGAAGCGTGGTGGTCATCATGTTAATGAAGTGGATCAAATGCCAAGTGAATGAGGAAAACAAGCGTTCATTTTCAAAAGCACAAGAGAGATGGGGACAGATGCGCCATTGTGATGGCTTCATCGGTCAAATCGGAAGGTGGAATAGAAATGAACCCTGTGAAGCAGGCATTCTCTCCGTTTGGAAAGATCTCCATTGTTATCAACGTTTCATGCAGCATCAGCATGCGCCAGTAGTGACCAGGGAAGTACGTATTTCTTTCGATATATTCGAGAGCATATCCAATATGGGAAGAACGGACATTACGGATATTGTTGATAAGGAAAATTACTTTGAGTGGCTGAATGTTCTGTTGAAAATGTAAAACAAGCCCGTTTTGAGCAGGTGCTAAAAGACGCAGGGAACAGGGCATAACACCGGGCATGCTGTCAGGCGCATTCGGTAAAAGGCAAAACGGCAGATATCTGGCTGCATCATATGGGACAATGCATATTCACATCAACGGTATGCGGATAAGGAATTGCCTGCATTGATAAAAGAATCGGGAGTGAAAGATTCAACCCAGCGAATTTCAGTAAGTTTAATTGAATTGCATCCAAAGTGGATGTTCATTTAGAATCAAACATTATCAATCTATCAATTTGAATAATCTATGGCGTCTTGGATTGTTACAGTCTAAATGGCTACAGAAGGGGATAACAAATGAAATTAGATTATGATTCACAGTATATCAGGGGCATCTACCTCAATAGAGACCGAATATCTTCTTATGACCATTTCCCACTTGATCTTCCGGTTATCAGGCACCTTCAGGAAGTGGCTTTTCATCCCAGTGTTACATATGTCATCGGGGAAAATGGAATGGGGAAGTCCACCTTGCTTGAAGGTATTGCGATAGCGTATGGCTTCAATCCAGAAGGCGGAACGTTGAATTTCAATTTTTCCAATTATGATTCACATTCCAATTTGGACGAATACCTCCGTTTGAAAAAAGGCGTATACAAACCGAAGGATCATTTCTTCTTTAGGGCGGAAACCTTTTATAATTTAGCTACGAATATAGAGGAATTGGACAGGGAGTCATCGTTTGGGTCGAAAATCATCGATTCCTTCGGTGGAAAATCGCTACACCAGCAATCTCATGGGGAATCGTTTTTTTCTGCTTTTGTAGAACGATTTCAAGGCGATGGATTGTATATTCTCGATGAGCCTGAAGCTGCTTTATCCCCATTGAGACAAATATCGATGTTGGCCAGGATAAATGAGCTTGTTCAACAAGGATCCCAATTCATCATTTCCACCCATTCCCCGATCATCATGGCCTACCCGGATGCTAAAATCCTCCAAATTTCAGATGAGGGAATGAGTGAGGTGGCATTAGAGGAGTCCAATCACTATTTGTTAATGAAACAGTTTTTCGAGGATAAAGATCGGCTACTTCATCATCTGTTTCAATGAGATTTTAGCATCTCCAACGAAAAACCCCGTCTGCACTGCGCATTCGGGGTTTTCATTTTTTTGGAATTGGTTGTTGACAGCTTAGGTGTATTACGGGTATAGTACATCTATAAGGTGTATGAACCACTTAGTACATACACGCATATCAGACTTTTTTAAATAAATAGGGGGTGGTTTTAATGAACGTAAATACCCGGGAACCGGTATATCTGCAAGTCGTTAGGCATTTCAAAGAACAAATAGCCATTGGTAATTTCGTGGCGGGGCAGGAAATTCCCTCACGAAGAGAACTGGCGGCTTCACTCAATATAAATCCCAATACCGCTCAAAAAGCGTATAAAGAAATGGAGGAACAGGGCTTGATTCATACAGAACGAAATTTCCCCAGTCAAATCACGACGAATGAAACGATTTTACAGGCTGTAAGGCAGGAATTGATTTTGGCGGCCGTTGATACATTTGTCGATGCGATTCGTCCGATTAATGTACCGGTTGATGAACTGCTTCGTGTGGTTAAAGAAAAATACTCGGAAGAAATAAGGGAGGAGGAAGAAAAATGATAGAAGTAAAAAAGATCTCCAAGAATTATGGACGGAAAAAGATCTTGGATGATGTTTCATTTACAGCCAATAAAGGAGAAGTCACTTGTCTGATCGGGATAAATGGTGTCGGTAAAACGACTACACTCAAAGCGATCATGGGATTGACGCCATATAAAGGTGAAATCCTGATCGATGATCAAAAGATGACAAAGGACAGTTATGAAAAAATCACCTTCATTCCGGACGCACCAACCATGCTTCCGCAAATGACCATTAAACAGGCCATGGTTTTCATGTCGGATTTCTATACGTCATGGAATCCGGAAAGAGCTAACCAGCTAATGGGGTTTTTCAAGCTTAAAGAGGAGAATCGCATTTCGGAATTGTCAAAAGGGAATACAGCTAAGCTCAACCTGATGCTTGGTTTGTCCCTTGACGTCGATTATGTGCTGATGGACGAACCATTTTCGGGAATCGATATGTTTAGCCGCGAGCAAATTGCCGATGTCTTTGCGAGCCACCTGATTGAAGATAGAGGAGTCATCATCACGACCCATGAAATCGGTGATATTGAACATTTGATCGATAAGGTCATTTTATTGGATAACGGTTCGGTGCTTAAAGAGTTCAATACAGAAGAAATGCGGGAAGAGGAAGGGAAATCGGTAGTCGACGTAATGAGAGAGGTGTATCAATCATGATGCGATATATAAAACTAGTGAACTTTGAAATCAATCGTTTCAGTAAAATCTATCTTAGCTTATTGTTGATCACCTTGGTTTCGCAATTTGCCGGAGTGATCATCGTAACGAAGAGCCTTCTTAATGATGCCAGGGATATCATGAAAGAAGAAAGATTATCTGAAGCCGCTTATATTACCAATTATGGAGCCATTGATTTTAACCATATCGCCAATAGCCTCTTGTTTGTAGGACCGATAGCGCTGAGTGCGGTTGCCCTAATTTTTTACATTTTCCTTATTTGGTATCGTGATTGGTTTGGAAAGAATACGTTCATTTATCGTCTATTGATGTTACCGACATCGAGATTATCGATCTACCTTTCAAAAGCTACGTCCATCTTCCTGATGGTATTAGGGTTGATTGCTTTCCAAATCATCATTTTACCTATGGAAAATGCACTATTTAATTCGAATGTGCCGGAAGCGCTCTTGAATGAAATGTCAATTTCTACTATCACGATAGCCAATCCGATTTTGTCATTGATCATCCCAAGCACATTCACGCAATTCCTGCTTTCCTATGGCATCGGTCTTATGATCATGTCGATATTATTCACGGCGATCATGTTTGAAAGAAGTTTCCGCATAAAAGGAATCATAATGGGCTTGTTATATTGCGGAATCGCTGCTGTGTTGTTTTTAGCCCCAGTTTTAATGGAAATCGGGAATTTCTATTTCTATCCTAATGAATTATTTGGCCTGATGCTCGCAATAGGGATCATTTTGACAGGATTATCGGTTTGGCTTGGTGCTTGGTTATTGAAAAATCGGGTTACCGTATAACAACTTTAAAGGAGAGTGAACAAGGTGAAACGTTATTTATGCAGCATCATTATTGGAATGGTTGTCATCTTAAGCATCGGGACCTATTATGTCAAAGTAGCTTCCTCCGCTTCCAGCCTTCCAAAGTATACGTTCAAGACACTAGAAGGCAGCGATAAAGAGCTCGATCCGGTTATCATAAATGCTACGCTTCAAAGCGACAGTACATTTTATGAACCATTAACAATTGAATCCAATACAACGACATATGCCAGCGAAAGGTCTTACTTGGAGAAATTAACTGGAAGACAAGGTCATGAAATTGAAAGATTGGTAAAAGAACATCGTTCATTTATGCGTGGCAAAGATTCCATTAGTTCTTTATATGAAGACGATGATTTTCTTGCTTACGCTAGGGTGAATAGCGAATATACAAAGAGCGGGAATATGGATGCAGAGTTTGATATCGGTTTACTGGAGAAGAAGGACGAAGAGGAAACTTCATTCCAAATTGAACTTCCGAATCAAGGGAGAATCATGAATGCTGATGTCAGGGATGTGCAGTTGGTCCATTCAAAACTACAGGTTTTAACGATGAATGATGTGAATTCCAACAATGAGAAGCAGACAAAAGAGGTTCATCTATATACGATCGATGTAGCCAATAAAAAAGTCTTGAGCGATAAAACCCTTGTATCTGAAACCTATACTGACCCTAATCAAGTTGATTTAGAGATGCCAATCGATCTTGCTCCCTCACAGCCAAACAACATAGTATTCATTTCGGTAAATAAAGGGGTAAATCATGAGGATGGCTTTAAGGAAAAACTAAAGGAAAGCAAGCTTTTATCTTATAATTATGAAACGGAAAAATTAGAAACGGTTAAAAAAGGACCACTTAGCCTGGACATGGCTAGATCAGGATATGCAGACGGGAAAAACCTTTATGCAGTTGAAATGAAGTCAGGTAAATATCGCATTAAAACGTTTGACCTCAGCAGTCAAACGTTAAGGAGTGATACGGAGCTTGATATAGCTGTTAATGAGGAAGAACAATATACCGCTGCCTTTAAAAACGGGCGTGTGTACTTCCTATTAAACGAAATGAATCAAGAGGGCAAATCAAACAAGCCTGCCAAACTTCTGATTGCAGATATAAAGACTGGAAAGACTTTATATAAAGGTGAAACAGTCATAAATAAAAAGAACAGCAAAAGTTTTCAACTTTTTATAGATGAATTGGAAATAAAATAAGGACCAAAAAAGCTTTAAATAAAAAAGGGATATCCTCCAATGGGATATCCCTTTTTCATTTAAATGGAAGCCAAGTTCGTTCTGGCTTTACGTTCCTTCTTGCCGTGCAGGAAGTGGTAAAGGACGGAGGTCAAGATGACCAAAACGCCCAAGATGACATAAAGTGTGCTGTAACCTGTAATCGGAATGATGAATCCCAGAATATAAGGGCCGAAGCCAAGTCCTGCATCAAGCATGATAAAGAAGGTGGACGTTGCCATCCCCATTCGGTGAGGCGGTGTCAGTTTAACGGCAATCGCCTGCGAGCTTGATTGCATATTACCGAATCCGAGGCCAATGAGGAAACCAGCTGCCAGTAAAGTGAAACTATTGGTTGTCATACTTAGAAGCAGCAAGCCGACTCCGAAAATAATGAAAGCCGGATACATAATGAAGTTCGATCCTTTCCGGTCCATCAATGGTCCTGAGAAAGGCCGTGATATCAATACGGCTACTGCGTACACTACAAAGAAGAAGCTTGCCGTATTGACCAGATCGATTTCGATGGCATAGAAACTGATGAAAGAAAGGACACTGGAATAACAGAATGCCAATAACAGAGTGATGATTGAAATGGGCAGTGCCTTAGGTTCAATGAAATTGGAAAGCTTGAATCCTTTGCTTTCCGTAACTTTTGCCGTTACTTTTAATGCCGGGACATACAGGAAGAATGCTGTAATCAGGGAGATCACACCTAAAGCCAGGCAGAAACTGAAAATGATTTGGAAGCTTGTATGTTGGGACATAAACAGACCGATGAAAGGACCGATAGCCGTCGCAAGTGTTGCGCTCATGCTGTAATAGCCGATGCCTTCACCCTTTCGTGTCGGCGGAATGATCTGCGCGACGATCGTGCCTGTCGCAGTACTTGCCATCCCCATTGCCATCCCATGGATCAGGCGGTTAACAAGCAGGAAGCCGATTCCAAGGTCCACGAAATAAAGAATTGTTGTCAAAGTGAAAAAGATCAAACCTATGAATAACGTTTTCTTGCGGCCGATTGAATCAATGAAACGGCCAATGAACAGACGTCCGATCAACGTCCCGATAATAAAAATTCCCGAAATGAGTCCGGCTTCGCTTGTAGAAGCATCCAATTCATTAACAGCATAGATGGCAAGTGTCACCATCAGTAAATAAAAGATTAATGTTATGAAAAAATTGATGGACGAAACGATGACAAAGTCCTTCGTCCACAGTCTGGTTCTGGATTGATCCATGTTATTATCTCCTTACTTTATAATGTTATTTCTAATTTCGCCCATGATGCGTATGGCAGCGAGTTGTTCCTCTTCCGTGATCCCTTTCAAGATTTCCTGTTCATATTGATCGATTGTCACGCGGACTTCGCTGTAGACCTTTTTGCCAAGCTCCGTAAGCCGCATCCTTTTCTCGCGTTTATCTTTGCTTGGCACATGCTCGACATACCCCAGCTCTTCCAAGCGGGCAATGGTCCTCGTAATCGTGGGTTTCTCCACGCTTTGGTAATTGGCAAGCTCTACAAGCGTAGCCGAACCATAATTGTTCAAGTAATACAAAATGGACCATTGCGCCCTGTGTAAATCATGTTTGTTCAGCTGGATATTAAGATTATTTTCAAAAGGCCGGTACAGCAGCAATAATTGCTGAAAGAATTTTTGGAAAGTCTTTATCAGAAACACCTCTTATCAATATATAGTTATCATGAGTAATCGTTACCCTGAGTAACTATAATACCAAAATAAATCCATTCTGTCCACTCGGATTTGTGATGTTATTTTGATGAAATAAGGGAGAGAACGGCAGAAATCACGAGTAAAAGCACCAAATTCACGAGTAAAAGTCGAAAACTCACGAGTAAGGCGCCAATTCACGAGTAAAAGCACCAAATTCACGAGTAAAAGGCCCAAACTCACGAGTAAAAGCACCAAATTCACGAGTAAAAGGCCCAATCTCACGAGAAAGGCGCCAATTCACGAGTAAAAGCACCAAACTCACGAGTAAAACGCCCAAATTCACGAGTAAAATGCCTAAACTCACGAGTAAAAGCACCAAACTCACGAGAAAGGCGCCAATTCACGAGTAAACGCTCCAAAAAGTGATCATAAGAGGAGGATTACAGGTGTCAAAGGGATTTCTTCATCATATTGAGCTGTATGTTTCAAATTTAAAGAGGAGCATTGATTTTTGGGGCTAGTTTTTGGACGAGATGGGCTATGAGCCATTTCAGGAGTGGGGAAGCGGGAGGAGTTAGAGATTGGGTGAGATGTACATTGTTTTTGTACAAGGGGAAACAAGGTTTCTTGACATTCCCTATCATAGGGGACGAGTGGGTCTTAACCATTTAGCCTTTCACGCCACTTCCCGGCAACAGATTGATGAGGTTGCCAGGAAAGTTAAGGGGAGGAGTTACCATCATTTACGCCGATAAGCATCCATTTGACGGCGGGTAGGATCATTATGCTGTATATTTCGAAGATCCAGATCGGATGAAGGTCGAACTCGCGGCCCCTTAACAATAGTTGGCATAGCTATAACCATTATTTCCATCTTTCCCATTCTCAGGTTCGGGCTCTGGGCCAAGTGAAAAGGCCTCGATCAATATGAATGCACCGAAAACCTGGGTCCAGCTGCCTAGTAAAAGAATTTGTTCTCCCATCCGTACTTTTTCATTTAAAATGAAAATATTTCCGACCGATTCCAAAAATGAACCGGCTGCAATGAGGCCATTTCCCTTGATCTCAAAAGGTGAAATGGCCTCATCAGTCAGCGTTGCACCGAATGTTTCAAAAGCGGCACCCAGGCCTTGGATTCCACTGCCGATTGCATCGGTTCTGGTGCCTTCCTTCTCTGAACCACTCAACTGCATATCTATTCCAACTACATTTGCGGTATTGCCAATGGCCTCAAGCCAATTGCCGAATATAAAGTAAGATTCCGAACGTTCGTTTTCCGGGTTCAGCATTTTTGAACGGCCGATCGCTTGCAGGGAATTTGCAACGGCTTCAATGCCATTCCCTTTGAGGATGAGATCTTTTCCGAGATTAGTGCTCGTTAAAGTTTGCCGGGTTTGCCCGATTGCACCAACAAGAGTGCCGATGCCAAGTAACCATGCTGCTGAAATAAGGAGGTCATCTCCATTTCCATGAGTGATCATATCTTAAACGCTCCTTATAAGTGGTTAGATTATATTATTCAGGAAACAGTGTTTGTTTACTTAATGCTTTATTACTTTGGGCTCAGGTTGTAAGTTACCCATTTATTGGTATAATGACAGCTGGAGGAGATGATATTGACTTTTAACAATTTTTTGCAAATGATTATCGCAGCACTTTTCTTTATGGTTTTTACGTTTTGTACCTGGTATGAAGGAAGCGAAATTCTGGATAGACCTTGGGAATGGAAGCATTCCACGCATTTCACACACATAAATGATGAACAGGCGATAGAGGCAGATGATATTTCGAATTTCGATCATTTCGTGTATGCCGCAAAATTCAAACCGTTATTTCCATTTCTTATGGTCCTAGCCGCATCGTACTTAATCATTCTTACGGGATATATCCTGTTCCAAAGAAGGATTAAAAAGATGGCCCTATTCTTATTGGGATTTGGAGTCATTTTTCTGTTTTTTAGGGGTTATGTATCCAATTCCCCAACTGTTGGAGGAAATATCTTTCAAGCATTTTTTCTGATAGGCGGAATGATAGCGATAATGGCTGCAGCTCTCTATTATTATCGGATGCCAAGAGGATTCAATACGCTCATGAAGTAAGCAAGCTGCCGATGAGGCAGCTTTTTTTTGTGCAAATTGTTGACACAAAATAACGAAAAATAATAGTCATTTTCGCGAAATTCTTAGATTGAACTTCACTGTAATGTAGTTTATAGTTAAGTCGAAATTTAGTAGACCAGTTGTTATAATACCGGCGATGAACCCCTATCGATTGGATAAACCAGTGATTGAAGACTAAAGCGAAAAGGTGATAATATGTCAGGCAAAATCAAAATTGAACAGCCAAAGATCCCCCAAGACTTAACAGAAGCGAACTTTCAGGAAATATATTATCAAGATGAGCCTTATCTTGAGTCCTGTATCATAACAAACTGCACGATCGATAGAGAAAAAATGGACAAAATCGTATTATCACAGGTTGTTTTTAAAAATGTGACGTTCAGTGATGTATCATTCAGGAATATCGAGCTGACGGATGTCATCTTTGATCATTGCGATTTAACGAATGCCGATTTCATGGGCGGCTCGATTCATCGTGTGGAATTCAAAGAGTCCAAACTTTTAGGCATTAACCTTTCTGACACAAGCTTAGGGAATGTCTTCTTTGAGAATTGCAACCTGAATTTAAGTGCCTTTGGTTATTCCAGTTTAAAGCAAGTGAGGTTCGATCATTGCTCATTGGAAAGTGCTGATTATTATGAGTGTAAATTCATTAAAGTGAAGTTCGAAACATGCAGATTAAATGAAGTGAACTTTTCCAGGACACCGCTCAAGGGAATTGATATAAGCAGTTCTGCATTTCAAAGGATTACCGTATCCCCGGAAGATTTAAAAGGATGCGAAGTTTCCCCGGACCAAGCGATAGTCTTTGCGGCCTTGCTTGGACTGAAAATTAAAGAGTGAACCTTTCAATAAGGCTGAAGCGAGGGACCGCCGAATTTGGCGGTCCTTTTTGAGTTATTTGTGGTGAATATAGGCAGAGTGAATAAAATGATATGTATAGAAAAGTACGGAATCTTTGCACAAACGCAGTATTACTTTACAATATTTGTTAAGTGGAAGGGGGATTGAATGTTGATTATCAATAAGGTCACTTTGTATGGTCATGCCTGGAATGAAATGCGGAATTTTTATGTTGATGTGTTAGGATTTGAGTTACTATCGCAAACGGATGATGCTTTTGAAATTAAGGCAGGGGATAGTGTGCTTGAAATCAAAAAATATCATCACAAAGATAAGCCCTTTTACCACTTTGCCATGAACATTCCGACCAATTTATTTATTTCGGCAAAAGCATGGGCAAAATCAAAAGTGGAATTGACCAGGGAAGAGGATGATGACGAAGTTTATTTTAGCTTTTTAGACGCACGGTCTTTTTATTTTTTAGACCCTTCAGGCAACATTGTCGAGTTCATAGCGAGATATTCCGTATCACCCGAATCCGCGACTGAGTCTTTTTCAGCTCAAAACGTCCTGTGCATCAGTGAAATAAACATTACGACAGATGAAGTCAGGGCTTTGGGAAATCGGTTGATGCCTGTAAGGAATGGTGAAGCGATAAGAGAAGATGGATTGAATTTCATGGGTGAACATGAAGCAGGTTCGTTTTTACTTTTAGGTCCAAGGAAACGGCGTTGGATTTTCTCGGATTAAGAGTCGGAAACCTTTCCGCTTTCGCTAGTCATAAATCAGCATCTGGAAATTTCATTGGATGGCGAAGGATTTATGGAAATGAAAAAGGGGGAATGATGTCGATTTATATTTTGGCAATAAAGCAGAAGCAGGGCTGCCTGTCATTGACGTATTTCCTATGATGGTTTTGTCTTCGGGATTGTAAAAGAATGAATAAAGAATAATCTCCAATAATAACAAGAAGAAGGTAATTTATGCTTAACATGATAATTCTCCTATTAAGTTACTTAATAGGTTCCATCCCATTTGCTTTGGTCATCGGGAAATCGTTTTACAATACCGATATCCGCGGATATGGGAGTGGAAATCTTGGCGCAACTAATAGTTTTAGGATATTGGGCAAGACAGCAGGGACGATAGTAGCATTTGCTGATTTATTGAAAGGCATCATAGCCTGCGTACTCCCGATGGCGCTGCATTCGAACGTTTCCCCTGCACTATGCGGCTTACTTGCGATAATTGGCCACGCCTTTCCTGTTTTCGCGGGATTTAAAGGGGGAAAGGCCGTGGCAACATCGGCGGGAGTGTTTTTATTTTTAGCTCCATTAGGTACATTCATTGCTTGCATGGTATTTCTCATTAGTTTGCTATCTTCAAAATATGTATCTCTCAGTTCGGTGCTGGGGATTATTTCCATATTGATATACAGCTTATTTTTTGAAGGCAGGCTTATCATTGTACTCTCATCATTTATTTGTTTATTCGTCGTCATTTTGCATCGAGAAAATATAAAGAGAATATGGAAGGGAACGGAAGCAAAAGTGGGCAGGACCTTTTGATAGCAGAAATGAATTACATACAAATTTTTATGGTTCGCTCAATATTCTAAGTGAATACTGCACCATAACCCAAGGAGCAAAGCCATGAAAAAAAGAAGTTTATTGATAGCGGTGGGCGTGATCGTTTTTGGGATCATTGCCTCGATAGCATTGGTTTCTCAAACCAAAAAGAAAGAGGTCGCCGGTAAGCGGGCATTTCCCCAGCATACAGTCTATCAGGCGGGGACGATAAAACCTGACAATCTGTCACAGGAGGAAATGGATGCTGCCGTGACGACTTTTTATGAAACCTGGAAAGATAACTATCTTAAGCAGCCTGCCGATAAAAATGATGAATATTATATTTTTTACAATGACAAAGGATATGCTGAGCCCAAGAATGCAGTGACCGTTTCTGAAGCCCATGGTTATGGGATGATGATAACGGCAATCATGGCAGGCAGCGAGGACAAGAGGTACTTTGATGGGCTTTATCGTTTTTATAAGGCGCATGGAAGTGATCATGACCCTTCATTGATGGCGTGGCAGCAAGTAAAGGATAAATCGGGTAAAATCATCAATACGCCAGGGGATGCCGATTCAGCAACTGATGGCGATATGGATATCGCCTATTCATTATTATTGGCTCACCGGCAGTGGGGAAGTGAAGGGGAGATCGACTATCTTGCAAGTGCAAAGGACATCTTGGATGCGATCATGTCGAATGAAATAAATCGGTCGCAGTCCCTTGTTAAACTAGGAGACTGGGCGGAAGATGAAGATGACGTATACGGACAATCGACTCGTTCCTCTGACCTTCTTCTCAATCATTTTAAGACATTTGAGGCGGCGACTGGGAATGAAGAATGGACAGATGTAAGAGATATGGCCTATAAGGTCATTCTATCTATTTATAAGGAGAAAAGCGGCAATACTGGCCTCATCCCGGACTTCATTATACAATCCCAGGGAGAATATCAGCCGGCAGAAGCGGACTTTTTAGAAGGGGAGAATGACGGCAATTATAGCTGGAACAGCAGCAGGATCCCATGGCGCTATACGCTCGATTACTTACTGACTGGTGATGAAAGAGCGCTGCCGCAATTAAAGAAGATGAATGATTGGATTAAAGCGGAAACGGATGGCAGCCCTGAAAATATCCAATCCGGTTATACGCTAAGCGGAAAAGCCGTGGAAGAAGGGAATAGTACAAGCTTCGTCGCTCCATTCATGGTGAGTGCCATGGTGGATTCCTCCAATCAGCAATGGATTAATCGCCTATGGAACCGGACGATACAGGAAAAAGATGATGATGACTATTTTGCCAATACGATAAAATTACAGACAATGATCGTGGCTTCGGGTAACTGGTGGGCTCCATGATTCAATGGAAGAAACCAATTAAAGATGAAAAGGAGTTCGATGAGGATGATGAAGGTCACACCTTTCTTGATGTTCGAAGGTAATGCGGAGGAAGCGATGAATTATTACACATCTTTAATCGAAGGATCGAAAATAAACAGCATTGTCCGGTATGGTGCAAATGAATCAGGTACAGAGGGAGTAGCATGCAGGCTACCTTTACCTTGAAGGATCAGGAATTCATGTGCATCGATAGCAATGTTAAGCATCAATTTACATTTACACCATCGTTTTCAATTTTCCTTACATGTGATAGTGAAGAGGAAATTGACAGGCTTTATTCGAGCTTAACTGATGGAGGACAAGTGATGATGCCATTGGGTGACTATTTCTTTAGTAAGAAGTTCGGCTGGGTATCCGATAAGTTTGGTGTTTCCTGGCAGCTTACTCTTCCAATATGAATGAAATGAAAAGGCCACTGGATAGTGGCTTTTTTCAGTTTATTGACCAAAGGGGGTCCGTAAGTGACACCCCGAACCATGAGGAGCGGACGGATCGAAAAAAGTGCGTTAACAACGAAAAAACATAAACAAGACCTGGTTGTAACTATATGATTTCCACTCCAGGCACTCGCTTTCCGCGGGCGGTCCGGGAGCTTCCTCGGCGCTCTTTGCGCCTGCGGGGTCTCCCTTGGACACGTTTTTCCCGCAGGAGTCTCGCACCTTCCGTTCCAATCAACTGGAATGTTTTTTTAAGAAAGAACTGTAGGCTGGCCTCATCCTGAACCTTGATTATGTTTTTTTAGTGTTTTACCACGCGCTAGATTGAAGAAATTTGCGACACTCCTGCCGAATAACTGGCTAGCCAAGACCCCACAGCCGCTTGCGGTGAGGAGGCTTGGCAGACAGTCGGCGGAAAGGGAGCGGATTTCTGAAATCAACTGAATATTTTTTCAGACTGTAGAGGCATCGATTCACATCGTCGAAAAGATTCCTGACAGTGAATTGATCATTTTTGAAAAAAGCTGCCACTATCTTTTCATTGATGAAAATAGGAATTCATTTTTAGGATTTCTTCTTTCATTAACGAGAGATTTGGACACAAAGAAAACGAGGCATCATATCCGGGCAAGAGTTAGATACTTTTAGGATAAACCGTTTGTGCTGTGAAGGAATTAATTATATATTAATCCTTGAGTACATTAATTCATGGATTAAAGTATGATGATAAGAAAAGCCCGGAGGAGACAATCATGAAAAATATCAATACAGAACAAGAATATCGTGAACAAATCAACCAAGAGGGACTGACGGTCGGGATTTTTACGACTACATGGTGCCCGGACTGCAAACGTTTAGACATGTTCATCGATGAGATCACTCAAGAACATCAAGACAAACAGTGGTTTACAATCGATCGTGACGAATTCCCTGAGATTTCCGAAGAGCAAACGGTAATGGGAATTCCATCACTTTTAGTATTTAAAAATGGGGAAAAGGTTGCGCACCTGCACAGTGCAAATGCTAAAACTCCAGAAGCGGTCAATGAATTTTTAAAAGACCTATAAAAGAAAAGGTGAACCCCATGGTGCTGTAATGAGGGGTTCATCTTTTTTTTAGAAATTTTTTCTGGAAATGACTTGATTTCTAAGGTGAAACGGGTTTTAATTATAGATACTGAATATCCATTATGGATATGTGACATCCACATACATGCTAAAAGAGGTGAAATGATTTGCAATTAACAAAAGGGGTCGAGCAAGCTATATGCATCATCGTTATACTCTCTACCCAGGATAAAAATGTCCCGCTTTCGTCAAATGAGATCAGCAGGCGATTAGAGGTGTCTCCTTCTTATTTGAAAAAAATCATAAGGAAATTGGTCGTAAAGCAGTTAATCACTTCCGTTCCTGGTAATAACGGCGGCCTTACTCTTGCCAAAAGTGTAGATAAGATTAAAAACCTTGAAATTATTGAGGCGATGGAAGGTCCCATTTCGATGTTTCCGGATACAGGACTTATAGAAAAAGCGTTTAAAGATGGAGAGTATGCAGAGAAGGGAATGGACGTCCTTCGTCGGATGTTTTCTCGGGCGGATCAACTTTTAATAGAGTTCTTTTCCAGCCAAACAGTGGCGGATTTGCTTAAAGAAAGCTTTGGCACCACGGACATACCGACCCTTAATTGGAATACCGCGTCATTGAGTGATGTACTGCGTGAAAAGAAAGGTGAAAAGAAGTGAATATGCTTAAACAAGAATGGAAGCTTTTCCTTACGAATCGAAAATTAGTCGGTGTCGCAATCGTTTTACTGTTCGTCCCGATTATTTATGGGGGGTTATTCCTTAGTTCCGCTTGGAATCCATACGGAAAAACAGGCAAATTGCCCGTTGCAGTCGTGAATAAGGATGTAAAGGCCGAATATGAGGGGAAAACCTTAACAGTCGGTAATGAGCTAGTCGAGCAATTAAAGGACAATGATGATTTAGAATGGCATTTCGTAACGGAAAAAGCGGCGAAAAAAGGGTTCGATGATGGTACATATTATATGGTCGTCACCATTCCGGAGGACTTTTCAAAAAATGCTTCTACCGTAATGGATGATGAGCCTAAAAAAATGAATCTGACGTATGATGTGAATCCTGGACGCAGTTTCGTTTCTGAAACGGTCGGGAAACAGGCAACGAATAATTTGAAAACGGAAATTGCCGAAAGTGTCACAAAAGAATATGCGGAAGCGATCTTCTCCCAACTGGATGAAATCGGTGAAGGATTCGGCGATGCGGCAGATGGGGCATCCAAGCTGGATGACGGTGCAAAAAAACTGCATGATGGAAACAAAGAAGTGACGGAAAATCTGAATAAGTTAGCTTCGAGCACATTAACTTTTAAAGATGGAGCGAATAAACTCCAAGTGGGCGTTGGCGAGTTTTTGGAAGGAGCCAACAAGCTTGAAAGTGGCGCGTCGGAATTGAATAAGGGTATTTCACAATATACCTCCGGTGTCGGTCAGTTGCAAAAGGGTGCGAACGAACTCGCATCAGGCACAGGGGAATTGACTAATAATAGTGAAGCACTTATAGAAGGTTCTTCCCAGCTTTCCACTGGGCTGGCCAAAGTGGTTCCAGGAGCGCAAACTTTGAATACTGGATTGGCACAAGCGCAAACAGGCAGTGCGAATTTGAATGATGGGTTGAATCAATTATCACAAAATGCAAGCCAGCTGACGGATCAATCGACAGGAATTCCAAAATTGGCAGCAGGTCAGCAGAGTTTAAATGATGGAATCAATAAACTGGCAGGAGGAAGCCAGGCGCTAAATGACGGCCTGAAAAAAATGGATGGTCAATTGCCCGGAGAAGAACAGCTGGATCAGCTTAAGCAAGGACTGACAAGCATTCAAAGCGGTGTAAATCAATTGCAAGAAGCGGTTCCAGCAGGAAGCAGCGCGTCCGGTACCGTATCCGGCATTACCGAAGACCTCAATAACAGTCAAGCGGCGTTAACGGAACTTCAATCAACGATTGCGAATAATGGTCAGAGCACGATCAGTGCCGTTCAAAACACGGAAGCCTTCAAAAGCATGACCAGTGAACAGCAATCAGAAGTAATCGGAGCCATTCAAAATGAACTTCAAAGCCAAGCGGAGGCACAAAAACGAATTGCATCGGCTCTTGCTGCAAGTGTATCAGACTTATCAACGCAATTAACGGATAAGGTAATGCCTGTATTGAATGGATTAGGGCAGCTTCCGGAACAAGTGGCCCATTTAAATAATGCGGTGAATAAAGTCAATCCAAACGCCGTTTCAGCGTTAAACGGCTATACGTCAATAAGGAACGCACTGGAAGAACAATTGATTCCTGGTGCGACCCAATTAAATGGCGGCTTGAATGAAGCTGTAGAAGGCAGCAATCAATTAACTGCGGCAACGCAAAGTTTAAATGAACGGACACCGGAATTAGTGAAGGGGATCAACCAGTTAGCACAAGGCGGTTCCTCGTTGAATAATGGCCTTTCAAAACTAACTGAGGGTTCTGGTCAATTGGTTGATGGAGTTTCACAACTGCAAGCAGGTTCATCCTCCTTTGGGAGTGGTCTTGAGAAGTACGCATTTGGTGTTAGCCAAGTTGGAGAAGGGGCAAGCAAACTGGCTAATGGGGCCAATCAACTGGATGCCAACTCAGCGGCCTTGAACGAGGGCTCATCAGCACTTGTTAAAGGAACTGAACAATTGGCAGGCAATCTGCCTACTTTGAGCAATGGGGTCATCCAGCTTGCTGATGGCGCGGGTAAGATCAATGAAGGTTCATCAGCACTTGCTGAAGGTTCCGGTAAATTGGGTGAGGGAATCTCCTCACTTCAAGATGGAACGGTCGAGCTTTCGGAAAAACTCAGTGATGGTGCAAAAGAAATTAGTGAAAATAAAACAACCGATGATAACTACAGCATGATTGCTGAACCGACACAGGTCAAAGAACAAAAAAGCAGTGACGTGCCGAATTATGGTCATGCACTGGCTCCTTATGTCTTGTCTCTAGGGTTATTTGTTGGAGCCATTGCCTTCAATATGGGATTCCCTACAGGCTTGCCTTCTACTAGGCCAACATCAGGAGTGGCATGGTGGTTCAGTAAATTTACGGTCCTATTCATCCAAGCGACGCTTTCTGCATTAGTGTTGGATGCGATCATGATTTGGGGAATGGATTTACAGGTAGAGAACATGGGGCAATTCATTGGGGTTTCCATACTGACTTCCCTAACGTTCATGTTCATCGTTACCTTCTTGACCGTAGGATTTGGAAATCCAGGTCGTTTATTGGCGATGATATTCCTTGTATTACAGCTAGGTGCAAGCGGAGGAATGTTCCCTGTGGAACTGACAAATAACTTCTTCAGTCATGTTCACCCGTTCATTCCGATGACATACTCTGTCATGGGCTTCCGCCAGGCGATGAGTACGAGCCTTGGGGCGGATGCATTGACAGCAAGTATAGTGTTCCTTACTGGATGCATCATTGTCTTTAATCTGCTGCTATTGCTAACGATGGTCATCAAGAAGCGCAAAGCACATAATATTGAGATGAATGCATAAACAAAAACCCCCGGTGCAATGCGCCGGGGGTTTTTGTCATTATGTTGGTTCAGTCGTGTCCTTTTCTTTTTCGATGACTTTCAATCCATTTTCCCCTGAATTTTCAATCACATGTTTAAGGATGGATAATTTGTTATCCCAGAATTGATCGTAAAAAGAAAGCCACTGTTTCAATTCCGCTAAAGGTTCCGGCTGAAGCCGAAAGCGTTTCTCTCTTCCTACCTTCCGGCCACTGACCAATTCAGCTTCAGAAAGGATATGAAGATGCTTGGCAATTGCCGTACGGCTCATGGAAAAGTGAGAAGTGATTTCTGAAATGGGTAAATCCCCTTCAGCAAGCAATTGCAGGACCTTTCGGCGGGTTGGGTCGGCGATAGCCTGGAATACATCGTGTTTTTCTGATGCAGACACTTAGCCCTCAACAGCCTTTTTAAGACCCTGATTAACGATCTGTTCCCAGCCATGATTCATTCTATCGCGAATCACTGAGCTTTTTTCGTTCGGTTTCGTAAGAATCGTATCAGGCTCTTTCCAGCCGCCATGAATAAGGGTGAACTCCGTTTTGCCATCCACTTCTTTTAAAAGGAAGGAAATGAACCAACCGTCCGTATCCCAACTGAATGAAAGGCGATGAGGAGCATCTAACTCCGTTACCTTACATGGAGATGGGCCGAAGGGTGATTGCACATGGAACTCATGTCCCACTTTCGGTTGAAAATCATTTGGCATGAACCATGAAGCTATGCCCTCTGCAGTGGAAACTGTATCCCAAACTTTTTGGATAGGTGCTTCAAGAATAACTGTCTTCTTGATATCCTGTAATGTATTTTCCATACTGATTCTCCTTTGTGAGTGAAAATATGAAACCAATTGGTTTTGCTTTGTTGATTATATAAAACCTTTTGGTTTCATGTCAATAATTTGTTTCAAGCGATTCCTTTTTATTCATTGCAGGAGGCTTAATTTCCCAACTCTTCGATTTGTTTTGCCAATCCCGTTATATTATCGATTGATTTCATTATCTCTGAATCTTCCAATGCCTTAGGATCAATTTGGCCCTTTTCAATATTATTTAGATATAATTCAATTCCATCTGACAGCTGTTGATTTGAGCTGACGATCTTCTCATGGATGCCTTCAGCGATTTGGGGTGGTTCAGTTGCATTGAATTCTTCAATCTCCGTTTTCATCAATTCCAGTTCTTTTTCAAGATTTGCTCTTGTTTCGGCATTCGTGATGGCATCCTGTGACATGGCGGGAACCTCATTGGCAAAATCCTGAACGGTATTTACATACTCCGTCGCATCATCTGCATACTCCAATGATGAATTGACTTCTTCTAAAGCTGAGCATCCGCTTAATGTAAGGATGGACAGCAGAGCAATGGTCATTATTTTTTTCATATGTGCCTCCAATGTGATTTTTTTATAGTAAGGATCAGATGGGCAGAAATCTTTTTTTATAAATTGCTGCAATGGAATTGAGTATGAAGCTGGGAATCTTCTTCGGAAAAAACGACTTCGAATAGAATAGGTGAAAAGCACTTTTCAAGTCGTGCCACTGATTACAGGATTTCACTTGCTTAAACCTTGCAACGTCAATGATCTTCACCTTTTTTTCAGAAGTGATGAAGATGTTTCGTAAGTGGATATCCGAAGGGTTCAATCCCTCTTTCCTTGCCAATTGCAGCGCATGGTCTATCTCCGCAATGTTTTCTTCCGTTATCGGGATTCCCAATGTTAAACATTCAAAAAGAGTGTTGCCTTCAATGTGATCTATAACCAGGTAATTTACCCCCGCATCATATAGGGTTGGATAGTATTCGATGGATTGGACGGTTTTGTATATTTCAGCTTCAACTTTAGCTGTGTGAGTATGATCCGGGAAAAAGACTTTTAGTGCTTTATTGGTGGAATGTATTCGGAAAACATATGCGCTTCGGCCTTTTCCGATCAGTGATAAAGATGGGTCGGCATCGAGCAATACATGCTTTTTATCATCGGAAATCTTAACGCTTTGAGCTAATTCATTATAGTTCTGCATACTTTTCACCTCTATTGTGCAATTTTTCGAATCAAAAAAGACGGTATAACCGATTATTGGTTATACCGTCTTAAATTAAAAGACCTCACCAAATAATCGGCAAGGTCTTGCAAACAACTAAAATCAGTTGCCAATAAAGCCGAGGATTCAATCCTGTACTGACGACTTTATTGTATAGCTACTCCCCTTAACAGAAGGATTCTTATAAGTTATATACAGTAATTATATAGGTCATTGCCTCGATCCGTCAAATATAAGGATCGTGTGCCTACCCTATATATATATTCGATTTAGGCAGAAAGATGCTCGTCTCATTAGCATTAATTTGAGCGACAAGTAATTATATCAATATACTTAATAGTCATCATTTGCCTGTCACATAAGTTTCATTGCAAATGTTTCTATATAATTACTTAAATTTCTATTAGATTACCATTGTGTTACAATCACTTTTATCTCCCTATAGATCTAAAGGAATATGTTATATTTTAGACGAATAAGCATATTTACCTATATTACCATACTGATTTTAACCGATATTTAAATAAATGTTAAAAATATAATTCTTTAGTAGGGAGAATGGGATGAAGAAATTAATTATACCAACTTTCTGTTTTGCAGTGTTGTCCACAGTTGCTTTCGAAGAAAAAATATCTGCAGCTCCACTACATGCCGAACAGGCCAATATTGAGGACGTCATGTTTGTGCAGGTGAATTCCGGATCGCTCAATATGAGAAAAACCGGGGCGGAAGGTGCCAGCATAGTCGCAAAGCTGGTAAATGGCACACAGGTGACGGTGTATTCGGAATCCAAAGGCTGGGCGAAGGTCAAGTCCAATGGAAAAGAAGGATATGTCAGTACCAAGTATTTATCGGCAACGAAGCCAGGGACTTTAACGAAAACAGCAGTAACCATTAAAACGGCAACTAAATATGTGAATGTGAGCACAGGTCCACTTAATATGCGAAAAAGCGGGAGTGATAGTGCCAGCATAGTCGCAAAGCTGACAAGGGGTATACAGGTGACGGTGTATTCGGAATCCAAAGGCTGGGCGAAGGTAAAGGCAAATGGAAAAGAAGGATATGTCAGTACCAAGTATCTATCGGCAACGAAGCCTGGAGCGGTAAAAAAGGCTGAGGCGACCGTTAAAACGACTGTGAAATATGTGAATGTGAGCACAGGTTCACTTAATATGCGAAAAAGCGGGAGTGATAGTGCCAGCATAGTCGCAAAGCTGACAAGAGGCACACAGGTAACGGTATATTCGGAATCCAAAGGCTGGGCGAAAATCAAAGCCAATGGAAAGGATGGATATGTCAGCACGAAGTATCTATCGGCAACGAAGCCAGGAACAGTGACCAAAGCTGCGGCAACGGTTAAAACGACAACGAAATATGTGAATGTGAGCACGGGATCACTCAATATGCGAAAAAGTGGAAAAGCTACCGCAAGCATAGTTGCCATCCTTTCAAAAGGGACGAAAGTGACGGTGTACTCGGAATCCAATGGCTGGGCGAAAATCAAAGCCAATGGAAAGGATGGATATGTCAACACCAAATATCTGTCTGCTTCTAAGCCGGGCTCGGGATCAACGGCAGCCACGCCTGAAAAAACGACGACGAAATATGTAAACGTAAGCTCTGGAACGCTCAATATGCGAAAAAGCGGATCGGAAAGCGCTAGCATAGTCGCAAAGCTGTCAAAAGGAACGAAAGTGACGGTGTATTCGGAATCCAAAGGCTGGGCGAAAGTCAAAGCCAATGGAAAGGACGGATATGTCAGCACGAAATATCTATCTGCTACAAAGCCGGGATCGGGATCAACGGCAGTCACGCCAGAAAAAACGACGACGAAATATGTGAACGTGAGCTCTGGAACGCTCAATATGCGAAAAAGCGGATCGGAAAGCGCTAGCATAGTCGCAAAGCTGTCAAAAGGAACGAACGT
>NZ_JBYSYV010000011.1:25355-76710 GCF_058783805.1 Peribacillus sp. FW305-BF15 | reverse complement strand
GAACGAAAATGACGGTGTATTCGGAATCCAAAGGCTGGGCGAAGATCAAAGCCAATGGAAAAGACGGCCATGTCAGTACCAAATATCTATCGACAACAAAACCAGGAACGGGATCAACGGCAGTCACGCCTGAAAAAACGACGACGAAATATGTAAACGTAAGCTCTGGAACGCTCAATATGAGAAAAAGCGGGTCGGAAAGTGCGAGCATAGTCGCAAAGCTGTCAAAAGGAACGGAAGTGACGGTCTATTCGGAATCCAAAGGCTGGGCGAAAATCAAGGCAAATGGGAAGGATGGGTATGTCAGTACTGACTACCTATCAACGGCAAAGCCTGGAACGGACTCCAAACCATCCATACCTGAAATAACGACAACCAAATATGTAAATGTCAGCTCGGGTTCACTGAATATGCGGAATAAGCCGTCGGATAGTGCTTCCATCATTGTGAAATTGGCAAGGGGTGTAGAGGTAGAAGTCATCTCGGAATCAAATGGCTGGTCAAAAATTAAAGCGTATGGCGGAGAAGGTTATGTCAGTACGAAATATCTATCAGCAACGAAGCCAGGTTCTGTACCGGGACTGAATCCAGATGGAGAAGCAAACACATTAGTTAAATATGTAAATGTAAGTGATGGCTCGAGTCTGAATATGCGTTCAGCAGCATCGGCTTCCGCTTCAATTATAGCCAAGCTCGTAAATAATACGACCGTAACGGTGTATTCAGAGTCTAATGGCTGGTCAAGAGTCACGGCCAATGGAAAAACCGGATATGTCAGTACGCAATATTTAACGGCCAAAGCACCGGAAGGTCAGGGAAGCTCGAATGGATCGATAATCAGGATCGATAAAGAGTATAATCTTACGATGGAAAAGATGGTTGAAATTCAAATGGCCGTAAACGGTCAGACGGATAAGAAGTATAAAACCTACATACGCGAAGATGGATTAACTTTAATCAATTCAACAAAAGGTACCGTTAAAGGAACCGGATGGCGTGTCAGGGGCGGAGCTGGATCGAATTATTGGGCAGTCGGACCTGTAAGCAATTATCAATCATTGAACATTAAATCAAAAGTAAGGGGCTCTGACGGATATTATTGGTATGAGGTGGACTATAACAAGACATGGGTAAATGCCAGTCCGGAAGATATAGAATATAATCTTAACCCAAATAATTTCGTGAATGATCCAGTCCATTCATTCCAATTCGTCAAGCTCTCCCAAGTCACCAACATGAACGTTTCTGAAGTGAATGATAGAATCCTTTCAGGCAAAGGGATACTACAAGGCAAAGCGGCAACCTTCACTGCGGCAGGGGAAAAATACGGGGTCAATGAAATCTACCTGATTTCACATGCTTTGCTGGAGACCGGGAATGGCACTTCTCCATTAGCGACTGGCGTAAAGGTGAACGGGAAAACGGTCTATAATATGTATGGAGTCGGGGCGTTTGACGGAACGGCGCTAAGCAGCGGCGCTCAATACGCCTATAATGCGGGCTGGTTCACCCCGGAAGCGGCCATCATAGGCGGTGCTGAATTCATCGCCAAAGGATATATCTCTGCTGGGCAGGACACGCTTTATAAAATGAGGTGGAATCCTACAGCTGCAGAGAAATATGGATATGCATCACACCAGTATGCGACTGATATTGGCTGGGCAACAAAACAAGTGAAACAGATTTATAATTTATATAGTTTATTAGATTCGTATAAATTGACGATTGAGGTTCCTAAGTATAAATAAGGAAATGGAAAAAAACACATGAGTCAGGCTCATGTGTTTTTTTGCTACTCAGTTTTATCCTTTTCCAGAATCCCCTTGACGACATCCTCGATCGTCACCGCTCCCAACGCCTTTTCCAAGGCAAGTTCAGCAACGGAAAAGATGGGTTCTATTGTATCTTGTATATTTCTTCCAACGGTGCATGCTGGATTAGGATTTTCATGAATTCCAAATAATTCTTTATCGGAGACAATGTTGACAGCGTGATAAACATCGAGCAAAGTGATATCAGACAATTCCTTGGCCAATGTCGCTCCGGCGATACCCGGCCGAACATTCACTAAACCTGCATTCTTCAGCATGCCAGTGATTTTTCTGATTAAGGCTGGGTTAGTGTTTACACTTTTTGCAATAAAATCGGAAGTGTTAACGCCTTCTTTGTTTATTTCTAAAAGAGATAATATATGGATTCCTACGGAAAAGCGGGTACTGATGGACATCTCTTTTTTCTCTCCTTTAAAATCTCTATTCCTATATAGTATAAATTATTTAACATGTAATTCAAGTGGTTACAAGTTATAATGGCCTGCAAGAATAATATTTATCCATTAACCGTTTCCTTGTCAAGTCACGCCGTTGCTGCAAAGGCAAAAATAAAAAGTATGTGTAATTGACAAACAAGCATGGTGAAACTTATATTATAACGTGTAAATGAATCAGTTACAGGTGAAATGTGCAGGAAGGGGGAATTGAAATCGGCCGCCATGGCTGGGTAAGGAATATCGACACAACTACAAGTGATGGAGGTATATGATGGCTAATAAAAAAAAGGGTAATCAAAAACAATCTTCTGCATTCACGTTTTGGATCATCGGGTTAATCGCTGTAATCATTATTGGCTTTATATTTTTAGCAAATGGGAAAAAAGACGAAGATACAGCCGTTAATGAAATCGATTATAAATCACAACCATATTTGGGAGAAAAATCGGCTCCTGTCCAAATAGTGGAATTTGGGGACTATAAATGTCCAGTCTGTAAGACATTCGAGAAGCAATTCTTCCCTTCTATACAAAGTGAATTGATTGATACAGGAAAAGCGCAATTTTATTTCATGAATTATTCGTTCATTAACGTCGATTCAACCAGATCCGCTAAATTCGCGGAAAGTGTTTATCAGGAATTAGGCAATGAGACCTTTTGGGAATTTCATGAGCTTTTGTTCGATAAGCAGCCAGCTGACCTGAAATATGAAAAGGAAGATGTCTTTACGGACAAATTCTTAGAAGAAACATTGAAAGAAATCGCAAATGACAAAGATGTGAAAAAAGTCGTTACCTCGTTTAAAGCCAAAAAGTCCGAGGACCAATGGAACAAGGATATGGAGTTGGCCGACGAATTGGGCGTTACTGGAACACCTTCCTTATTTGTCAATGGCAAGAAGTTTGAAGGAAATACAATCGATGATTTAGTGAAAATGGTTGATGATGCAGCGAAGGAGAAATAGTGATGAACAAGCCTCTATTATTTTCTTGGATCCTGTCCATCATTGCCACTGCCGGAAGTCTCTACTTTAGTGAGGTTCTCCATTATGTACCCTGCACCTTTTGTTGGTACCAAAGGATCCTGATGTACCCGCTCGTCATCTTATTGGGCCGGGCATTTTATGAACAGGACCTGAAAATCTATCGATACATCCTCCCATTATCGATTTTGGGCATGGCGGTGTCAGGGTATCACTATAGTCTGCAAAAAATTCCAGCACTACAGCATTTCGAAATGTGCCAAAGCGGTGTTCCCTGCTCAGGTGAGTATATAAATTGGCTAGGATTCATCACGATCCCGTTTTTGTCCTTCATCGCCTTTACGCTCATCACAATCTGCATGGCACTGCTAATGAAAAAGAAAATCAGCATGTAATGAAGCGCACCATTCTAAAAGGAATGGTGCGTTTTTATTTGGATGAAAATATCGACGAAAATCTTGATATATCATCAAAACTCGGACTATATCGACGAAAAACAGCAATAATTCATCGAAACCTGGATTATATCCACGAAACTGCGGATATATCTCCGAAACATCTCTAAATAATAAAGTTGACAAACTGGTAACCTGTAACTTATATTATTACATGTAAGTAATTTGATTACAATTGATTTTAAAAACAATATATAGGAGGAATGTAAAATGAAAATCGGTATTATTGGTGCGAGCGGAAAAGCTGGAAGTCTGATTTTAAAGGAAGCATTGACTAGGGGACATGAAGTTACGGCCATTGTCAGGGATGAAGCTAGAGTCCAAATTCAAGGAGCTTCCGTACTGGAAAAAGACGTATTCGATCTGAAAGCAGAGGATATTAAAGAATTCGATGTTGTAGTGAATGCATTTGGCGCTGCTCCGGGGAAAGAACATCTGCATGTGGACGCAGGAAAAATCTTGATTGAAGCAATGAAAGGCGCTCCACAAACGAAACTGATCGTTGTTGGCGGAGCTGGAAGCCTTTTTGTTGACGAAGCAAAAACGATTCGTGTCCTGGATACGCCTGAGTTTCCTAAAGAATACTTTGCAACAGCGTTGAATCAATCCAAGAACCTTGGAGATCTGCAAAACGCCACTGATATACAATGGACCTTCATCAGCCCTTCCGCCTTCTTTGATCCGCAAGGAAATAGAACAGGCAGGTATAAACTGGGTAAAGACAACCTTCTTGTAAACTCAAAGGGCGAAAGCTATGTAAGTTATGCCGATTTTGCCCTTGCAGTACTTGATGAAATTGAAAATCCGCAGCACATCAACCAGCGCTTTACCGTTGTTGCCGAAGCTGAATAATTTAGTGACGTCTCTCCTCTGGGGTGACGTCTTTTTTTTCGATAGTAACTTCTGAAATTGCCATACTCGCCAAGGAAGCCGATCAAAGAGCTGACGGTGGGCACCGATAGGGAAGAAACCAAGCGGAAATTTGAAGCGGGTGAGATGATCAATAATTGATAAGTCTTTAGATCTATGGGCGGTAAGTAAGAAAATAAGGCCTTTTCCTTAAAATCGGGGAAAGGCCTTAAATATTTTGGTTGCGTTTACAAATGAAGGAATTTTTTCTGTTAATATATTTACAAAAAGAGAGTCTATGTTACTATAAAAAGGATGATTCAGAAAAAAATGGGTCGTTTTGTTGATTTATCCTAATATGAAGGAGTTACAAAGAATGAAAAAAGTTAAAAAGGCCATTATACCTGCAGCGGGATTGGGAACCAGATTCTTGCCCGCAACGAAGGCTATGCCTAAAGAAATGCTGCCAATAGTCGATAAACCAACTATACAATATATTATAGAAGAAGCCGTGAAAGCGGGAATTGAAGATATAATCATTGTCACAGGAAAGAATAAACGAGCGATAGAGGATCATTTTGATAATGCGTACGAACTAGAGAATAACTTAAGTGAAAAAGGGAAATTCGATTTATTGGAGAAGGTGCGATACCCATCCAATTTGGCTAATATCCATTACATTAGGCAAAAAGAACCGAGAGGCCTCGGACATGCTGTTTGGTGTGCACGTAACTTTATTGGTGATGAGCCATTTGCCGTCCTTTTAGGCGATGATATCGTGGAAAGCGATGTGCCCTCCCTGCGTCAATTGATCAACGAATATGATGCGACAGGTTCGTCCATCATTGGTGTGCAGCCGGTGAATGAGAACGAAACACATAGATATGGCATCATCGACCCGCTTACGCAAGATGGCAGGAGATACGAAGTGAACCGTTTCGTCGAAAAACCAAAACAAGGAACGGCACCATCCAACTTAGCCATAATGGGAAGATACATACTGACTCCGGAAATATTCGATTTCCTGGCCAAGCAGGAAACAGGGGCTGGCGGTGAAATCCAGTTAACGGATGCCATCCAAAAACTGAATGAAATCCAAAGTGTCTTCGCTTATGATTTTGAAGGGAAACGCTATGATGTCGGAGTTGTCGATGGCTTTGTGAAAACGACAATTGAATTTGCCCTGCAACGCCCCGATTTAAGAGACGACATTTTAAAAGTAATGGAAAATATCCTCGAAATGCACAAGGCAGTGGATAAGTGATCTTTTAAATTAATAGAGTAATTAGTTTAGAAAAAATCTCCAACTATTGATCATTCATAGTTGTTATTTTTGGTTACTGAAATGCAAACATAATTTTGAATGGTGAATATAAATCCATAAAAGGGGATGCCTATTTAGTGAATAAGAAGGTAATAAAAAGAAAAGTCGATTTCCTTAAACAGCCTATTGTTAATTTCCTATTAAAGGAAAATCATCAGCGTGTAAATAGATATGCAAAGTATTATGAGAAATTAAGCATTCAAAAAAACACCATTCTATATGAGAGCCGTGATGGAAACAGTATGACCGACAGTCCATACGCGATGTTTAAATATATGCTGGAAAATCAGGACTATCAAGATTTTGTGCACATTTGGTCCATCCAGGATTTCAGTGTCCTCTCAGGTGTAATGGCGAAGTATAAGGATATGCCGAATGTTCAATTTGTTCAACGTAATTCAAAGGAATATTTAAAGTGGTTGGCAACAAGTGAGTATTTAATCAATAATTCCACATTCCAGTCTTTCTTCATCCCTAAAAGCGATCAGATTTACATCAATACCTGGCATGGAACGCCCCTTAAGAATATGGGCTTTGATATACCCGGTAATCCTTCGGTCTCTCAAAACGTGGTCAGGAACTTCTTGAGTGCAGATTTCATTTTGAGCCCTAATGCCCATACTACCAACATATTTACACATAGCTATAAGTTAAATGGACTGTATAAAGGTGAAATAATAGAAGAAGGATATCCGAGGATCGATTTGACGCTGAATACGAATCCGGAGGAGTTTAAGGATTATTTAAGGACCCTGGGTTTGAAAATCAGTGATGCTAAGGAAAATATTTTATATGCCCCGACTTGGAAGGGGACGAACCTGGCCAAGGTGGATAATGATCTTCTTCAAATCATTGCTGATATTCATTATTTACAAAGTCAAATCGGTGAACAATATAACTTATTAATTAAGGTGCATCCATTTCTATATAAAGAAGCGGCCAAGCACTCGGAAATCAAGGATCGGCTAATACCAGACCATGTGGATACAAATGAATTGCTTGCTGCAGTCGATTTGCTTATCACGGATTATTCCAGCATTTTCTTTGATTACCTTGTTACCGATAAGCCCATTCTATTTTACACTTGGGATACGGACGTTTATGCAGAGCAAAGGGGACAATATCTCCAAAATGACGAACTTCCGGGACCCATGCTTTTTAACTCAAAAGAATTGGCGCTAGCCATTAAAGATATTAAAGATGTGAAATTGAGATATTCCGATAAATATAAAAAAATGCAGGAAAAGTTCACGAACCATGAGGATGGAAAAGTAACAGAGAGAATAGTCAAAAATATATTCAATAAGTCTACGAAACAACTAAACATAATTACCGGGCTGGATTCCGCAAAGGAAAAAATATTAATTTATCCGGGCGGTTTGAGGGATAACGGGATTACATCCTCTTTCCTTAACTTAATGAATAATATTGATTATGATAAATATGATGTCAGCTGTTTTACGGGCACTCCTCACTCATACGAGGTTTTGAAAAATATGGGCAAGGTTAATAAGAATGTGCGTTTTCTATTCAAACCTGGCTTGCCTGTTTATAACATACTGGAAGTCTATAAAGATAAATTCATCCATAACAGAGGGGAAAGAGGTTTCTTAGGGAAGAAGCTTTACCCGGAAAATGCCTATATTAGAGAGCATGCACGTTTATTCGGCAAAACAAAGTTTGATTTTGTTATCGATTTTAGCGGTTATAGCCATTATTGGGCTAAATATCTGCTTGCGGCGGATGCAAAAAAGAAAGTTTGTTATATGCATAATGATTTGCTTTCTGATAGTGAACGCATCATTAACGGAAAAAGACCGCACCGGATTAATCTAAGGGGGATTTTTTCGGTATACAATCGATTTGATAAACTGGTAAGCGTGTCTGAGGGAACGATGGAATTAAACCGAAAGAATCTATTGGAGTATGCAGACTTCGATAAATTTGATTATGTAATGAATTCCATCAACCCGGATAAAATCCTTCAAATGGAGTCAAATGAGCCTGAAGGTAGCGAAAATGATGAAAAGGCGATGATCACAGAAAACTTCAAAGCGAGGGCGATATTAAAGGATGTCAAGGATCATCCTGTTTGGAATACCCTTCCGGGAATTTCGAATGCCGCTCAATTTCCATTGGAAGAACGATTTGAAGGTGCTGAAATCGTGATTTCGAGGAAAACCCATGCTGATCAAAAGACCTTTTATAAATTCAGTCATGACAATCAAATAATAGGCTGGATTAGTGAAGAAGCTGTGGAGCTTCTGCCAGACAGCATCATTTATGAAAAAGAAGTGGATAAAATAGCAAGGTTAGTTAGACCTCGATCGAACTATATTTGGTCCTTGCCGTATAAAGTTGAAGGAACGTACAAAGTTTCCGGCAGTCATGATTTTAAAGGGATCATTGTAAAAGTCGATAGGGAAGCAAAAACCCAGCATTCGATTTATAGCAGAATATCAGTAAAAGACAAGATCATAGGCTGGATAGATAATTCTGCTTTATCCGTGCTTGAACATTGTACAATCAATGAAGACATGAGCTATAATGACAAGCTGCAAATCATGATGAAAAGAAAATATATAATATCGAGAAACTATAAAAACAATAAAAAGTTCATCGATAAGATCGAGAATAGAACGCTGAAGGAAATAAACACCGGTAATCAGAAGTACGGTAAAATAACCAACCCGGAAGATCATACAATCTGGACGAAGGCATATCCGAACTACAAGGCTAAAAGAGTGAGCAAGGCAATCGATTTTGAAGGGCAAATCGTCAGAATCATCAAGTATAATAGAACCAACAAAGGCGGCTATTACCTTTTCGAGATAGACAATAAGATAATCGGCTGGCTAAATACTGGAGCATTTGAAATGATAGAAGAGCCAATGGTGCTAAAGGAACGGGAAGTGCGCGGCACTGCCGAAATTAAATTAGGCGATTATCATATATGGGATAAGCCTTATGGGCTGCAAGATGCCATGGTCTTGGAGAATGGGCCAACCTTTAATGGCCGGATCGTTGAATTCGATAAAGAAGCGGTTACTCAACTTGGTACGTATGCCCATATATCATTGGATGGGGTATCTATAGGCTGGATCGATAGACAGGCGTTAATCGTACAAGAGGTCCATGGGTTGGAAGTGAATGATCAATTCGTTCCATATCCTGATAAAAATGATTTTAACTTTGTCAATATGGGAAGGTTATCCCCTGAAAAAGGGCAAGATAATTTGATTCGTGCATTCGCAGGCTTTCATGGGAAACACAAAAATAGTAAACTGTATATTTTAGGACAAGGACCTTTAAAGGAAGATTTGCAGGCAATCATTGATGAGCTGGACTTAAATCATTCCATTCATCTTTTGGGTCAGCTTGAAAATCCATTTTCGTTCATGGAAAAATGTGACTGCTTCGTTCTTTCCTCACATTATGAAGGCCAGCCTATGGTATTATTGGAGGCAATGACCTTAGGAATGAAAATCATGGCTACTGATATAGTGGCTAACCGGACCGTTTTGGAAAACGGTAAATATGGTTTGCTTGTCGAAAATAGCATAGATGGACTGGAAAAGGGCTTATCTACCATGGTTAGTGATGATAATCCTGAACTAGCGAAGTTTGATTACACCCAATATAATGGACTGGCCATGGAAACCTTCAATAAATGCTTATAAAACGAGGGAGGTCCTTATAATTAGACCTCCCACTAATGACATATGCGAGATTTAAAGATTCATTCAAGCTTAAAGTAAAAGGGGTAATACTATATGATTTTGGTCGTTGGCGGTGCAGGATATATTGGAAGCCATCTTGTAAAAGAGTTAGTGAAAACTGAAGAGGTTGTCATTCTGGATAATCTCTCAACTGGATTTAGTTCGCTGGTTGATTCGAAGGCCACCTTGGTGGAAGGGAATTTAGGGGACGAAGCGGTCTTGAATGAAATTTTCCTTAAGTATCCGATTAAAGCGGTCATGCACTTTGCCGCTAATAGCTTGGTCGGGGAGTCTGTTCAAGATCCTTATAAATACTATGATAATAATGTAGGTGCAACTCTTACATTATTGAATACCATGCTTAAGCATGATGTTAAGAATTTCATTTTTTCATCAACGGCAGCTACGTACGGGATACCAAATGTGGATATGATTGATGAAGATCAGCCAACGAATCCGATTAACCCATATGGCCGCTCTAAATTGATGGTGGAACAGATCTTAGGGGACTTTGCAAAGGCATATGGACTTCATTATGTCGTCTTGCGTTACTTCAATGCGGCCGGAGCACATGCGTCAGCAGAAATCGGTGAAAGCCATGATCCGGAAACACACCTGATTCCAATCATTTTACAGCATTTATTAGGTCAACGTGAGAAGATTTCCGTGTTTGGTACGGACTATGACACAGAAGATGGCACATGCATTCGTGATTATATCCATGTAACGGATCTAGCCCAAGCTCATATAATCGCGCTTCAAGCCCTATTAACCGGGAAGAAGGATACGGCCATCTACAACCTTGGGAATGGAAAAGGATTTTCGGTTAAGGATGTAATCGACACTTGCGAAAAAGTCACAGGAGTTAAACCGACAGTTGAGTATGCAGACCGTCGCCCTGGAGATCCAGCCCGCCTGGTTGCTTCGGCAGACAAGATATATGAAGAACTCGGTTGGAAGGCATCGATAAATTTGGAAGAAATCATTGAAAGTGCGTGGAAATGGCATAAATCTCAAATGAATTAATGGTCCCTTAGGGCTCGGTAGTCATTTCGGACTGTAGACAAACTCGAAGAAAAAAAACGAGTTTGCCTGCAGTTTTTTTATTTGAGAATGTTCCAGCTGTTTTCAGAAATCCGCCCCCTTTCCGCCAACTGTTTCGGGTCTTGGCTAGCCAGTAATACGGCAGTTTTCATTCTAAGCTTGAAGAGCTTTCCGGATTGATTTTTTCAGGGCTTTTACAAAATTCTGACGTGTTTCTTCGGTTAATTCCAATAGGGAAAGGTACGGATTTAAATCTTCCAGCTCTACTAATAAAAGTTCACCTTGTTCATTCCGACAGGCATCTACTCGTTGGATGCCCCAATCAAGATTGTTCCAATCAATAAATCGTTTAGCAAAAGCCAGGTCTGCTTCAGTAGGGACATATTCTTTTAATTCCCATCTTTTCTCTTTATCAGGCGCATAAAGGGCGTATTGAAATTCCTTATCGATAAAATAAAAAGAGACTTCATACTCAAAGTTGATAAATGGCTGTACCAATGTGTTCTTTGATTTTGCATCCATTTTATCTCCCAATTCTTCTTTCGCGGCAAATTCCAAACCGATGGAATCCGCGCCATCTTTAGGCTTCACTATATACGCTTCCACATTGGGAAGTTTATGTAAAGATTCAAGTGTATCGATGGTCGGAATGACAGGGAATTGGGCATTCGTCAGTTCAATTAAGTATTCCTTCCCGTTCATATCAGCCTTTCCAACAAATGAGTTGTATGTTTTCAAATGGCCAGCAGCCACTCTATTACGGAATGCTAGATATTTGTCTTTAAAATTGGCTACTGGACCGGCATTTCGAAAGACGATCAAGTCAAAATCCTTTTCAAACGTTTCAATGTCTTCAGGATGGCAAAGCAGTAACTGAAAATCCTCCCTAAGCTTCGAGGTAAGGAACAAATCCTCCTCATAATAATTTCTTCCCTTTGCCTCAT
Source organism: Peribacillus sp. FW305-BF15 (assembly GCF_058783805.1). Lineage (NCBI taxonomy): Bacteria > Bacillati > Bacillota > Bacilli > Caryophanales > Bacillaceae > Peribacillus > Peribacillus sp. FW305-BF15. The sequence continues at coordinate 65,124 of NZ_JBYSYV010000011.1, read as the reverse complement.
AGTATAAATCCGTTACGAATAATAGTGTATGCATGACTCCTGCACCCGCTTTCCCGATATTTTCATTGATTGGTTTACATACAAAAAATCCCGTCTCATTAAGAGACGAGATTTGAACTCGCGGCACCACTCTTGTTTAATAATTAAACACACATCCCATTTAACGGGGGGAAACCGGTAAAGCTTACTGAAGCTTCGGCTTTACTTCTCGGGGATGATCTTCGGTCAGATTCTGGACACTGGCTTTCAGCAAAGCACCAGCTCTCTTTGGAACAGAATGATAACGTACTCCTTCCCTTCATGGAATTTTACATTTGATGAATTTGAGTAATTGTATAATAGTCAGAAAATAAAATCAATGGTTGTTTCACTTACTATAGGACGAAAAGGGAATATGGATAGAGATATAGAATTACTATTCAAGTGAAGCACCATCATTTAATAGGAGATGTTAGATTTGAAAACGGTAAGGGTTTTTCATTACGATGCGTTCAGCAGTAAACCGAATAAAGGAAATCCTGCAGGTGTGGTTTTAGATGCGGATGGACTGACCGAAAAGGAAATGCAGGATATAGCGATGAAGGTGGGGTTCAATGAAACCTCTTTTCCGATGGAATCCGATATTGCCGATCTTAGGATCCGTTATTTTACACCGGGACACGAAATGAATCTTTGCGGACACGCGACAATGGCTACTATCCATGCACTGAAGACCAGGGGATTATTGGATAAAGATGAGCTGATGATTGAAACAGGAGCGGGAATATTGCCAATCAAGATCCATGCGACGGCGGGGCCTGATATATATATTACGATGAAGCAGGCCGCGCCGCAGTTTGAAGCGTTTAACGGAGATAAAGCTGGCTTGGCCAGTTCTCTCGGCCTTGATATAGAAGATCTGGAAAGTGAATTACCTATTGTTTATGGAAGTACAGGTTTATGGACTTTACTGGTTCCGGTAAAGGAAAGAAGTTCATTTAAAAGGATGAAGGCCAACAATAGCCTGTTTCCGCAATTATTAAAGGAAATGCCAAGAGCTTCCGTTCATCCCTTTTGCCTGGAAACGTACGATAATGATGCCCATATGCATGCCCGGCATTTTTCCTCGCCCTTTTCAGGTACGCTTGAAGACCCGGTTACAGGAACGGCTTCAGGTGTAATGGGCGCTTATTATGCAAAATACATAAAGGGTGATCTTGAAGATGAGGTGCATCTGTTAATCGAACAGGGGCATGAAATCGGAAAGGATGGCAGAGTTCGCGTTACAGCTACCAAGAACGATGGCACATACGATATTGAAATCACCGGGAATGCTGTCTACGTTAAAGAATTTGAAGTGGAAGTCTAAAGACATAATGAGATACAAGCCTGAAAAAGTATATTGAAAAAACCCTGTGCCAAGACGTTACGTGTCTTAGCACAGGGTTCTTGTAAATCAGAAACACGGGGTGGAAGCGCCAATCGCTGTACTTTAGATGAGGGTCACGCCGCTAAGATCAACCTTTGCTCCATGTAAAAAGTTGTAAGTGAGTTTATCCATCGAAGCTCCTGTAAAGTCGATTTTCTTTAAATCGGACATCCGAAATTGAACATTGATGAGGGTGGCATCGCGAAATGATGCCTTTCTCAATGAAGAACCTTCGAAAATGGTTTGTTTGAAAGTTTCCCCATCGAATATAAGACCAGATAAATTACAGCTTTTAAAATGGGTTTTATTATAAATGCTGTTCTTGAAAGTTACGCCTTTTAAATTGGCACTTTTAAATAAGGTGCTAGTTAAATTGGCGTTTTCAAAGATGCAATGATCTAAGTTACTGTTTTTAAATGTGCTGTTCGTCAGGTCGGAATGGCTGAAGTCAGAACGGCTTAAATCGCAGGAATTGAACTTCCCATCATGGACCGAAACCGAGCGGAAGTCGGAATCCAATAAGCGATGCCTGGAATAGTCCATGCTTATCGCCTGCTCAAGCACATTGTATTGCAGATTGAGTGATTCCATGAGCTCTGATACCTCCCCAATCGAATCCACAGTCAGTTTATACGCTTCCTGCTCGCTGGCACCATTCCTTCTATGGTCATCGTATTTTTCCAGTAAGTTTTGCAGCAGTTCTTCTTCCAATTCCGTTGCTGTTTTTGCACTTTTGTACGGAGCAAAAATGCTATGAACATGTGCATTCAGTTTTTCAATCACCTTTCATCTTCCCTTCTTAGAGAAGGCGCTCAAGTATTCGCTTGGCCTGCTCCCAGTCATTTTTATTTTGGATATATGTGTTTTCCCCGATTGGGGTGATTTTGTAATATTTCCTTCTTCCGCCTTGTGTGGCATCTCCCCAATAAGAGATGATGCATCCATCCTTTTCCAGTCGTTTTAGGCTGGAGTACATCGTCGCTTCCTTAATTTCATATTGCTCGTTGGAATTCGTATATATCAGTTTGCTGATTTCATAACCATATTTATCGCCACTTTGCAGGAGTTTCAGAATCATCGTATCTACATGTCCGCGAAGCAAGTCAGAGGATAGTTGTCGTTGAACCAAATCCTCACCTCCTTTGGTATATCTTATAGTATATTACTATGACAGTCAAGGTAGTTTGGTTACTATGGATCATACAGATTTGGAGGGTTTATGAAAAAAAACATGCCAATTTTCGTGAATCACTGCATCGCACACTTTTTAATTGTACTAATTTTCCATCCGCTTGGAAGGGATTTATGATGTTTCATGGAAGAAGTATGTAAGGGGGTGGGCATGTTGAATAATTCGTGGAATAAAGTGATTTATAAATTTTGGTCGCCCGTTTATGACAAAATCTTCAACTCTCATCTCTTTTTAGATGCCAGGAAAAGTATGTTTGAAGAGCTGGATTTTCATGATCATGCAAAGGTCCTGTTTGTGGGCGTAGGTACGGGGGCCGATTTGGAGTTAATCAAAAACCTTGACCTTGAGATAACGGCAATAGACCTGTCAGCGGATATGTTAAAAAAAGCGATGGGGAAATTTGATGATGCATCGATCAAGTTCCTCGAGATGGATGCACAGCATATGGAATTCACTAATGAATCGTTTGACTATGTAGTGGGAAGTTTGGTTCTTTCCGTCGTACCTGATGCCAATGAATGTCTTCGGGAAATGATCAGGGTTGTAAAAGGCGAGGGGAAAATAATACTATTCGATAAGTTTATTTCTAAAGATGAAATTCTTTCAGTGCCCAAAAAGCTTCTGAGGCCGATCATTCAATTTTTAGGAACGGATATTGGCTTGAGGTTTGAAGACTTGTTCAGTGGACATGGGGATATTATGGAAATTGAAGAAGATCGGCCGATCATGCTGAATGGAATGTATAGAAAGATAATCATCAGTAAACGGTTATGAGGACATCAGGATACCAGATAGAGCTGAGTTTTGCTTTTTGGAAGCTAAACCGGATACGCTGTAAAGAGCATGTAATATTTGACATGCATGTATAAAACCCATGTCTTCACTAACATGGTTAATGAGCTGATCATCGGGTTATTGAGTAAGAACGGATCATACCATCAGAAGGCAGTTTACATGCATAATTGATACCTTTAAATTCCAGTGAACATTATATAAACAACAAGGTCCAATGGTGTCTGAACGTCATATGTAACGAATTTTTTATGCGGCTGTTGCAGAGGCACCGGGCGAAATCAGTATAATTAAATCGTGGGATAAAATGGAAGAGGTGATGGTTTTGTCGGAGACGATTACAACCTATGAAGATCTATTGAACATGCTGGACTCATTATTGCGTGAACCAACTGGATTCTGGAATGGTTTTTATGAAGACCGCTCAAAAGGGGTTCCCTTTTTCGAAAATTACCCTGATGAGAATTTGGTTTCATATTTTGATGGTGGGTTAATTGGGCCAGGGAAGGTTCTTGAGCTTGGATGCGGACCTGGCAGAAATGCCATTTACCTTGCTCAAAAGGGCTGTTCTGTTGATGCGGTGGACCTTTCGAAGGAAGCCGTTGAATGGGGAAAAGAACGGGCAGGAGATAAAAATGTCCAAGTGAACTTCATTCAAAGGAATATATTTGATTTGGATATTGCAAAAGGACAATATGACTTCGTATATGATTCAGGTTGTTTTCACCATATTGCCCCACATCGAAGGATGAATTATTTGGAGATGGTGAAAAACGCGTTAAGGCCTAAGGGGTTGTATTCGATCACTTGTTTTGTCGAAGGCGGCATTTTGGGTGGTGCCGATATTTCAGATTGGGAAGTATATAGGCAAAGAAGCCTTAAAGGCGGTTTAGGTTTTACTGAAGAAAAACTCAGAATGATCTTCAAGGAATTCGAAGTGGTGGAAATACGGAAAATGAGGAAAATGGAACAATCGAATGAAACCTTTGGGGTGCAAGGTTTATGGACGGCTTTATTTATGAAATGAGAAGGAGAAATGGTTTTAAACCGAAGGATCTGGGATCAGGTCCTTTTTTGCGTGGAAATTGTTAACAAAAAATAAAAATGGTAAACTATAACAACACTATAAAGTTTTGGGAACGGGTATTTACCAGAATGATAGATGAAGGCTTTTGCTGATCTTTTTTTAAAAAACATGGTTTCAAAAACAGCTGGGAAGGTATATGGAAAGAGGGGGCCATCAGGCATCAGAGAGCATAAGGTTTTAAGTATGGAAGAGGTTGTCTTCTATGCTTGCTTTGTTGATAAATTAGATTTATCGATTTCTTTTTATAAAAACTAAATAGGAGGAGTTTATGCACGTAAATAAAGAATTATATGCCTTTTTATTGGGTGTGGCAGCACAATTGACTGAGGATTGGTACGCATCCTTGAATAAAAGTGATAGTACTGGTGTATATTGCTCAACCGATCCCAAAGTGATTAAAAAACTTAAGCAGCAAAATAATGAATTCCATTTACGTTTCTTTCAGGTTTTTGATACAGAGGAGAGGGAATTCTTTAAGCAGCTTGGTGATTGGATTGAAGCGATCGGTCAGGATGAGCAGCATTTAAACACACCCATCTATTTTATATTGAGGGAGTTTTTCCGTACGCAAGAGCAATACCTGGGTTATATTGACCAGTTTGTGAAATTGCATGGAGATCAATATACACAGGAGGAAATAAACTCCTGGTATCGGATAGTGGTGAAGGTGATCAGTGAAGTGATGGAGAGGTTTACGGAAGCGAATCATAGGTATGCCAATAAAATCATGAAAGCCCAGCAGGCAACGATCGATGAATTGAGCACACCCATCATTTCCCTTAAAGATAACACGGCATTGCTTCCCCTGATAGGCGATATTGACACGACGAGGGGCATGTCCTTGCTTGAAAACACCTTACAAAAGTGCGCTGAAAAAAATGTCACCAGACTTTTCATTGACCTATCTGGCGTTCATGCAATAGATAGCGGATCCGCACACAAGCTGTCTCAATTGATTGAGTCCTTGCATTTGATCGGAATTCAAACAACCCTTTCAGGACTTCGGCCGGAAATAGCCATGACTGCCGTTAAGCTTCAACTGCCTTTTGATAAAGTGACGATAAAGTCCACTCTTGCCCAAGCGATCAGTACGATAAAATAATACATACATACCCTGGGCTCGGGCATGTTCGTTATACATTTCATCGAGAAGACCTCCATATGGCGGTCTTCTCGTATGTATTAGCATTCAAAATAGGAGCAAGAGCCGGAACGATTTATTCAATATTGGCAAAGACGGCCAGATCTTCTTTATTGCCAACCACTAAAAGCATATCTTTTTCATGGATATCCTGATCCGGTGAGGGTGCTATGATAATTTCTCCATTACTCACGATGGCAATGACGCTGATATTATATTTTGCCCGTAAATCAAGCTCCCTGAGGCTTTTTCCCTTCATGCTCATGGGGAGGATGATTTCCTCGATATTGTATTCTTTAGAAAGCTCGATATAGTTCAGCATGTTAGGGGAAAGGAGCTGGTTCGCGACCCGTTCCCCCATATCCCTCTCAGGATAGATGACCCAGTCGGCACCGACTTTTGTCAGCACCTGACCGTGATTTTTATTAAGTGCCTTGGCAATGACCTTTTTGATCCCAAGTTCTTTTAAAAGCAAGGTAGTTAAAATGCTCGATTGCATGTCATTTCCGATGGCTACGATGACACAATCGAAATTACGGATTCCGATTGCTTTCAATGTCTCTGCTTCGGTCGTATCCGCCATGACGGCATGGGTAACGTTCAGTTCCGCATTCTCGACTCTTTCCTCGTTCACATCAATACCCAAAACCTCTTGGCCTGCCGTATATAATCTATGGGCCACACTGGTTCCGAATCTGCCTAAACCTATCACGGCGTATTGTCGTTTTCCCATCTTTTACACTCCTTCATTCATTATTAACCAATCATGATTTTCCCTTTTGGACGTCGGAACGGATCTGGCTTGCGCCTCATGGCGATAGCAAAGGCCAAAGTCAAAGGGCCAACACGGCCTGCAAACATCGTGAAAATGATGAGCATCCGGCCAACCGGTGATAATTCCGGGGTTAAACCCATTGAAAGTCCCACGGTGGCGAAAGCTGAAGTGGCTTCGAACAAAATCATCAAAAAGTCAGTTCCGCTTTCAGTGATGGTTAGCAGAATGGAGATGATGGAAACCACGAATACACCAATGAATGTGACGGATAATGCTTTAAAGATCGTTTCACTCACGATGCGGTGGCGGAACAAGACCACATCACCCTTACCTTTGATCTGTGACCAAACCGTTCCGGCAATCGTCGCCAATGTCGTCGTTTTAATCCCGCCGCCAGTCGATCCGGGTGATGCCCCAACGAACATCAAGAAAATGATGAGCAGTAATGCAGGCTGTGTTAAATCAGGGATATTCAGCGTGTTGGAGCCTGCCGTCCGTGGTGATACCGATTGAAATAACGACGACAGCATTTTACCCATGAAAGATAAAGGCTGCAATGTCTTGGCATTGCCGTACTCGAATAAAAAGATTAAAATCGCGCCGGCAATCGTAAGGGTCAAGCTAGTCGTCAGAACGATCTTCGTATGTACGGATAAACGATGTGCATTCCGATATTCGTATAGTTCATTCATCACGATAAAGCCTATCCCGCCAAACGTGATGAGGAAGGCAACGGTAAGGGTTACGAATGGATCCGATGCATATGGGGTCAAACTCCTGAATTCCCCCATTAAATCAAAGCCGGCATTATTGAAATTGGAGATGGAATGAAAAACACCGTAATAGATCGCCTTGCCGGTTGGCATGTCAAAAGAAAAGCGAATCGATAAGATAAGGGCACCCATGCCTTCAATGATAGCCGTGAAAATTAACAGCCGTTTCACTAATTTGACTACACCCGCCATGGATAGATTATTTAACGACTCCTGCAGAACTAACCTGCCTTTTAAAGAAATCTTTTTGCCTAATAATAAAAAGAAAAACGTCGCAAATGTCATGAACCCTAGGCCGCCTACCTGAATCAGTGTTAAGATGACCAACTCACCAAAAGTGGTGAAGGTCGATCCCGTATCCACAACGACCAGTCCTGTTACACATGTAGCGGAAGTCGAGGTGAATAAAGCATCCAGAAAAGAAAGACCACCATTTTCTGTGGAAATCGGCAGGGTCAATAAATAGGCCCCAATAAGTATCAGGATGGCAAAGCCGAGTACAAGTATTTTTGGCGGATCCAATTTTGTCATTCTCAAATGATCATCCCTACTGTATGACTTTTAATCATCAATCTGCTTTTCGAATCCGTTTAAAGGCATAATAAAAAGACCTGCGAAAACATCGAACAGCTGTATTGCCACAAATAGCGAGCAAAAAAAGCTTCCGAAATAGGCGGTCTTATGACCTCCTTCGCTTTAGCCGACGAAGTTAGCTGACGGGTAGGATGGCGAAAGAGCTGATCTCATCCCTTCTGCAAGGCAGAATTAACCCCAAATGATTGGGTCCTCCGTACTCATTTATAATGAGTTTTGGCCGAAATGCATTAAATTGATAAACGTATTCTACTCCCATCATTTAGCAGTTGTAAACCCCTAAATCGTAAAAAAATATTTCTTTAACAAAACTGAAAATTTACGTTTTATTTACATTTAGAAAACGTATTGACAAATATTAGTTAGCACATTATGATAGGTTCGATTAATCCAATTAAGATAACCGGCATCGATGTACTTTATTCAATAATTTCAAGCAGAACATGCTATTGCCAATCGAAATTTGTAATAGATATATTATGTTTCTTTTGTAAAAGATAAAGGAAAAAGCAGTACATTATTAGTCAAATTCAATACATTTTATTAAAAAGGCGGGCAATTATGGAGAAGACGTTCAATAGATATGTTATCAATGCTACAGGCAAGGGTGGCCAAACATATTTAACACAATGCCAGGATAAAGATGCACTAAGGAAATGGATAGCCGATCATGAGGATCAAATCATCATGAATGAATTAAGGATAACGGATAAGAAAAAGAATCCGTTTTTAAAACTGTTTTCCCCAAGGTAAATCAACTGATTCCAACATTCATAGCGGTATTCAATTATTGTAATCCCTGTGTTGTATCCAGGAACGGTGAGCGAAAAATCCATATCTTGTTTTGCTTTTAAACTCATTATATTTAATGAGTTTTTTTGCGTTATTTACAGTATCGAACCATTAATATTAAAATTTAGTAATTAATAATGTGGACGTAGAGAAGAGAAAAGTAAAATGAAATGACCACTTTCCGAGAGCAGCCGAGGATTGTTGATATGGGGGGCATTGCAAATTGGTCTCGTTCCTTGGGGACGGGGGTTTAAATTGTACGATCAAAGGGGGAGAAGCGATGACATTAAGAAATGCATTAGTATCCTGGAAATACCCTTCCATTCTTTTGTGCGGAATAGGTATCTCCAACTAAAATCGTTCATTGGATGAATGTGCGCAATTGGCTGATGAAGTTCAAGATTTTAAAATGGATTTTCGCCATTTCTTCCGCCGTTTGTTCTTCACAGTTCTCCAGCCACTCAGTAATCACCCCTAAAATCGCCGATGTCAGGAAGGCGTGCATATACATGCGGAATGCTTCATCTTTAGCTGCAGGATGCAGGCTGATCAAACGCTCCAACAGTACTTCACCGAAAACCCGTTTTATTTTTTTCGCAAAAGAAGGGTCGCCCTGATCACCAAGAATGGCCCTTAATGCGTGAGCATGTTCACTGATGAATTGAAAAATCGCTATGAAAGGCGGATAAAGTTGCTGTTGATTAAGAGCCAAAAAAGCCTCTTTAGGCAAAATGGCAGTAATGCGGGTTTGAAGTTCATGTAACAATTCCTGCTGTAAGTGATCCATCAATTCATATTTATCTGTGTAGTGCAAATAGAATGTGCCCCGATTAATATTGGCACGCTCTGCGATTTTCTTCACGGATACATGTGAGAACCCCTCTGCTTCAATAAGTGCAATAAAATGATGTTGTATCTGCTTTTTCGTCTTTTGTACCATATCCTCATGAATCGATGCCATGGAATGTCTCCTTCACTGAACATTTTTCCAAATGTGTTGATTGTATTAGACCGAATGCTACCTTAGAATGATGATACACTCAACACCGTGTCAATTAAAGAGGGAGGATGTGTGTGCAATGAAAAATGCGATTTCCATTGATGGAATTGCTAAGGGTTTTCAGCAGAAGAAGGTCATTCAGCCAATGAGCCTGAATATTGAAAAAAGCGGAATTTTTGGTTTGCTAGGTCCATCCGGATGCGGAAAGACGACCTTGATTAAAATGATTGTTGGATTAATTAAACCCGATGCGGGTAAAGTCACGGTTCTGGATCATGAAGTGCCAAATGAATCCCTGTTAATGGATGTCGGCTATATGGCACAGTCCGATGCTTTATATACAGAATTGACGGGAGCTGAAAACCTCGAATTTTTTGCGAAGCTATACCGTTTTTCGAAAAAGGAACGAAGGAAACGCATTCAATATGCAGCTGAAATCGTACAGCTAACGAATGATTTGAACGTTCGGGTTGCCTATTATTCAGGGGGAATGAAACGCCGTCTTTCACTTGCGGTTGCACTCATCCAAAATCCGGAGATTCTCATATTGGATGAACCGACAGTAGGAATAGACCCTTTGCTGAAACAATCGATTTGGGAGGAACTTGAGCGTTTAAGGAATGAAGATGATAAGACGATCATCATCACGACGCATGTGATGGATGAAGCGGAACGATGCGATAAACTGGCGATGCTGCGTGAAGGTGAAATCATCGCGGCAGGAACCCCTGCAGCTTTAAAGACTCAATTTGCCGCGGAAACGCTTGATGATGTTTTTTTAAGGATTGGAGGCGGCCTAAAATGAGAATTGCCTCTCTTGTTACTCGTATTACCCAGCAGATGCGCCGGGATCGAAGGACGCTCGCTTTATTTTTCCTGGCTCCATTGCTCATTTTAACGCTCATGTATTTTATTTTCGATACAGAGGCAAGTGATTTGAAAATCGTTGTTACAGGCAGTGATGAAACGATCGTTAAAGCATTGAAAAAAGCGGATTTTCAAGTGACGGCTGCTGAGGAATTCTCACAGGAAAAGATGATTGAAAAGGATACGGATGGCTGGCTTCATGTTGAAAATGGGAAAATGAAACTCATACTTTTGAACGACGAACCGACCCGGGCAAAGGCCGTTCAAATGCAAATGATGCAAGGCTTGCAAGGGAATGAAAAAAACACTCCTTCAATTGAGGAGAAATATGTTTACGGAGACGCCAACACAAAGGGTTTTGATACATTCAGTCCGATGCTCGTAAGCTTTTTCGTTTTCTTCTTTGTATTTTTAATAGCGGGGATTGCGCTTTTGAAGGAGCGTACAAGTGGTACGTTGGAACGGCTGCTTGCCACACCGATTAAAAGATACGAAATCGTAGCGGGCTATGTGATCGGATATGGCTTATTTGCTCTAATTCAAACCATAATTGTCGTGCTATATGCTGTCAATGTATTGGATATCGTCCTTATTGGCTCCATTTGGCTCGTTTTACTGACGAATATACTGGTCGCGCTCGTTGCATTATCCCTTGGTACATTACTCTCGAGTTTTGCGACATCCGAATTCCAAATGGTACAATTCATTCCTTTGGTCATCGTGCCGCAAGTCTTCTTTACAGGGATTTTCCCTTTGGATGGCATGTCAGACTGGCTCCAAAAAATCGGCAAGGTCATGCCTCTCTATTACGCATCGGATGCCATGAATGGCATTATGTACAAAGGTTTCACGTTCAATGAGGTCTTACTGGATCTCCTCATTCTCCTTGCATTTGCAGCCGTATTTATCACCATCAATATTATTAGTTTAAAAAAGTACCGTGCACTTTAAAATGAACTTATCATTAAACAAAAAAAAGCAGGATTCCCAAACATGGGGAACCGGCTTTTTTGTTTTACCGGAAAAAGGCCGAATTATCCTTCCTATCGGTTGATTTATTAGAAAAAGCCTCCCCCTCGACGGTTTTCTACTGACTGCAGTTTGTTGACGGGTTCTTAAAGTTGTCCTAGGATATAAGCATATGCAATGATTTGGAAAGAAATAGAAGGGGGGAGTTATATGTCTCTAAAATCGGTCATGCTTTCCCTTTTGCTGTCGCAAGCATTGTTTTTATGCGGTTTGCCTTTTTTCCTTCAGCTCCGATTATATTTGAATCCTTTGGTAATCATTGTTGTCTGGTTTTGTATACTTCTTTTCGTTTCATTTGCGGTACTTTTTTTTCGAGGTGAAACGGTCCGAATTCCGCGCCCTTTGTGGCAGGCTGTATTGTTTGGCTACAGTTTATCATTATTGGTTTTGCTGTTCTTTCGACCAGAAGGGCAGGTATATTCGTATAATTTAGTTCCTTTTTCTACGATTCTTTCATATTTATCGAACGATATGAACGGGCTTGTGTCATTTTATAACCTTAGCGCCAATGTGGGGCTGTTCATTCCATTCGGGCTGTATTTGTTGTCCAGAGAAGGGAAAGAGCCCTCCGATAAAAGGAAATTTCTTTATCCATTACTTTCGATTTCGGGCATCGAAATCTGTCAGTTCGTTTTTCGACGCGGAAGTTTGGATGTCGATGACCTTATCCTGAATATGATTGGTGTTTATCTAGGGTACGTTCTGTATCCATTGTTCACGAGGGTGGCAGTGTTCCGTTCTGGAAAAGTAAAAGGATGAGAGGCAGTAAAAATATTTTAAAAGAAAGGATGTTTTTCATGTATAGCACTTTAGAAGAATTATCGAGCCATCCGGTGTTTCATTATTTTGCAGCGATTTCCAAAATCCCGAGAGGATCGGCTAATGAAAAAGCGATCAGTGACTATCTGGTTCACTTTGCTAAGGATAGGGGCCTGGAGGTGATCCAGGATGAAGCGCTGAATGTCATCATCAAAAAGCCTGCCACAATTGGATATGAAAGTGCACCTACCGTCATTATCCAGGGGCATATGGATATGGTTTGCGAAAAGAACAAGGGAACGCTTCATGATTTCGAGAAGGATTCGCTTCAATTAAGGATTGTGGGAGACATGTTGTATGCAACGGATACAACATTGGGGGCGGATAATGGAATTGCCGTTGCTTATGCTTTGGCATTATTGGATGCGAATGATATTCCGCATCCCTCTCTTGAAATAGTCATAACGACTGAAGAAGAAACGACAATGAACGGTGCACTTGCCGTGGATCCGGCTCACTTCAAGGGAAAATTGATGATCAATATTGATTCGGAGGAAGATGGAAAGCTGCTGGTTAGCTCTGCTGGAGGAATACGAGTTCGGCAAATCCTGCAAATCGGATGGGAATCGGCTTCAATTGTTGAAGCTGTATCTTATAATATCAGGATTAAAGGGTTGAAGGGCGGACACTCCGGTATGTCCATTCATAAGGAAAGAGGGAACTCCAATAAACTTTTGGGCAGAGTATTACATGAATTAACGACAGACTTCCCTTGCTGCATCCAGCAAATCAACGGGGGCCTGAAAGGGAATGCGATTCCTCGTGAAGCAGAGGCGACTGTACTGATTTCTGTAGAAGATGTTCAGAAGATAACGGAGAGACTCCAGAAATGGGAGGATACTTTTAAAAATGAACTGCAATCTTCTGACCCTGAGATATCAATTAGGTTTGAAAAGATCGAAACGATTTCTTCAAACGTTTTTTCCAAGGAGACGGTGACTAAAGCCATTACCTCCTTACTGATAATCCCTCATGGCGTTCAAGGAATGAGCATGGGAATAGAAGGGTTAGTCGAAAGTTCGACGAATCTAGGGGTCGTTACAACAAATGAAGCGGAAATGATATTCGAAAGTGAAATCAGGAGTTCGGTCAAAAGCATCAAATATAATATGGTCACGCAAGCAAAGGCAATTGCCGACATGCTTGGGTGCGAGCTATTGGTTGACGCGGATTATCCGGAATGGCCCTATAATCCTGATTCTAAACTCAAGAAATTATTTGAAGAAACATACAAAGAAAAATATCAGGAGGATATTGAAATCATCGCTGTGCATGCAGGGATCGAGTGTGGGGTATTCATAGATAAGATACCAGGGCTGGATACTGTTTCAATCGGACCGGATATGTTTTCCGTACATACACCTGAAGAACACTTAAGCATCCCTTCGACCATAAACAACTGGGAATATTTTGTTTACACATTAAAGAGAATGAAGGATTTATAAACAACTGCATGGCTGGGGACAGTTGAAATTCAATAGATTTGGAGACATCCTATCGTTAATCGATTGGATGTCTCTTTTTTCATGGTTAGTAAAGCTGATCGTTGATTGGAACGTAGGGAACTCGCTTTCCGCGGGCGGTCTGCCCTCGTGGTCTCCCTTGGCCACGCTTTCCCCGCAAGAGTCTCGAACACCCGCTCCAATCAACTTTGTTTTATTTAGATAGAACCCTAATTGTTTACAAACTAGCTAATATTTGTTTGCCGACAGTCTTTTTTTTGTGGGTTTGTAAAATGGGGCGTTCATTGATTTCCACTCCAGGCACTCGCTTTCCGCGGGCGGTCCGCGAGCCTCCTCGGCTTGCGCCTGCGGGGTCTCCCGTGCCACGCTTTTCCCGCAGAAGTCTCGTACCTTACGTTCCAATCAACTTTGTGTTTTAAAAGAAAAAACTGCAGGCCGGTCTCATCACGAACCATGTTTGAGGCTAGTTTATCCTTTAAGTTTTTCACCTGTAAACCTCATTGGATGGAAGAAATATGCGATACTCCTGCCGAAATACTGTCTAGCCGAGACCCCACAGGCGCTTAGCCGAGGAGGCTTGGCAGACAGTCGGCGGAAAGGGAGCGGATTTCTGAAATCAGCTGGAATGTTTCTAGAACAAACTGTAGGCTGATCTTTTCCGAACCAAGTTTAAAACTAGTTTATCCTTTAAGTTTTTTTCCTGTAATCCTCATTGGATGGAAGAAATATGCGACACTCCTGCCGAAATACTGTCTAGCCGAGACCCCACAGGCGCTTACGCCGAGGAGGCTTGGCAGACAGTCGGCGGAAAGGGAGCGGATTTCTGGAATCAGCTGGAATGTTTTCTCGAAAAAACTTTAGGCTTCTCTTCGGATTTGTCAGCAGTCTGAAAGTAACAGAGGTTTCTTTACAATCGTTATAAAATAAACTATTGTAAAGAAAACCTATCATTCAGTCTAAGTTATTGTTCTAAATCATTATGTATAGAGGAAGGTACATGGAAATATGGTTGTAAAGTATAGAATGGTCGTAGAACAAATGGAGAAAGAAATATTAGATGGAAAATATACATTAAATACTAAGTTACCTACTGAAGAAGAGTTGATGAAGAAGTTCGATGTCAGCAGGAACACCATTAGAAAAGCAATCAACATATTGGTTGAGCAAGGGTATATCTATCAAGTTCAAGGAAGTGGCATATTCCTTAGGGAATTTACCAGACCGGGCTGCATTTCGATGAGGGATATGGGTGGCTTAACCAAAGTGTTTCCAAATGATGAAATGAAAAGTAAAGTGTTGAAATTAGAATTAATAGAAGCCGATGAGGAATTGGCCAAACGAATGAAATGCAATGTAAAAACCAAAATCTATAACCTGAAAAGGGTTAGATACTTAAATGGTCAACCCATTGTAATAGAAGAGTCATTTTTCAATAAAGATATCATTCCGATCATAAATAAAGAAATCGCAAATGGTTCCATTTATGAATATATAGTCGAGGATTTGAAGTTGAATATCGGGTTTGCGGATAAAATCATTTCGTGTGAAAAACTTAATGACGATGATGCTGGGCTTTTGGACTTGCAGCCAGGTGATCCGACTTTAATCGTTGAAAGTACGGTTTTTTTAAAAGCGGGAGCCGTTTTTGATTTATCAATCGAGAAATATAATTACACTTCAGCCAAATTATTAACATTGACTTAAAAAGTGCAGGGGAATTCTTGAATAAGATTTTACGGTGTGAATGGGAGATATCGATTCACACCGTTTTTTCTTAAATTCATTTCTCTTTTTCCCCAACGATCCCATAAAACAAAATCCTCATAATATCCTCAGTCAAAGGCAAGATGCTTTGATAAACATCTTCCCTTTGGATATATTCATTCATTGCTTTTATATAAAATAAAATCGCTTCATTAGATAAGTTCGGATCAACATATCCTTGTTCCTTCCCCTGGTTAAACAGATCTATAAAGCGGGGCAGGGCCTTTTCTGTATATATTCCGAAACTTCCTGTTGAAGATATGGACTTCATGAAAGTATCCATGCTTACAATCATAGCTATCTTATTACTGGCTGCAGGCTTTCTCGGATATAACAAACGGGATATCCGCGGTTGATGGTTCGACTATGATTCTATTATTCCTGAAAAAGCATGATTCCTCGTTGTTTTAATGAGAAATCAGGCTTTTATTGTTTATCAGTCATGGGGAATCAATAATAGTACACCTAGTGCAATGATGATGAAGAATAAATAACTTTCGAATTTCTTCGCGGGAATTCGCTTATTCATGAACATTCCGAGACCTGTCGCAAGTAATATAGCTGGAATGGAATAAGCGTAAAGAAAAAGTGAATCGGCTGTCCAAAGTCCGCCTAGCGCATGACCTGTCACGACCAGGATACCGGATATCAGGAAATGGGCTTGCAATGTTCCGCGGAATCGATCTGGATTCCATCTTCGCAAAGTTCCATAGACGACGACCGGCACCCCGTTAAAGTTATAGGCGCTGCCAAGGGCTCCCGACGCAAAACCGAACGGCCATACCCAGCCCTTGGAGTTAAGTAATGGTTTATCCACAGCCTGAAAAAGTCTTTGCTTTAGAAAAGAATATCCCCCATATGCAATCAAAAAAACACCCAGTGCAGAAGTAATGATCATAGAAGGTGCGTAATGGAGCAAAGCCAGGCCGGCTGGTATGCCAATCACCGTTGAAGCCGCCAGCCTGATTAATACCGAGCGATCGATATGCCTCCATCCGCTAACGACGGTTAGTGAAGCGACGGTAAGACCTGCCAATCCAATTAAGGAAACCGAAGTATTAAGCGGAATGTGAAGTAAGGCAAGCAAAGGCATGCTGACAATCGCTTCACCGAACCCGAACATTGTCCGCATCAAGGCGCCGATAAAGACTGCCGCCACCACCAATATGATGCTGCTGATCGTCATTCGTTCACCTCCTAAAAGCACAATAACCCTTCTATAATTATACCATGCCAATCCAGTTTTAGACCGAGGTAACCGCACTTAAAAACGGGTTATTTAAGGTGTTTTACGCTCTTTGTGAAGTGTTTGAAATAATATTTAATAGAGAGGTACACCCCCTTGTTTTTGTTGCTTATGAGTCAGAAATAAGGCAGGGAAAGAGGGGGTATATCTTGAGGTGTTAATTTATTTTGATGTGAGGGTTTTCTAACAGATTAATAGAGGTAGCGCAGAATCGTTTGTTAAATTAAAAAGTTTCCTAAAGTATTGGGGGATTTGCTTTAACTCTTGTTCCTCTACTGTAATCACTCCCTTGTTTTTCTCAATAAAGAATCCGGGCTCACATTGGGAAACAAAAATGATGCGTGTTTTTAGAACATTCCTTATATTAGAATATCTTTTTCTACTAAAAATCAATTGTATTTTTATAGAAAAATTGTTATTGTTAACTTTAACTTATAAAATATGGGAAAAATGGGAAGTTATATTGAAAAAGATTAAAAGAGTATTAGTTTTAGTTTTAGTTTTAGCATTAACATTTACCTTTGTCACTCCAGGATCTAACACAAAAGCAGCAGAAACAAAAAGCAATCCTTTAGAATCACCAGAATCATACATTGATTATTTGAATCAATTTAAGAAACAAACTCAAACTCGAACTTTTAGTACAAATACTACTGATACTGATGATGAGAATGTCGATGAAATAATTGATCAATTTAGTCAACTTTCATCTGAAAAACAAGAACTATTTTTAGATATTTTATCTAATACAGAATTAATGGCATTAGTGTATGCTGGAGAATCAGATGAATTAGGTGAATATGCCGAGTATATTCAATGGACTGAATCAGATGAAACTCCATTAATTTCTACTTTCGCATCAACTAAAACAAAAACAATTAGTCATACTGGAACTTTAGGAGTTTTAGGAGTCCCTATTACAAAATATAAAATCACAGGAAAATATAATTATACTTCTAGTGGTGCTACATCAGCCCTTTCAACTAAAGGAGAAGTAGTCTATCATTATAATCCAACCATCGCTACAGATTTAACTTATTATGGTGGTTATATCAATAATAAAAAATATTACGGAGAGGTAACTTTTTATTATAAAGTTGGAGTAGGATCGCTTGGTATTGTACAAATAGGAAATGTTTATCTTAAAGTATCAGGAAATCATCTAGGAAAACTCTCAGGTAGTATAAAAACTTCTGTAAAAAAATAAATTTTACATATAGTAGGTGATTATATGAAAACTTGGAAGAAAATACTTATTGGTGTAGTATCAATTCTAATAACCGCTATGATTATTGGAATTATAAGCTTTTATTCAATTTAAAGTTTAATCTGCTAACCAAAACAAAGATCATCATTATAAGATGGTCTTTGTTTAATGTGTGCCCAGCAGGGGTACACATTAAACGCCAAATCCTTTGTTAGAGGTGAATCCTTAAATAACAGAAGAGAAAAAAAGAACAATCAATCTAACGCTATGAAACTACCTTTTTTAGCTGAATAAAATCATACATAAACCATAAAAGTGAAAGACTATAAACCCCTTGGCTACAAGTGGTTTATTTTGGTGTAACTGCGTACAATATCGCTAAGTTTCATCGAAAAAACAATAAAAAAGTAAAATTAATAAAATAGGGGGACATGAAAGGGACAGTGATGGTTTTATTAGGGGACACAAAGGGGACATTGATGGAGTTTTCATGTACCCACAAACACTAGGCTTTGCCTATTTCAACAACTTAGTTGGGGACAGTTCTTCCTTATGCTCTTTCTTCTGCCAAAACCTTTAAGTTATGACACTTTCCATTTAGATAAATCAAGTAGTTATTTTCCTGCATAAGAAAAGGCTGAAGTGGAAATACATCAGCCTAAAAAACCCTATATATATTAGCAGTCATATTAAGGTGTTTACGCACTCATTTTAACAGAATATCCTTTAGCATTTACGAATCAATCTCAGGTCTTTTTTTCATTCAGTTAGTGAATTAATCATAAAAGATTAAATGCATATCACTGTTAGTCCTTGATTTCGCAAAAAATTCTGCTTCATTTCCTCCATCAACAAAGTTACCAATACCCCGGAAAATACCACATTGGCCTCGATCTAAATATCTTACCCCTACATAATCATTATAACTGTCAGGATCATACTCCCATAATTCAACTTTTAACTTACCCGCTGGACCCACGTAAGAATCCCGACAAATCTTATAATCACCACCAGTAGAGGGAAACTGATCACTTTCAGCACCATTAGAAAAAAGGGATTGTTCTCCTAAGTAATCCCAGCCACTTGCAAATGTAGAAGAAGGGAACAACAGCGCAGCTAACAATGTCACAGCACTCATTTTAAACATTTTCATGCTCATTCCTCCTCACCCGTTTTGACTTATTATTCTCCATATAATTCTAATCAATATTTTTTATATTATCATCTATCCAAAGATTCACTTTTTCATGAAGCGTTTTTGAAGTTTCCACTACTTCATGCCCAACATATGGAATTAGAGAAAAAGTGAAAATGTGCTCGTCATTCAGTTTTGAAATGTATTTCTGAATCATCTTTAAACTTTTAAGACTTCCCGGATCAAGTAAACGAATTACCTCTGAATCCACCATTTTGTAGAGACGTCTCGATTTCTAATACCAGCAATCAGCAGCATAGTTGCTGCTAAACTAACACTGCAATCCATGGAATAGGCCAATGCTGAAATTCTTTCATGCTCATAAGCTTTGAGTCTTAAATGAATCCTTTCCTTCTGAATAATAGATTCTCTTCTGGAATACTTCGGCTTCAAAATCCCCTCTAAAAATCGTATTATCATGCCTGCAGTCTCATTTAAAACATGGACAAGCCCTCCATACCTTCCCTGGAATTGATAGCTGCCATTATTATTTTTTTCCCTATATCCTTTACAGGCTTATGAACACAAAAAACATATTAGGGCTATCCAGGGAATAAAATGAAAGGAATATTTTAAAGGAAAGCGGGGCTGTGCATGTGAAAATCCATGTGGTGAATAGGGGGGATTCTTTGTGGGGAATTTCCCAGCAGTATGGTGTCAGTATCAACCGGATTGTTCGGATCAATGGCCTTGAAAATCCAGATAAGCTGGTGATTGGCCTAGCTCTTTTGATTCCTGAACCTTATCTTCAGTACAGGGTTCAGCAAGGGGATACTCTAAATAATATCGCAAATCAGTTTGGAATTACGGTACAGGAAATCATGCAATCGAATCGCATCACAAATCCTTCCGCTATCTATCCAGGGCAGAGACTAACCATCCCGGTTATTTATCATACCGTAAGGGAACGAGATACCCTTTATGATATAGCGAGACGTTATGGAACGACAGTTCAGGCCATTATGCAGATGAACAGGATTACAGATCCGTCCAATATCCATATCGGACGGATAATGAGGATTCCCCAGAAACCAAAACCCATCATTGAAGTAAATGGTTTTACAAACGTTTACGGGCAAGCCGGTGCGGAACAGGTACGTGAAGTAGCCCATGATTTGACCTACGTAAGTCCATTTGGTTATAGAATGAGGCAAGATGGCAGCTTAGAAGTCATAGATGACATCCCGACGATCCGGGCGGCACAGTCGACTGGCGTCATACCCATGATGTGCATAACGAATTTTTCCGCGACGGAAGCGGGAACTCAGCTTGCCCATACGATACTTTCCGATTTAAGTTTAGTGGAAACATTATTAACCAACGTCATAAAAACGATGAAAGATAAAGGATACCGTGGATTGAATATCGATTTTGAAAGTGTAAGACCAGAGGACCGTGATCTCTATAATCGCTTTCTCCAAAGAGCAGTGGAACGATTGCATCCAGAGGGTTACTTTGTGTCATCCTCCCTTGCCCCAAAAACTAGCGCCAATCAAAAGGGGACATTAGTTGAGGCACATGATTATCCAGTTCACGGACGGCTGCTCGACTTCGTGGTGCTGATGACATATGAATGGGGTTACCGAAAGGGGCCGCCGCAGGCAATCTCTCCCATTAATGAAATAAAGCGTGTCCTTGATTATGCCGTAACGGTGATACCAACAAATAAAATCTTCATAGGATTTCAAATTTATGCCAGGGACTGGCTTATTCCTCATGAAGAGGGACAGGAAGCAGAGACTTTCGACATGCAGGAAGCCATCAGGCGAGCCGTCCAATATAATGCAGAAATAAAATATGACGAGACAGCCCAATCCCCTTATTATAGGTACAAAGATGATCAGGGACGCACACATGAAGTTTGGTTTGAGGACGCACGCAGTGCCAAAGCCAAATTCGATCTGGTGAAGACTTACAGGTCAAGGGGTCTCAGTTATTGGGTACTTGGTTATCCGTTCCCCCAGAATTGGGAACTGCTTGGGGATACATTCATTGTACGGAAACTGTAGGGTGTTTTGTTACGGCAAGGTAGATCATATAATTGATATAGTGATGGGCAGCTTTTTTTATAAAGCTGTCTATTTTAGTGATTTCGAAATGCATTACAAGAATTACCGGTTTTTTATGACAACGTTTAAAATCGTCTGGAACCTGAGTAGATAAAGGGACTTAATCGAGGACGCCATATGGTGGTCCTTTTCATTTTAATGAGAACTCTTAAAAAACCAAGGGAATGGTCATTCAAAAAAGGAAAAGGGCTCCTCATTGTGGAATTAGGAGACTAGAATATCACTTACCGGAGGCACATTTTATGGAACTAACCATCATAAATACGTTTACAGATCAACCTTTTAATGGAAACCCTGCTGCAGTCTGCCTTCTTACCGGGGAAAGTGACAGCGAATGGATGCCGAGAATAGCTAAAGAGATTAATATGCCTGTTACCGCTTTTATTCAACCTCATAATGGTGAATGGAAGCTGCGATGGTTCACACCTTCCATTGAAATCCCGATTTGTGGACATGGGACGCTGGCAAGCTCTTTCTTTTTATGGGATAAAGGATACGTGCCAAGGAATCAGCCGATTGCCTATCAGACGAAAAGCGGGCTTCTCACTGCAAAATTCGTTGATGGGATGGTTCAGCTGGAGTTTCCGTCATTAAGGGAGAAGGAGACCGCTGCCCCTGATTTACTGATAAAGGCTTTAGGTATTGTGCCTGCGTATGTTGGGCAAAACAAATGGGATCTTCTAGTCGAAGTTCAATCAGAGGAAATCGTAAGGAATTTAAAGCCGGATATAGACTCCATTGCCCAATTGCCGGTTCGGGGCGTCATCGTGACGAGTCAATCCGATAACAGTGAATATGATTTCGTTTCACGGTTCTTTTCCCCTGCGCAAGGACTTGACGAAGATCAAGTAACCGGCTCGGCCCATTGCTGTCTGGGACCATATTGGAAAAGAAAGCTGGACAAAAGTATTTTTATAGCCTATCAGGCATCGGAAAGAGGCGGACTGCTAAAGGTTGAAGTAACGAAAAACACAGTTAAACTTTCCGGACATGCCGTCACAATATTCGAAGGGAACTTAACCATTTAATGCAGGGGGAAGATTTGAGTGGGTTCCATCTAAATTTTTAAAAAAGTTGATTGGAGCTGGTTTTCGAGACTCCTGCGGGAAAGGCGCTTCCAAGGGGGGGCCCACAGGCACAAAGGCGCCGGGGGCGGACCGCCCGCGGAAAGCGAGTGCCTGGAGGGAAATGAACGTTCGAAATTCACAAATCAGCAATCCTTCTTAATGAAGGTTTGTGCCCTTTACCTTTTTTTAGTGTGTAAGAATCGAAATGGCACTATACACTAATAACAAAGCCATGATTACATTAAACTGACTTCTATACTTTGATAAAAACGTTTGAAAAACAGAACCGAACATACTCCAGCAGAACGTACTCATAAAACCAACGAAAGCCAGAAATAATGAAAAGAATAGTAAACTGAAATTTGAAGAGTGATAAGGTAGGATGAAGGTCGATATTGCCGTGATGCCATATAAGATTCCTTTTGGATTTATGAATTGTAAAAGCATGCCTGCTATAAAACTGTTGTTCTTGTCATCATTATCGTCCTTCGCTTTATTTGAACTGGAAATGATTTTTATGGCCAGATACAGCATGTAAATTGCACCAAGGATCGTCATGATAAATTCAATCTTTGGTATGAAATTTTCAAGCAAAACATTAAAATAACTGCACAATAACATGATTACAAAAAAACCGGCACCTACTCCGAAACAAAATTTAATCGTCTTTTTTAACCCGTACTTGTTCGCAAATAACATGGCCATGATGTTATTTGGACCCGGAGTGAAACTTGTAACAAAAACAAATAGCAAAAAAGATAGTAATGGCATGGTTGACTCCCCTTTGTATGCTATAATGACCAAAAATGACACTATAACGATTTCCTTTTTATTGTACAATGCCGACGTTATATTGTAAATAAGGAGCATTTATATGGAAGAAATAAATTTTATTATTGCTAACAATTTAAAAGCCATCAGGGAAAGTAAGAAATTAAGTCTTGAAAAGGTTGCAGAATTGACTGGAGTAAGCAAAACGATGATCGGACAAATAGAAAGGGGAGGATCGAGCCCTACGATTACAACGATTTGGAAAATAGCCAATGGATTAAAGATTTCATTTTCTTCACTGATAAATAGTCCGCAGCCGGATACAAAAATTGTTTTAAAAAGTGAAATTCAATCATTATCTGAAGATAACGGCAAATATCGAGTTTATCCCCACTTTCCCTTTGAGGATGAGAAGCGCTTTGAAGTATATTCAGTCGAGATAGAAAAAGGTGGATTCCTAAGTTCCGATCCACATAGAGAAGGAACCGAAGAGTACATAACTGTTTTTGAAGGGGAAGTGACAGTACGTGTAAATAACGAAGAATATACGGTCAGGAATGGTGATTCTATCAGGTTCAAGGCTGACAGACCGCATGCCTACCATAATTCAGGGGACACAATAACTCGATTAAGCATGATCCTGTATTATCCAACTTAAAAAAGGGAGTAATGTAGTTCTGTTAATATATCTTAGCAAAGTGAATATCCCCTATGGATTGACTGTTGTATGGTCTGCCTGTTGGGGATACTGCTTCAAAAAGTCAAAGGCCCAACGATTTGACTTGTTATCAAATTACTAGTAAACTGATGGTGCATCAAAGATGGGAGGCAGGCTTTACATGGATAGACGGGGATTTTCGGATGAGAACAAATTGAGTTTGCTGATTTGGCTGCGAATGGTTCGTTTTTATCAAAGAAGCAATCAGCTTTCGAATGAACACTTACAGCATTTCGGCGTCACCGCTGCCCAATTCGATATGTTGGCACAAGTACTTATCCATCAGCCTGTTTCACAAATCGAATTAGCGGAGCACCTAACGATAAGCCGTGGAGGCGTATCACATATGCTGACAAGGCTGGAAAAAGAGAACTTGATCGTCCGTAATCAACAATGGAAGGTTAAATATATTTCTTTAACGGAAAAAGGGAAAAAGTTAATGGAAAAGGTCATGCCTATTCAATCCGATTTCCAAGCTTCATTATTCGATATATTGGATGATGAAGAAAAGAAGCGCATGCATGAGATGATGATAAAGATTCATAGACATAGTTTACAGATGGAAGTGCCTAATGCCAGCCAGGAGGAATCCTAAGACTGGATCAGGCAGCCATAATGATAGCATTTTTATCAGTTTACTAGTAACTTAAGGGAGGAATGGAGTAATGAAAAGTGAAAATCATTTTAAACGAGATATTGTCGAAGTAAAAGATGTGAAGCTTCAAAGGTATAGTCCGATTCATACGGCCGGACCAGTCATAGAACCAGGAAACTGGGAAAAGAGTGATCCGTTCCTTTTAATGATGGAGGATAAATTTCAAAAGGGATCATTCGATATCCACCCGCACAGGGGAATAGAAACCGTTACATTCGTCATTGACGGAACGATCGAGCACTATGACAGTCATACCGGGGATGGAGGGATACTTGGACCTGGTGATGTCCAATGGATGACAGCGGGAAGCGGCGTTGTGCATAATGAGGTGCCTTCCGAAGGTGTGACTGCCCATTCCCTTCAACTTTGGGTCAACCTTCCCCGGAGTGAAAAGATGACGACACCAAGATATCAAAACTTAATGGCAAAAGATATGCCGGTCAGAAAAGAAGAAGGAGCACTAATCCGTGTCTTTTCCGGATCATCCAAGGATGTTATTTCAACAACGAAAAACCATGTTCCCGTGACGATGGTGGAGATGGTCCTGGAGCCTGGAGCATCAATCACACAGAATTTACCTGGAAGCTACAAAGGAATCATTTATTTAATAGAAGGAAGCGGAATTTTCGGTAAAAACGAAGTGAGAGCTTCAAAGGGACAGGTCTTATGGCTGGGTACTTGTAAAGAATCAGGGGAAAGTGAAGTTGATATAACGGCAACTGAACCTTTAAGACTTGTTTTATATGCAGGAGAACCTTTAATGGAGCCTGTTGTTGCCCGCGGACCGTTTGTCATGAATACTGAAGAGGAAATCGATCAGGCATACCTTGAGTATCGGCAAGGCACTTTCTTGAAGCATTAGAATAAGATTTTTGACAAGGGCATCGTAACTGATGCTCTTTTTTTGTTTTTTTTGGGGTTTGCAAAATTGCGTTGATTGGACGGTAGGGGACTCTCGTTCCGCGGACGGTCCGCCCTCGGCGCTCACCTGTGGGATCTTCCTTGGACACACGTTCCCACAGGAGTCTCGAACACCCGCTCCAATCAACTTTGTTTTAAAGTTTAGATAGAAACCCTCCTTTTGACAAAAGGGTATGTGTAATGATTTCCACTCCAGGCACTCGCTTTCCGCGGGCGGTCCGGGAGCTCCTCGGCGCTCGCCTGCGGGGTCTCCATTGGCCACGCTTTTCCCGCAGGAGTCTCGCACCTTACGTTCCAATCAACTGGAACTTCTTTTTTTAGAAATATTTTAGGGAAACTGGCTCTTCTTTTCCAATTCGTCAACAGTCTGGCGGTTCCACCAATTTTCCGGCAAAAGGAGTTTTGAATTGTTCTCGCCGCGAACCATGATTTTAGAACAAGACTAAAATATCCATAATGTTTTTTTACTATAATCCTCATTGGATGGAAGAAATTTGCGAAACTCCTGCCGAAATACTGGCTAGCCGAGACCACGGAGACGCCTGAGTCGAGGAGGCTTGGCAGCCAGTCGGCGGAAAGGGAGCGGATTTCAGAAATCAACTGGAACGTTCCTTGAAAAAACTGTAAGCAAACTGGCTTTCTTAGAATTTGTCTACTATTAGAGGTTCGGAATAGTCTCATCCCGAACCAGGATTTTATAAGTAAACTAGTATCCTTAATATATTTTTTCAGTACCCCTCATTGGATGGAAGAAATTTGCGACACTCCTGCCGAATAACTGGCTAGCCGAGACCCCACAGCCGCTAGCGGTGAAGAGGCTTGGCAGCCAGTCGGCGGAAAGGGAGCGGATTGCTGAAATCAGCTGTAACTTTCATGAAAAAACTATAGGCAAACGCTAATCGACTGAAAAGTTTATTAAAAAACGCAGGCAAACTCGCTTTTCTTCGAATTTATGTACAGTCTGAGAGAGAGCTAAATCTCTCTCTTTTTTATTTTTGGTTAATTTAGGTATAAAGACCAAGGGTGATACCGACTGAAACTGATGCTATTTTACTAGTAAAACGTTTTTTTGATATATCATCTATCTGTTACTAGGTATTTTAGGGTGACTATAATGAAAATATTCTGTTAATATTTGGTGTGGTATTGTAAATTTGTTTTAAAATTGGATTATTTTGTTGTAATATAGGAGATACACGGATCTTTAGAGGAAAAAAGTAGGGTGGATTTGTGTATGGGTAAGTAAATTTGTCGGAATTCATTTTTTTGGAAAAGTGTGTCATTTATATGTATAAGTTATCAGAATGTTATGCCAGTATAGAACTAATGGGGGGATTACGATAATGGGGAAAAAGAAAATCGTAAAAATTGCTTCAGCTACCATAATGGCTGCGACAACGATCGTAGCAGTAGCACCGGCACCATCGGATGCTGCCACTAGCCTGAATAGTAAAATCAAAACGGCCAAGGCCGCCATCAAGAAACCATTCGATACCTATTTCTACACTTCTAAACTCGCTTCAGTGTCCACGGTTGAAAAACAAATAAAGTCTGCAAAACAAGCAAAAAAAGACATCAACTCTACCATTAAAAAATCAATGTTAAGCAAAAAAGAAAAAGATGCCAAATACAAAGAAATCGAAGCTTATGATAAGTACATCACTCGTTCGGAAGGTTATGTAAAAGGCTATAAAGCGGCTGAGAAAGCAAAAGCTGCACATGGCAAATCGATTGGCACCCTTACGAATTCAATACTTGCCAAGAAATCCATTGATATCAGGAATCAATACGAAGCATTGGATAAAGCCGTGAAAAAGGCAGATAAGGATATTAAAGATACGGTTTACGGTGCGAAAATCGAAAAGCTCCTATACGATAAATTCACTAAAGCGACCAAAACAGCTTTGAACGGTGACCTGAAAGTTCCATACTACTATGAAAAAGCTGCTTACTGGGTGAAGAAAGGTGATTTGAAGACCGCGGATAAGCGCATGCAAACCGTTTCTGCGCAATTGAAGAAGGTCAGCAAAACATCCAAGCTCGGAAAAGGCATACACGCCTATGTTAAAGAAGTGAAAGGTAAGTATGATGATGCGATATATGCAGAAAAGAAAAAAGAAGTGGCAAAGCGGGTCAATGCCTATGTAGCTCTTGCCAATGGGGAACTTAAAACGAAAGAACAGATAAACGCGGCTAAAAAAGCGAAAGCAGCGATTCATTTAAATGGAATCAAGGAGTCGGATCGAAAGGAATTCCTTTCG
Organism: Peribacillus sp. FW305-BF15; assembly: GCF_058783805.1. Classification (NCBI taxonomy): domain Bacteria; kingdom Bacillati; phylum Bacillota; class Bacilli; order Caryophanales; family Bacillaceae; genus Peribacillus; species Peribacillus sp. FW305-BF15. The sequence continues at coordinate 37,518 of NZ_JBYSYV010000011.1, read as the reverse complement.
AAAATGGCATTGGCGGATAAGAAAGTCGCTGCCGCTGAAGAAGCTTTGAAAAATCCTGCGAAAGCGATCACGCTTTCCTTGATGCATACGAATGACACGCATGCCCACTTGGATAATGTGGCCAAAAGGGTGACGGCTGTTAAGGAAGTGCGTAAGAATAAGCCGCAAGCTCTTTTAGTTGATGCAGGTGATGTATTCTCGGGAACTCTCTATTTTAATGAATTCAAAGGGCAAGCGGATCTTCGCTTCATGAATTTAATGAAATATGACGTCATGACATTCGGGAATCATGAGTTTGATTTGGGTTCCAGCGCAGAAGGTCATCAAGCTTTGGCTGACTTCATCAAAGAGGCAAAGTTCCCGTTTGTCAGTTCCAATGTGGACTTCTCCAAAGATGATAAGTTCAAGGGACTATTCTCGGACCTGATTTCAAGTAAGCCGGAGCAAGGGAAGATATACAATGGCATCATAAAACAAGTGGATGGCCAAAAGGTAGGGTTCTTTGGGCTTACAACTGAAGAGACGAAAGATATTTCAAGCCCAGGAAGTATAGAATTCGAAAATTATCTTGAAGAAGCCGAAAAGGCGGTCAAGGCGTTCAAAGGCATGGGGGTCAATAAGATCGTTGCCGTATCCCATATCGGTTACGATGACAATGCAGCCTATGACAATGATTTGACATTAGCTGCCAAGGTCAAGGGCATCGATGTGATCGTGGGCGGACATAGCCATACGCAGTTGGACGCCCCTGTTGTTGTCGACAAAGATGATAAAGGCAAAACGAAAGAGCCGACTGTCATCGTCCAAGGGTATCAATATAGCGACTATTTAGGAACGATCGATGTGGAATTCGATAAGCAAGGCAAGATTGTCGGACAAGCCGGTCAGCTGATTAAGCTTTCTGAAAAACAGGATGATGCCGAAGCGGCAAAAGTGCTCGAAACCTATTCCTCGAAGATTAAGGAACTGAAGGAAACGAAGACAGGTGCAACTGCTGTGAAGGCCTTGGAAACACCGCGTGATGCAGGGGATGCAACCAAGCCGAGCGTCCGCAAAAATGAAACGGAACTGGGTAATTTAATTACGGATGGAATGCTTAGTAAAGCGAAGGAATTCAATAAGGATACGGCAATCGCATTCCAAAATGGCGGGGGAATCCGCGCTGGCATCGATCAAGGTGAAATCACTTTAGGGGAAATCCTCACCGTTTTGCCGTTTGGGAATACGTTAGCGACGATGAAGCTTACGGGTGCAGAAATCAATGAAGCATTAGAGCATAGTGTAAGCCTCGCCCCTAAGGAAAATGGCGGATTCCTGCATGTTTCCGGAATGAAATTCACCTACGACAGCTCGAAGGAAGCAGGCAATCGTGTGACAAAGGCAGAAGTCCTTGGACAAGATGGAACATATTCCGAATTGGATCCAGCGAAGGAATATACCGTGGCGACCAATGCTTTTACAGCCAAGGGCGGAGATGGATTCACCGTTTTCAAGAAGGCTTATGAAGAAGGAAGAGTGACGGATATCGGACTCGCTGATTGGGAGAATTTACGTGATTATGTAAGCGGGCTGAAAACTGTCGATCCAAGCATCGAAGGACGCATCAAGGATGTGGCGGGAAGCCATACAGACCCGACCGTGGTATTGGCTAAAGACTTTGGCGGAACGGCTGATGCGCCAAAAACACATGAAGGCAATGTAGTTGTGGATATCACGGATATTGCTTCATTGGAACATGCAGTGGTTAAAGGGAATCTTACATTAACAGGAACTCCTGCGGATGATTTTACTTTTTCAGAGGTTACAGTAGAGGGTGATTTGGATTTATCGGGACTTAACGGTAAGAACGTAAGCCTGAGCGGTGTCACGGTGAATGGCGAAACCATTCTTTAAGCGGTTTTCAAATGATTGCTGAGCCTATGGAAAAAAGTTAGAGGGGTTGAGATCTTGAAGAAGAACGGGATAAGCAAGCTTTTCTTTGCCATACTGATCGTACTGTCAATGGTTCTGCCCAATGCAGCCGCCGCAAATGCCGAAGGGACAATATCGGTCGTGGAAGCGATTAATAATAACAGCGGAACGGCGACGGTGAAGGGATATATCGTCGGTACAGCTAAAAGCGGTACAAGCTATCAACAAACATCGCCTTTTACTGAAAGTACGAACATAGGCATTGCCGATAGTCCGGATGAAACGGATGTTAAGAAAATCATGCCTGTTCAGCTTCCAGCCGGAAGTATCCGAGCGGCTTTGAATTTGGTCGAACATCCGGAATTACTTAAAGCGCAGGTGACGATTACGGGGAAGCTGGAAAAGTACTTTTCAGTACCCGGCCTGAAATCCGCAACGGATTTCACGATCATCACTGATGGGGGAACAACACCTGAACAGCCTGATGTGAAGGTTCTGGATTCCATTGCCGAGGCGCGCACGAATACGGAAGATGTCGTGCAGGTCGATGGGGTGGTCACGACGGGACTTGGTTATTGGGGAGGAAAAGGTTTTTATATCCAAGATGAAACGGCAGGGCTATATGTTTATGGTTCTTCGTGGCCTGCGGAAGTAAAGCAAGGGGATAAGGTTAGATTAATCGGACAAGTATCCGCTTATAATAAGGAATTACAAATCCAACCAACTTCCCTTGAAGTCGTATCTTCTGATAATGAACTTCCTGAAATCCAAAAGATTGATGCCTCAGGGGTCAATGAGGATACACAAGGTGAGCTGGTCACCATCGATAAGGCGACCATTACAGAATTGGCCCCATCGGGCACATACGGAACATTCGAATTCAAAGCGGAAGATATTGAAGGGAAATCCGTCATCGTTCGCCATGATAACCGGACCGGTTCGAGCTATGAAGATTTCGTGAAAAGCTTTAAAGCAGGGGATGTCATTTCCGTAACCGGAATCGGATCGAGGTTCAATGACACGTACCAGTTGAAGCCGCGTGGTATTGAAGATTATGAACTGGTGAACAAACCGGCCGTTTACACGGATATTTTCCCTGGTACGGTTAGTGAAAATACAAAGGTATCACTTGAATCTGGTTGGGAAGAAGCGAAAATCCATTATACGCTGGATGGATCCGCACCAACGTCTACAAGTGCTGTGTACACAGAACCTATCATTTTAACGAAAGATACGGTCATCAAGGCAATCGCTGTCAACGACAAGACATCGGAAGTTTTCACATTTGCCTATACCGTTAACAAAACCACTGAAGTGAAGATTCGTGACATTCAGGGGATGAATCATTTTTCATCTTATGAAACTCAACTCGTCTCAGGTGTGGAAGGTGTCGTCACTTATGTAAAAGATGCGAATAACTTTTACATGCAAGATCCCAACCCGGATAAGGACTTAACGACTTCCGAGGGAATACTTGTGTATAACAAAGCGCATGGCCTAAAAGCGGGCGATCATGTCAAAGTGGCAGGTAAAGTCGCCGAATGGTATATCGAAGGATACGCTGAAATGAAAACGACGGATCTGCCAACAACTGAATTGACCAATACGACGATTGAAAAGCTTGGTACTGCATCGATGCCAGAACCGATCGTCATCGGAAAGGATGTCATTCCGCCGTCTGAGAACATTGATGATGATAGATTGACAGATTTTAATCCGGGTGAAGACGGTATTGATTTCTACGAGAGTCTGGAAGGAATGCTTGTAGAAGTATATAACCCGAAAGTGGTTGCTCCCCAAGACTATGGTGAATTGGTCGTGATCCCAGGGAATATGGAAACGACGACTGCAGTTGGAGGCGTCAAAATAACGGAAATGGATTTCAACCCTGAAAGAATTACCCTGGATATAAATGATGAATCATTTCCAGCCAAAACGGGTGATTTCTTTGAAAGCCCGGTTACCGGTGTAATCAGCTATGGATATAGCAACTATAGGGTAGTGACGGATAAAGCCCAGCTGCCTGAGTTAAAGGATGGCGGTGCGGTCAGGGAAGTGACATCTTTAGAGAAGGATGCTGATGAGCTATCGATCGCTTCCTATAATATAGAGAATTTCTCCACTCAAACCGCTAATTCGAAAGTTGAAACGATCGCAACATCCATCATTGCCAATCTTAAACAACCCGATATCATCGGGGTAACGGAAATGCAGGATAATGATGGGGCAACAGACAGCGGGACAACGGATTCTGCCCAAAGTGCCAAGAAGTTAACCGACAAAATAAAAGAGCTGGGCGGACCGCAATATCAATACATCGATATCGCTCCGGAAGATAAACTTGATGGCGGTGCACCTGGCGGGAATATCCGTGTAGGCTTTTTATATAATGTCGACCGTGTCAAATTGACTGAAGGAACGAAAGGGACGGCAACACAGTCCGTGGCTTTCAAAGATGGGAAACTCACCTTGAACCCTGGACGAATCGAGCCTGCCGATCCCGCCTTCAAATCAAGCAGAAAGCCTTTAGCGGCTCAATTCGAATTTAAAGGCGAAAGCGTAGTGGTGGTGGCCAATCATTTCAATTCCAAGGGCGGTGACCAGCCGTTGTTCGGCAAAAACCAGCCACCTGTCCTTTCAAGTGAAACGCAAAGGCTTCAAATTGCCTCGATCGTCAATCGGTTTGTCAGTGATATCAAGTCACAGGATGCCGAAGCGAATATCGTCTTGCTTGGAGACTTTAATGATTTTGAATTTTCGGCTCCGCTTAAAACATTGAAGGGCAAGGATTTAACCAATATGATCGAGAAAGTCCCTTTTGAAAAACGTTATTCTTACACATATCAAGGCAACTCACAAGTACTGGACCATATCCTGGTATCGAATAATATGGCCGCGGCCACAAAAGTTGATATTGTCCATATTAATTCATCCTTCATGGAAGTTCACGGAAGGGCTAGTGATCATGACCCTGTACTGATTTCAACCATTTTATCTGAATCAGGCCGAGTTGAAACTCCCGCTCCAGAAAAAACATATAATCTGACAAAGATTATAACAAAAAAACTTACGATTGCTTCACCTAGTGCTTTGATCGATATTGACGAAACATCCAGCATCGAAGAAGGTATCTGGTTAAAAGGTTCATATGCTGTACTCAAAGGCCTTGGGCTGAAGAATGCTGCTGTGACGATTAAACCGGATAAGGATGGTGCAATCATTGATTTTGGCGGCATGGCGGTGAAGGAAGTCATCATTGATAATGCCCATGTAAAAGAAATCAGAGGCGCTGAAAATGTTCAGAAATGGTCGGTAACAGAAGGTGTCGACACATCGAATATCAAATTTGTCGATTCGAAAGGGGAAGCAATTGCTTCCCCTTTCGCCCCTAAAGAAAATCATGCGCCCGTCTTAACGAAAACACTGGAAAATCTCGAAGTGAAAGCCGGTTCAAAGGTCACCATCGATTTAAGTGAGCACTTCTCAGATCCTGATGGGGATAAGCTGACCTTTTCATCCACTATCGGTACAGTCACCGGCCAGACATTAATGCTTCCTGCAGATGAAGCTGGAACATACCTTGTCGCAGTCAAGGCCGAGGACCAGCTATCGGAAACGGTTGCCCGTTTCACGTTGACCGTATCGAATGATAAGCCGCTTGAAGCTTATTACGAAACGGCGGCAGGAAAAACGGGAACGGAATTGAAAGCGGTTCTGCACTCGATAATTAAGGGCCATACGATGTTATCTTATGATCAAGTGTGGAATGCCCTTAAAGAAACGGATGAAGATCCGGTGAACAAACAGAATGTCATCTTGCTTTACTCTGGAAAATCGATCTCGGAGAACGCGAATGGGGGCAATGCCGGACAATGGAACCGCGAACATGTTTGGGCAAAGTCCCACGGTGATTTTGGGACAAGCAAAGGTCCCGGGACAGACCTTCATCACCTCCGTCCCGCTGATGTGACAGTCAATGGAAAACGGGGCCACCTTGATTTCGACGAGGGGGGTCAAACATATAGTGGATGTGAATGTAAGTTTGATTCAGATTCATGGGAGCCGCCAGACCATGTTAAAGGCGATATAGCACGGATGCTATTTTACATGGCCGTCCGATATGAAGGAAACGGCGAGTTGGATCTTGAATTATCAGATACGGTCAATACGTATCCGAAGCCGCTTCATGGAAAGCTATCGACACTCTTGAAATGGAATGAGCTCGATCCAGTCGACGATTTCGAGAGCCATCGCAATGATGTCATTCAGGACTGGCAAAATAACCGCAATCCATTCATCGACCATCCTGAATGGGCATCCGAAATTTGGGGTGCCGCTGGATCCAGAGATGAAAAAAAGGCGAGTTAAATCGGAGATCGAAGGGAAAAGCAGCCTGATGGCTGCTTTCAGACTGTAGACAAACTCGATGAAATCGAGTTTGTCTATTTTTATGGCTTGTACAATTTGAACGTGATTTCCACTCCAGGCACTCGCTTTCCGCGGGCGGTCCGGGAAGCCTCCTCGGCGCCTTGCGCCTGCGGGGTCTCCCCCTGGACACGTTTTCCCGCAGGAGTCTCGAACATCTACGATCAGCTTAGTTATAAAATTAGATGCAAACCGTACTGATCGGTTGAAGGAATTGATTTGGGTCAGTTGGTTAGGAACATCCTTATTAAAAGTGGCCGCCAGGCTGCTTTTTTTTGTTTTCTTCAAATTTAATGGATAAAGGTTAATTATCTTAAAATACTGAAAAATCAAATATTATTTCTAAGTTAAATAATAAAAAAATATTGGTAGGTATGTTATGTAATATATGTTAATATGGGATATGCAATGAAAGGGTTTTCATTGCAAGAATGATAAAAATATTTTAATATAGTAATAATGCCGCTTTTTGATCTTCATTCACTTTAAAAGACGGTTAAAAAATTTATTGCCAGAAATGGGGCATTACACGATGAAATACAGATCTGCATTCGATATAATCGGTCCCGTCATGATTGGACCTTCAAGTTCACATACAGCAGGAGCTGCCAGAATTGGCAGAGTAGCAAGGACATTATTCGGAAAGCAACCGAAGAAAGCGATTATTTCTTTATATGGTTCTTTTGCAAAAACATACAGGGGACACGGTACGGATGTTGCTGTCGTCGGCGGGATCTTGGATTTCGATACGGATGATGAACGAATCCCTGCCTCTTTAACGATAGCGGAAGAAGCCGGTATGGACGTTTCCTTTACAATCGAGGATACTGTGATGGATCATCCTAATACAGTCAAAATCAGATTGTTCGACGAGGATAAGGAATTGGAACTTGTCGGGATCTCGATTGGCGGCGGAACGATAGAAATAACGGAGCTGAATACATTCAAGCTCAAATTGTCAGGGGAAAACCCAGCCATTTTAGTCGTGCATAACGATGTGTTTGGAATCATATCTTCCGTTTCGACCGTATTGGCGAATCATGAAATTAACATTGGTCATATGGAAGTCTCACGAAAAGAAAAAGGCCAAATGGCCCTCATGGTGATTGAAGTCGATCAGAAAATCCAGAGCGATGTCATGATGGAAATTGAAGGATTGGAAAACGTGTCGCAAGTCATAAGGATGGTTGAATGATCATCATTAAAAGTGCTGGCATAGATATGGAGGTAAAAACATGTTCCGAAATGTAGCAGAGTTGGTTGAACTTGCTGAAAGTAAAAATGTGAAAATCGCGGAAATCATGATTTTACAAGAAATGGAGTTCTCAGGCCTGTCGAGAGAACAGATCATCGAAAAGATGGACAGGAATTTGACAGTGATGGAACAAGCGGTGGAAAGAGGCCTGAAAGGTGTGCAATCCGTGACAGGCCTAACGGGCGGAGATGCCGTTCTTTTGCAAAATTATATCAAGTCGGGCAAGGCACTGGCAGGTAATTTATTATTGGATGCCGTCAGTAAAGCTGTTGCGACGAACGAAGTGAATGCAGCAATGGGAATGATCTGTGCCACTCCGACTGCAGGTTCTGCGGGAGTTGTGCCCGGTACATTATTTGCCGTGAAAGAAAAATTAAACCCGACCCGGGCAGAGATGATTGAATTTCTTTTCACTTCCGCTGCCTTCGGATTCGTGGTTGCAAACAATGCTTCCATTTCTGGAGCGGCTGGTGGCTGCCAAGCAGAAGTGGGCTCGGCAAGCGGAATGGCCGCAGCTGCGATAGTGGAACTGGCCGGCGGTACACCAAGCCAAGCGGCAGAAGCGATGGCGATCACTTTGAAGAATATGCTTGGATTGGTTTGCGACCCAGTGGCTGGATTGGTTGAAGTTCCTTGCGTGAAACGTAACGCAATGGGTGCATCCAACGCAATAACGGCAGCTGATATGGCACTTGCGGGCATTACGAGCCGCATTCCATGTGACGAAGTGATCGATGCCATGTATAAAATAGGATTGACCATGCCGGTTGCACTTCGTGAAACGGCAGAAGGCGGCCTGGCTGCGACTCCTACTGGGCGAAAATTGGCAAAGGAAATTTTCGGTTCATATAAATAAACATCCAATCCCATTAACAAGAGGTTTGTTAATGGGATTTTTAATTTGTCTTAAAAATAAATGAGGCTATTTTTGTGAATGAAAAAAGGAAATTAGAGGAAGACCGAGGGATTTGGCGTTTTTGGACACGGAGATGGAAACAGTCGTTAAAAAATCTGAATTATCAGTGAATATGGAGCCGTAGCAACTTTGTGAGTTATCCCTTTCAATGATAAGATGAGTACGAAATTCACTATGGGAAGGATTGATTCTTCATTAATTTTCTCGAACTAACGTACACGTCGGCAATGGAAAAAGCGATGTTTCAGGCTCATGGAATCGGCTATGCACAATATGCTCAAAAACTGGAGCAACGCATGATGGTTGAACAAGAACGGGAACAGGATTATTTACAGGGCAGGCGTATATCAGAGGAGATGAGAGCCAATCTTTTTTTGGGGAGCTAATTTCGATCTGCGATAGCGAATAACATAAAACGAAAAAAAAAAACATGAACAAGCGAAAGAGTAATCTTAAAGATTGCTCTTTTTGTCCTGCTCTAAAGGGTAATTTTCTATTAAAAAGGAGGAGACAACACGTTTAAATAGAATGTATGTGATGAAGAGGAGGATTGATCTTAGTGGAGAGACGAGCATTACTGGTATCTGCATTACCGGGATATGAAGAGGAAATTGGGCGGTGGCTATGGTGTTTAGAGGATGTTCGCCGTACACTTATATCGGAATTGATTGGAATCAGCCAAAATATACTCGATTTGAAAATCGATGAAAGGCAAACGATTGGCTCGATGTTATATCACATCGCGCTGATAGAGGCAGATTGGTTATACGAAGAGGTCCTTGTTACGGAATGGGATTCGGAAATATCCGCGTTGTTTCCAGTAGGGTGCCGTGCTGAAGATGGCTCCCTAAATCATATTGAAGGACAAACATTGGACGAACATTTCTACCGACTCAATAAGGTGCGTGAGGTATTTCTTTCAAACTTCCGCACGATGGACCTGACGGATTGGCGTAAACCGAGGGTACTTGATCAATATGACGTCACACCTGAATGGGTCGTTTACCATTTGATTGAACATGAATCACATCATCGAGGTCAGATTTTCCAATTGCTGAAGAAATTACGGAATAAATGTGAAATTAAAGAAATGTGATGTTTTTATCCCTTCTATCAACATGGTCTCACCCCGAACCATCCTTAGTGTTTTTTACCGTTATCCACAGGAATGTTTAATAAATAAAGAACCCGAAGACAAACTTGCTTTTCTTTCAGTCTGGAGCTGCCTTTATGGCAGAAAAATTAGCCATAAAAAACACCCCGTAAATGTTAGTTTGGTGTCTAACATTTACGGGGCAGTTCAACTCGCTTATCTCGAGTTCGTCTACAGTTTATATGCCTGGACTGACTTTATATCATTTAATCTATTTGGTGATCATGACCGAATTTCGACTTTAAGACGCTGCTTGCATACCCGATGAATCCTCCAACAATGGCAGGGACGATCCACCCAAGCCCAGCTTCATACATAGGAAGTATTGCAGTGAAGAAATCATTGATGAAAGTAATGTGTACACCTGCTCCATTTAATCCATCAAATAGACTGACGATGAATGTTAAAAGTAAGCTGCCTTGATAAACTTCAGGTCTTCCCTTAAATAAGGAATGAAGAAATGTTAGGAAGATCAAAACAATGGCTAATGGATAAATGGCTGTCATAACCGGTACTGAAATGGCAATTAACTCAGTTAGTCCAATATTGGCAATGATTGCACTGAAAATGGATAAACTTATGGCAATCGTTTTGTAAGGCAGACTTGGAAATAGTTTATGGAAGTACGTCGAGCAAGAGGTAATGAGTCCTACGCTCGTCGTAATACAAGCTACTGTGATCATTAATCCCAATAATAGCCCGCCATATGATCCAAAGTAGTAATCCGAGACTTTCGCCAAGATAATGCCTCCATTATCCAAGCGTCCAAGTTCCCCAACGCTTGAAGCACCCATATAAGAGAGAGCTGTATAAATGGTAGCAAGGATAACCGCCGCAATGGCAGTCGCTTTTCCACAAACGATCATGATTTGTTTTTTTGTTTTGGCACCTTTTTCTTTGATGGCATTAATGATGATGATGCCAAAAACAAAAGATGCAAGAGTATCCATGGTTAAATATCCTTCTCTGAACCCGTTGAAAAATGGTTGAACCATATAGTGCTCGGCAGGTGCTTCAAAATCTCCAATTGGATTAACGAAAGCTACTACCACCAGGATTCCAATGAACGTCAACTTGATGGGTGTCAAAACTTTCCCCACAATTTCGACAATTTTCGCGGGATTGAGCGAAAGAAGGCATGAAACTGTAAAAAAGATGATGGTGAAAATAAGTAAAGGCAATGGACCTGGATCTTCAGGCAAAAAAGGTTTTACACCGATCTCAAAAGAAACGTTTCCTGTTCTAGGCATGGCGAATAATGGACCAATGGCTAAATAAAGAATGGTTGTGAATATAATACCAAAGACTGGATGGACACGGCTTGCTAATGATTGTAAGTCATCTTTACCAGAAAAACCGAGTGCCAGCACACCAAGTAACGGTAATCCTACTCCTGTGACCAAAAACCCTGCATTAGCCGACCAGATATTCGTACCTGCCGATTGACCAAGCATTGGCGGGAAAATTAAATTCCCTGCACCGAAGAAAAGGGCAAATAACATGAACCCAATCACTACTATAAATGAAGATGGAACCTTATTAGACAAAATAAACCCTCCGAGTAAACCAAAATTTGCTATTTTAGAAAATTATTAAATTTTCTAAAAATTATATAAACAGTAATACTAAGACCGTACAGTATTATAACTAAATTAAATTGATATTTCAATATATTTTTTGTTTTTTATTATTTACCTTGATGATCAGTGATCCGCCCTTATTTATTTTGAACATCTAAGGGCTCTCATACTCATGAAATTTGAAATGAAAAGGAAATGAGGATACGGAAAAAACTGCTTTGCGTCGTGCAGTTTGAGCTCACGATAAAAAGTGACGGTTTAGATGCGGGATTAATTGTGGAAAATAAAGGAGGTGTTTTAGAATGGTTGAAAAAATTCTGGGATTGTTCTTTGAAAAACGGAAACAAAACAAAAAAGGATGTTTTATCACTAATTTTGATATTCGGCCTTTCCATAGTTAATATGGTAGGGTATTTCACGGAAATGGACTTATTTTGGTTATCTGGCATTGTATCAATTGCAATCATTGCTCTTGCGGCATCGATATATTTTGAAGGAAAAAGAAGCAGGGAAAATGATAGATAATACTTCGCTTTTTGTTTGAGGGGACGGTAGGCTAATTGTAGTTGTTTAAGGAAAATCGCGTCGAGGAGGCTTGGCAGACATTCGGCGGAAAGGGAGCGTTTCCGGAATCACCTGAAATGTAATATAAGAAAAAACCGTATGCTGGCTCATTAGAACCAAGTTTAAGACTAGATGCTCCTTCATGGTTTTTTACAGTAATCCTTAATGGATGGAGGAAATTTGCGACACTCCTGCCGAAATACTGGCTAGTCGAGACCCCACAGACGCTTGCGTCGAGGAGGCTTGGCAGACAGTCGGCGGAAAGGGAGCGTATTTCCGGAATCACCTGAAATGTAATATAAGAAAAAACCGTATGCTGGCTCATTAGAACCAAGTTTAAGACTAGATATTCCTTCATG